>JAFQQM010000062.1 GCA_017410585.1 Clostridia bacterium
ACGAAAATCATCCCAAAATCCATAAGACCGGCGGTGCAAAGCAGTTTTTTGAAAAGAAAACGGTTAGCGAGACAACGATGATTGCGAGCGCATACTGGCGTATGACGAGCAATCAGAGGCCGTATCGCGCCGTTTTCTTTCAAAAAACCGTTGCGAGTTCGGCTCGCTTATGGTATAGTAACACCATAACCTTGTAGGAGGCGCGTATGAAAAAATATGTATCCGTGTTTGTTTCCGCGGTGCTGGCCGGTATCTGTATCGGTCTGGGCGGCGCGGTGTATCTGTCGCTGAAGGATGCCTTCACCGGTGGGGCGGTGGTCGGCGCGTTGCTGTTTACGGTGGGGCTGTTTACCATCTGCACCAAAGGCTTCCACCTGTTTACCGGCAAGGTCTGCGCGCTGTTTGATAACAAACCCGCCTATCTGCTGGAACTGCTGACCGTCTGGATCGGCAATTTCGTCGGCGGCGGGCTGGTGGCGCTGTTGTTTTCGCTCACCCGCGCTTCCGCCCTGCAGACGGCGGCCGCAGGATTGGTGGCGGTCAAGATGACCGATAGCCTGTTAAGCCTTTTTGTCCTCGGTCTGCTGTGCAATATCTTCATTTATATCGCGGTGAGCGGTTACCAAAAAATACCCCACGAAATCGGAAAATACCTCGCGCTGTTTCTCGGCGTGGCGGTGTTTATCCTGTGCGGAACGGAACACAGCGTGGCGGATATGTTTTACTGGAGTCTTTCCGGTCGGTTGCTGACCGATCCGCTCGGCAGTCTGTTGCGGCTACTGGTCATCACCGCCGGCAACGCAGTCGGCGGAGTGCTGTTCCCGCTACTCGAAAAAGCCAAAGCCAAACTGGCGGAATAAAAAAGAAGGGTATCGAGAGATACCCTTCTTTTTTTATTATTATTTCAGTTCCAGCGTCTCGCCGGGTCGTACCACGTAACAGCCGGTGGTGTTGGACGGCCATTCGGTGGCATAAAACCAAACGGGGATGACCGAGGGATTATACACCCGCTTCATATCCACCGACCATTGCAGTCGCTCGTACGCCTGCACGTAATCGTATACCTCGATGTTGGTGGCGTACCACACCTCGTCGTGACCGCCGGCGGTCTCGCAGAATTTTTCGATCACGTCCCAGTTGTCGTTGTTATCGAATTCGTAGGCGTGACCCCACAGGTAGAACAGCCGCGGCGTTTTCCGCGAGTTGGCATACGGTGCCATAAACTGCTCCCACAGTTCCATCAGTCGCGGGTCGTTGTGGTGGCAGGTGGCGGGCATCCGCAACCAATCGGTGGGGACATCAAACCGTCCGGTCGATACGATGGTGCGGGCGTAGGCGATACCGCTGTGACCGAGTGCTTCCACCAATTCGTCGTCGGTGGTACCCATCGGATACGCCATACCGCGTACGATGATTCCCAACTCCTGCTCCAGATTGCGGCGGTCCTCCAGCACTTCCATCAACGCCGAGGCGGTGGGGAGTTGCTCCAAAAACGGATGACTGACCGCGTGGACGGCCACTTCGTGACCGTTGTCGAGATACCATTCCTTCATCTCGCGGATGCAGAAATGATGGCCGCCGCCCTCGCCCCGCCAATACGGGTTACCGGTGTTGACGTTAAAGGTGCCTTTGATACCGTGGCGGTTCATGATGTCGATCAACTTTTTATCCTGATGAACGGCATCGTCGTAACTGAGGGTCAGCGCGCGTTCGCGCCCTTCGGGAAAACGCATAAACGGTCGAATCATAGGGGATCATCCTTTCAGATTAGTTTGGTTTTGGTCAGCCGGCAGAGGAGCCATTGGCAGGCAAAATACACTACCACGCCGGTGACGACGGTCAGCAGACACTCCCATACGCCGCCGACCGGGTGCACCTGTCCGCGATAGTACAGCAGATGGCACACCGCGTACATCACGCAGGCGGAGAATACCGCTTTGGCGGCCTGCAACAGGCTTGGTGCGACCGAAATACCCGCCAGATGATAACTGATACCGGCGGCAATCGCCAATTGCAGACCGTACGAACAGAGCAGACCCACCGCGGCGCCGACGTAACCGATCTCCGGTACCAGCACCAGACACAACAACACGTTGACCGCGCAGGAGACCGCAAAGATACTGTTATACCATTGCGATTGGCGCGACAGATCGATAAGGTACGAGAAATTCATATACAGCATCTGGCAAAGTTGCGCCAGACACAGCACCAACAAGAGCGTGCGGTCGGTGGGATAGTTGCCGTCCGCCATCCAATGGATGAGGGTGGGGCAGATCAGCACGATGCCGAACAGAATGGGAACAGCGGCGAACAGACCGATATTAAACGATTTGTGCAGGTAACCGATGACCTGCTTGCGGTCGTGCTGGTTCCACGCTTTGGCAATATACGGAAACACGGTGGAGACCAACACGGCGTTGATCAAAAACGCCCGCGAGGTCAGCGCATCGTAAAAGCCGTAGATACTGGCCGAGCGCAGTTCATCTTGAATCAGATGGTTGAGCAAAAACCGCCCGATAAAACTGTTGAGCCACGCCATCACCGTCACCGGCAACAGCGGCAGAGCATACCGGTATAACGGGCGGATATCCGCCGCCCGAAGGGACAGACGCACCCCGCGCCAATCCACCAACAGCAGGATAAACTGCGCCACAAACAGGATCGACTCGGTAAGGATATAGATCCAAAGCGCTTGGCGCAACACGGTGGCATCCCCGCTGTGCCCGAAGGCCAACAGCGTAAAACCGGTGGCATTGAAACCGCAACGCAACAGCACGAAGACGTTGGCCTTTTTCTGATGACCGGTCGCCTGCAAAAACGATTGACACAGCGAGGAAAGCGCCATCACCGAAAAATACAGTACCAATAGCGGAACGAGATGGCTGTAAGAAGCGTCGCCCCACAAAAAGAGGGTGATATTTTGGTTAAAGATATACGCCGGTATACACAGCATTCCGCAACAGAGTAACGCCACCAGCAGGGTCATAAAAAAGCGGCTGCGAACACGGCTTTGATCCTTGTCACCGGGGACGAATACGCAAAGCGCCGTATTGGCGCGCACCAACAGCAACGGCACCAGCAGGGTGGACATCGCCACCGTTTGGTTTAACACCGCGTATTCGCCGCTGTCACCGAGCAAGCGGGAGAGGATCGCAAAGCAATACAGCCCGAAAACGGCGCTGACCAGTTCGGTCAAGGCTTTAAAGCCGAAATCGCCGGCAAACCGCTTCGATAACCCGCCGAGGGTCAGCCCCTGCCGCTTTTCGCCGCTCACCGTAAGGTCGGCTGCCGACGATCCTTTTCGGAAAGCAGCAGCTCCATATCCGGCGTGATCGGCCACGCAACGCCGACGGTCGGATCGTTCCAAGCCAGACCGCCCTCGTCCTCGGGATGATAGAATTCATCGCACTTGTAGGCGAAGGTGGCGGTCTCGGAGAGCACCAAAAAGCCGTGGGCAAACCCACGCGGCACAAAGAATTGCTTGTGATTTTCGGCGGTCAGCAACACGCCGACCCATTGCCCGTAGGTAGGGCTTTCGGGGCGGAGATCCACCGCCACGTCAAACACTTCCCCTTCCAATACGCGGACGAGTTTGGATTGGGGGTAGTTTTTTTGGAAATGCAATCCGCGCAGTACGCCGCGGCGGGAACGGGATTGATTATCCTGCACGAAGCGGACGTCAATGCCCGCTTCGGCATAATCGCGCTCGTTATACGTCTCGGTAAAATAACCGCGCTCGTCACCGTAGACGGCGGGGGTGACGATCACCACTCCGTCGATCGGTGTTTTTTCTACTGTCAGTTTTCCCATAATATCCCCCTGTCAGCGGTTGCCGTACATCTTGTCGTAGTAGGCCAGATAGGCACCGCTGGTTACGTGCTCGACCCATTCGGGGTTATCGAGATACCATTGCAACGTCTTGCGGATACCCACTTCGAAGGTGGTGGTCGGCAACCAACCGAGTTCCTCATGGATCTTGGTCGGATCGATACCGTAGCGGCGGTCGTGGCCCTTGCGGTCGGTCACGTGACGGATGAGATGCTCGCCCACCGTCGGATCCGCCTTTTCGCGGACGTAGTCAATGATGGTCTTAACGATCTGAATGTTGGTGCGTTCGTTGTGACCGCCCACGTTATATACCTCACCCAGACGGCCTTGGCGCGCCACCAGATCGATGGCACGGCAATGGTCTTCCACGTACAGCCAATCCCGCACCTGCAGACCGTCGCCGTACACCGGCAGTTCCTTATGCATCAGCGTGTTACGCAGGATGAGCGGAATAAGTTTTTCGGGGAACTGGTAGGGACCGTAGTTATTGGAACAGCGGGTGATGCACACCGGCAGTTTGTAAGTATCGGCGTACGCTTTGACGAACAGATCGGCGCTGGCTTTGCTTGCCGAATAGGGCGAATGCGGAGAAAGGGGGGTCGTTTCGGTAAAAAATCCCTCCGCGCCCAGTGAGCCGTACACCTCGTCGGTGGACACCTGCACGTAGCGGACGCCCTCGCGGTACTGATCGTCCCCGATCTGCCACGCCGCTTTGGCGCAGTTGAGCAGATTGAGAGTGCCCATCACGTTGGTGCGGGCGAAGATATCCGGATCGGTGATGGAACGGTCCACGTGCGACTCGGCCGCAAAATGGATGACCGTGTCGATGTCGTAGTCCGCAAACGCCGCCTTCATTTTGGCGGTATCGCCGATATCGGCGTGCAGGAATACGTAGCGGGGATCATCCTGCACCGCTATGAGATTTTCGGGGTTGCCCGCATAGGTCAGCACGTCGACGTTGACGATGCGGATGTCCGGATACGCCCCCAGCATATAGTGAATGAAATTCGAGCCGATAAAACCGGCACCGCCGGTCACCAGAATATTTTTCATTGTTTTTCCTCCGTCCGTTTGAAATACGCGTCCAGCGCTTCTTCCCAAGGTCGCATCCGATCCAGCCCCACCGCTTGCAACGCTCCGTGCCCCAGCACGGAATACGCCGGACGCGGGGTCTTGCTCGGATATTCGGCCGACGTGCAAGGCTGTACCGTACAGCCGTTTTGTGCCTTCGCCATAATGGCGGTGGCAAACTCACACCAACTGCACTGACCGCCGCCGGTCACGTGGTAGATGCCGTAGGCATCGGTGACGGCCAATGCCAGCATGGTCCACGCGAGATCTTCGGTATAGGTAGGACTGCCCACCTGATCGCACACCACCGTGACCGTGTCGCGGCTGCTGCCCAATCGCAACATCGTTTTGACAAAATTCGGTCCGCCCGGCCCGTATAGCCACGCCGTCCGCAAGACGAAACTGCGGCTGCAGACGGAGAGTGCCGCCTGTTCACCGTGGACCTTGGTGCGTCCGTAGGCGGTGGCGGGGTCGGTGGGGTCATCCTCACGGTAGGGTGAGGTGCCTTTGCCGTCGAAGACGTAATCGGTGGAGACGTGTACCAGTTTGGCACCGACCGCTTCGGCCGCCTCCGCCAAGTGCCGTACACCGTCGCCGTTGACCTTATCCGCGACCGCTTCGTTTTCTTCGCAGGCATCCACCTGCGTATACGCCGCACAGTTAAAGATGACTGCCGGAGTGACTTTTTTCACAAACGCCAGCGTCGCATCGCGGTCGGTGATATCCAGCGTATCCACGTCCACCGCCACGATCTCCGCGCCGGCATAAATTTCCGGCAACTTGCCGATATCGGCTTGTCCGCGGGCAAGCACCTGCTGCAGTTCCCAACCGAGTTGCCCCTTGGCACCGGTGATCAGCAGTTTCATTTACTCCACCTCTCCGTTGGCAACCTTCAGAATGTACTGTCCGTACTCGGTCGACTTGAGAGCCGTACCCAGTTCCCGCAACTGTTCGCGGGTAATGAAACCGCGCCGGTAGGCGATCTCTTCAATGCAGGAGATGTACAGCCCCTGACGGGTCTGCACCGTCTCGACGAAGTTAGCCGCCGCCAGCATAGCGCGATGGTTGCCGGTATCCAGCCAAGCCATACCGCGCCCGAGCAGTTCCACTTTCAACTTGCCGCGGCGGAGATACTCGTTGTTGACGTCGGTGATCTCCAACTCGCCGCGTGCCGAGGGTTGGATGTTGGCGGCGATCTCCACCACGTCGTTATCGTAGAAATACAGGCCCGGTACCGCATAGTGGGACTTCGGCTTTTTCGGTTTTTCTTCAATGGACAGCACGTTCCAATCGCTGTCGTATTCCACCACGCCGAAGTCTTCCGGATTGGAGACGTGATAACCGAAGATGGTCGCCCCTTCGGTACGGGCGGCCGCCGCCTGCAGACGGGCGGAGAAACTGTAGCCGTAGAAGATGTTATCCCCCAACACCAAACAGACCGAATCGTCCCCGATAAAGTCTTTACCGAGGATAAACGCCTCTGCCAGTCCGCGCGGTGCGGTCTGCACCACGTATTCAAAGCGCATCCCGAGTTTTTCGCCGGTGCCGAGCAGTTCACGGTACATCGGCAGATCACGCGGGGTGGAGATGATCAGCACTTCCCGTACCCCTGCCAGCATCAGTGTGGAGAGCGGGTAATAGATCATCGGCTTGTCGTACACCGTCAGCATCTGCTTGGATACCGCCAGTGTGGAGGGATACAGTCGCGTGCCGGCACCGCCGGCGAGGATGATACCTTTCATAATGACAACACCTTTCTCTTATCGGTCGTTTTTCTTCTGTCGTTTGGCGCGCGCCAGTTGTCGGGATAATCCCAACCGCCGCCGCGTGATGGCCAGCGGGTAATACAGCCGCCCCAGCCAGTTGTTGCTGTAATAGATGCGGCAGTCCTTGCGGTAGGACTTAAACCGCTTAAGCGCCGATTCTCGCGTGCCGCTGTCACTGCCGGAAAACCGCTGGGTCAGTTCCACGTCCAGCAGTCCGATCGGTTCCCCACGGGAGCGCATCTCACGCAAAAAGGCGTGGTCGATGAAATCGAGGAAATACCGTTCGTCGTAGCGGTAATCGTCAAAGATGGACATCGCAATGGCCATCCCCGAATTGATGCCCGAGATCTCGTCTTGGGGGATGTTGGTCGGGTCGCTGGCGCGATGCACGCCGAAACGCGGCACACGGCAGGGAGAGAGCAGACCGGCGCGATCCCGCACGGTCGGCAGGAAGATGCGGGTCTCGGGTGAGATGCAGACCGCGTAATGCAACGCCCCGATATACGCCTTGCCGAGGGTGGTATCGTCATCCAGCAAAATGACGTAATCCGCCACCCCGCGCAGGCGGTCGATACCGGCGTTATACGCCTTGCTCAGACCGCTGTTACCCGGCATCCGCAGATATTGCCAGCCGCGTTCGCGGCAGTATGCCTCGTTATCAAAATCCTGTTCGCTGTTGTCAACCACCAACACGTTGAGGTTACCGGCGCGCCGTAAACTCTCACATGCCGCCGATTGTTCGCCGTTTTTCTGGTAGATGACCAACAACGCATACACCGTGGTACCCACAGCCACGCCTCCTCTCCTTTTATTTCAGCCGTTTTGCGATCGCCTTGGCGATCGCCAGCCGGTTTTTGATCATATCGGTGATCTTGCCGTGTTTCTCTACCGAAGTCACGGTCTGTCCGTGCCGCCGGTAATCGGAAAGCGGACGGCTGATGCGTCCCACGCCGCCGCGTTTTTCGGCCAGCAACCCCAGCCACTGATCGTGCATCGGCAGATCGTCGGGGAAGGGGAGAGCCACGTCCAGCAGTTCCCGACGAAACGCCATGTGACAACCGACAAATCCGTTTTTCAGCCAGTTGTTAAAGTACCCTGCCTTGGTGCCGTGAGCGGCAAAATAAGAGGGGGCTGTTTCGTTCAAGTCGCCGTCGGTCAACCGAGCGTCGTGCAGTACCAAGACCGCACCGGTTTGGCGGAATTTCTGCAGCACGGCCGCCACTTTGTCGCCGTACCAAACGTCATCCTGATCGCAGAGGAACAGTACGTCGCCTTTGGCGGCTTTGAGCGCCTGCTCAAAATTGCGGATGACGCCTGCGTGCGGGCCGTCGATCAAACGGATGCGGCTGTCTTCGGCGGCCATCGCCGCCACCGTTTCCCGCGTGCTATCGGTCGAACCGTCGTCCGAAACCAACAGTTCGTCCCCCTCCCGCAACTGCGGCAGGATGGATTCGATCTGCTGACGGATGTAGGCGTTGCCGTTGTAAGACGCCATCACCACCGATACCGTGTCATCGCAAAAAACGCTTGCCTCGCGGTTTTTCCACTTGGCAAAATAGGTCTCCATCGCCTGCAGATGCAGTTTCCGCAGGTGGCCGCTCTTGCTGCTGCCGCGCTCCCAACCGTGGGTGACGCTGTGTTGCGGCAGACAGACCAATCGTCCGTAAGCGGACAACCGGCGGGAGAGATCGGCATCCTCGCAATAGAGGAAGAAATCCTCATCAAATCCGCCAATCTGCTTGTAAACGTCGGTCCGCACCACCATAAAACAGCCGGTGCAGAAGGTAATATCGGTCGGGCCGTCAAAACGGCTGCCGTTCATTGTGTATTCCTCGCGCCATTTGCGAAAAACTCCCCCGAACCGCGCCAGCGGGCGAGAGTACATATACCGCCGCTTGGGCAACCGACGCGGTACCTGCTGTACCGTGCCGTCCGCATTTAATATGAGCGGTGTCACCAACACGGTGTCACCGTGCTCGTCCAGCCACTCGCAAAGCGGCGTCAGCGCATCGTAGGTAAAAATGACGTCGGGATTTAAAATGAGATGGTAGTCGGAGTCCAGCAACGGCAATACGGCGTTGTGTCCACCGCCAAAGCCGCGGTTTTCCTTCAGATCCAGCACGGTCACCTGCGGAAACTTGTCCCGTACCCGACCGGCAGTACCGTCCGACCCGCCGTTATCTACCACGTAGACCGCCAGTTCCACGCCGGTCACCTCGCGGAACAGCGAAGTAAGCGCCGCTTCGATCACGTCGCCGCTGTTATACGATACCAGCGATACCGAAACCTTTTTCATCGCCGTATCTCCTTTCTTTAAAAGCGCGCACACGCGCCCAATTTAACCGATATATATCGCTATTCTACCACACCGCGCCCAAAAAGTCTACACCTACTTGGATTTTTACTCCATCTTTTTTGCAAATTGTACAAAAAATAAGGGGTAATTTTTTTGAAAAATTTTGAAGAAAAGGGTAGATTTTTGAAAATACTTGGTGTATAATAGGGGTACAATATCACAAAAGGAGGACTGTTTATGGGTCTTTTTGATCGTTTGTTTGGTCGTAAACCCCAAACTACCCCCACCCCCGTAAACGAACCCAAAGAAGAAGTACAAGAAACTGCCCCCGCCGCTCAGCCGGAATCGGCCCCCGTGGCGGTGGAGGCCGCGGCGCCGGTTGCCGTTCCCGCTGAGGAAAAAGCGCTGACCGAAGAGGCGTTGCAGCGCAAACTGGACCGTTATTTTGCCCGCCTGCGCGAGATCTATCCGGATGGCGTGATCACCCGCCTGAATACCGGCCACAAGAAACTGGCGGAGCGCGGTGCGGAACTGCGCCGTTTGACCGGCGACGAGGGCGATCTCGACGCGTTCTTTGCGCGCGGCGGTTTCACCTACCAGCGCACCAAGGGTGGTCGCCCGTCCGCCGCGGCAGGCGATACCGCCGAAGTGGAAGCCCGTGTTAAGGCGGCATTCCCGCAGGGCGTCCCCACCGCGATGGCGTTGCGCGATGCTGACCACCGTCTGTATCTCGATCTGCGTGCGATCGCTCGCCGCGAGGAGACCACCGTCGGTGCGTGGCTGACGGCTCACCAACTGATGAAATAACGAAAAGGAGTGCTTACGATGGCTAATAAAGTAAATCTGACCATTGCCGGCGGCAGTTACAGCCTGGTGTCCGACGAGTCGGTTGCGTACATGAACGAACTGGGCGCCGAAGTGGATAGCCGTATGCGCGAGATGCTGAAGAACCCGCGCGTGTCCACCACGATGGCGGCTGTCCTTTGCGCACTCAACTGCATGGACGAGGCGAAGAAGGCGGAAGCGGCCGCCGATAACCTGCGCGCACAGATGAAGAGTTATCTCGACGACAATGCCCGCGCCCGTATGGAAGCGGACAATGCCCGCCGCGAGGCGGATCGCCTGCGCCGCGAGTTGGAAGCCGCTCGCCGCTATTGATGCCCCGCCCCGAACTGTTAGCGCCGGTCGCGTCCGCCGAGATGCTGACCGCCGCGCTACGCACCGGCGCGGATGCCGTCTATCTGGGCATTGGCAAGTTCAATGCCCGCCAACATGCGAATGATTTCGGAAGTATGACACTCGCGGACGTTGTCCGGGAGTGTCATCTTCGTGGTGTGGCTGTTCATCTGGCGCTCAACACATTGGTTCGGCAGGAGGAGATGACGGCGGCACTGGCCACCGCCAAAGAGGCCTGCGCCTGCGGTGTGGATGCGCTGATCGTGCAGGACCTCGGTCTGGCGGCCGCTATCCGCGAGGCCGCGCCGGAAATGACCCTGCACGCCTCCACCCAATGCTCCTGCCACACCCCCGCCGGCGTCCGTGCGCTGGCGGCGCTCGGCTTTGCCCGCGTGGTGCTGTCGCGTGAACTGTCCAAAGAGGAGATCGCCGCTTGCGTCGGTCAAGGCGCGGAGACGGAGGTCTTTATCCACGGCGCGCTGTGTATGAGCGTGTCCGGTCAATGCTATTTCTCGGCGATGCTCGGCAGCCGTAGCGGCAACCGCGGCCTCTGTGCCCAGACCTGCCGCTTGCCGTTTACTCCCGCCGAGTCGGCCGGCCGCGCCTGCGAAGGGCAACACGCCGCCTTAAGCCTTAAGGATCTGTCCCTTCTCCACCGTGTGACCGAATTAGCAGAGTTGGGGGTAGATTCTTGCAAAATCGAAGGACGGCGCAAGCGCCCCGAGTACGTAGCCGCCGCCTGCACCGCCTATCGAATGGCATTAGACGGCGAAAACGTGCCCGAAACCCTCAAAAACGATTTACAATCTGTATTTTCGCGGTCTGGTTTTACAGACGGTTATTACTGTGGCAACCGAAAAGAGATGTTTGGTACCCGTCGTAAAGAGGATGTCACCGCCGGATCGGGGGTACATTCCGGTTTACAATCGCTGTACCGCAACGAGTTTTCGCGGGTGCCGGTGCGCTTTGCGCTGACCTTGGCGGAAGGACAGCCGTCCTTACTGACCGTGACCGATGCGGACGGTCATACCGTGACGGTGACCGGCGACGTTCCGCAGATATCCGACCGCCCGATGAGCGCCGACCGCGTGGGTCAGCAACTCGGCAAGACGGGCGGTACGCCCTATAGACTGACCGACCTGACCGCCGATATCGAGGAAGGGCTGACCCTGCCTTCGTCGGCGCTCAATGCGTTGCGCCGTGCGGCGCTGGCCGCCCTTTCGGAAGAGCGGAGCAAACTTCGCCCCATCACGTGGCGGTGTGAGCCGACTTTGCCGGCCGCCGATCGTCCCCGCAAGGGGGAATGGTGGTTGCGGCTGTCGGATGCTTCTCAAATGACCGCGGCGGTCACCGCTTTGGCAGATCGCGTGTTTTTCCCGTTGGATACCGACCCGCTGTTGTTGGGAAAATGGTCACAGCAGTTGCCCGTCGGCGTGGAGATCCCCCGTGCGCTCTGGGGAATGGAAGATACCGTTCGCCGTCGCTTGGCGGAAGCGAAGTCGGCCGGCGCCACCTGCGCGCTGTGCGGCAATATCGGTGCCATTCCGTTGGCGGTCGAGGCGGGTCTGCAACCGATCGGCGGGTTTGGCCTAAACGTCACCAACACCGGCACGCTGGCGGCGTATCAGCGGCTGGGACTTGCCGCCGCCACCTTGTCGCAGGAACTGACTTGGACGCAGATGCGCCAGCCGTGGGACGGCGAGATCGGTGCGCTGGTATACGGGCGGCAACCGCTGATGCTGGTGCGAAACTGCCCTCGCCGCGAGACTCGCGGTTGTGACGGGTGCGACGGTCATACCGGCGCGCTGGTCGATCGGTTGGGCGTTCGCTTCCCGCTGGAATGCACCCGCAAAACGCAGGTAGAGGTACTCAACTCCGCCCCGCTGTGGTGGGCGGACAAACTGCCCGAACTGCCGCCGCTGGATTTCCGGCTGTTGCATTTCACCGACGAGACCCCCGCCGAGGTGGCGCAGATCCTGCATACCTACCGCGAAGGCGGGCCAAACCCGCCGCAGATCACCCGCGGTCTGTACCGCCGCGGTGTGGAATAAAAAAAACCACGCGATAGTCGCGTGGTTCAAAAGAGCTTTAGCGATGAACAGAAATCGTAGAAATCAAAGGCAGACGCAGAAAGTGTTTTATGTTATGCCTCCCTCTGACGAGGGAGGTGGATTTTTGCGAAGCAAAAAGACGGAGGGAGAGAAAACGAAAGACTACCCCTCGGTCGGCTGCCGCCGACAGCTCCCCTGACAAGGGGAGCCGACAAAGACTGACAACCCATTTATGGGTGGTCGGCAACCGGTGCGTGGCTGGCAGGCCAATAAAAAGCGCACTTGTGCGCCGCCGGTATCGTATAGGGCTATGAGCGAAAATGAAATCCCCCCCGCTATGCGGGGGGGATTTTTATTTGTGCTTTACATTTTCTCCGGCACCGAGACCGAGAGCAGCGTCAGACCGCGGCGCAGGGTGATGCGGGCGGCATCGCACAGCGCCAGACGCGCCTGCATCAGCGATTCGTCCTCGCCCTTGACGCGGCAGGCGTTGTAGAATTTATGGAACAGAGTGGCCAGTTCGGAGCAATACCGCGTCAAACGCGCCGGATCGCGCGCTTCGGCGGCGTCGATCAGTTCCTGCGTGAAGGAAGCGATAAAGCGGATGAGTTCCTTTTCTTCCGGCGCGGTGAGCAACGCCAGTTCCTCTGCCGAGCACCGACGCGGCGTGATGCCTTCCTCCGCCAACTTGCGGAAGATGGAACAGATGCGCGCGTGGGCGTACTGTACGTAGTACACCGGATTTTGCGAGGATTGCTCGATCGCCAGACCGAGATCAAAATCCATCCGGATCTGCGGGGATTGCAGGTTAAAATAGAAACGGGCGGCATCGGCGGGGACTTCGTCGAGCAGATCCGCCAACTGGATGGCCTTGCCGGTGCGCTTGGACATCCGCACCACTTCGCCGTCCCGCATCAGTCGTACCAACTGAATGAGCACGACTTCCAACTTGTCGCCGTCCTCACCGATGGCATCCATCGCGCCCTTCATACGGGCTACGTGACCGTGATGGTCGGCGCCCCATACGTCAATGCAACGGTCAAACCCGCGGCGGAACTTGTTGCGGTGGTAGGCGATATCGGCGGTGAAATAGGTCGGGTTACCGTTTTGGCGTACCAATACGTCGTCTTTCAGTTCCAACTTATCGATCTCCGCCTGCGTTTTGCCTTCCGCCAACAGTTTCTTGGTCAGCACTTCGGCGTTTTTGTACCACAGCGCGCCTTCCTTCTCGTAGGTCAGCCCCTTGGCGGTGAGAATATCCACCACTTCCTGCAACTCGCCGCTGTGGTGCAGGGTGGATTCCTCAAACCAACGGTCGTAGGTGATGCGGTATTTTTCCAGATCGCTGTGCATCTTGTCGATGTTCAGCGGCAACGCATACTTGACCAACGCCGCGCGACGTTCCGCCTCCGGCTTGTCCAGATAACTGTCACCGTACAGAGCGGCAAATCCCTCCGCATGGACCTTGATATCGTCGCCGTGGTAACTGTCTTCCGGCAGTTCCACCGCGTCCTCGCCGCGGAAATGCTGCTGATAACGGATATCCAGCGACAACCCGAATTTTTCGATCTGGTTGCCGGCATCGTTGATGTAAAACTCACGCCACACGTCGTAGCCGGCGGCGTCCATAATGGCGGAGAGACAATCGCCCAGCGCACCGCCACGGGCGTTGCCCATGTGCATCGGACCGGTCGGGTTGGCGGACACAAACTCCACCATCACCTTTTCGCCCTTGCCGTAGTCACTGCGACCGTAATCGTCACCCTTGTCCAACACTTCCGCCACCGCCGCGCCGTAGTAGGCGGGGGAAAGGAAGAAATTCAAAAATCCGGGACCGGCCACCTCCGCTTTTTCGAGGAAGGTGCCGTCCAGCGAAAGATGCGCCACGATGCTCTCTGCGATCTGACGCGGCGCTTTGCGTAACGCACGGGCGGAGACCATCGCCACGTTGGCGGCGAGATCCCCGTGCTGACGGTCACTCGGCACCTCGATGCGATACTCCGGCAACGCCGCCTCCGGCAGTTCACCGGCGGCCACCGCCGCCGCCACCGCCGCCGCGACGCAATCGCGCAGTTGTTTTTCAGCAAGTTGAACTGTAGTCATAAGTAAACTCCTTTTATTCCATCGGACGGACGGTGACGGTCATGTGATGATCCGCCGGTGCGTCCGGCCCCACGTATAACGAATAATGCCAACCAAAACGGAGATGCCCGCCGCCGTCGTCCTCACGCTCACATTCCAGCAACAGCGCATCCATATTCAGAATGCCCGCCGGTGTGCGAAACAAGCAGGAATGCCGGATACCGGTCTGCAGGATCATCAGCGACGAGACCGGCCCCATCCGCCGGATACTGACCCGCTCTTCCGAAACGGTGATCTGCACGTCGGTGCGATCGCCGTCACTGCCGATCTCTTCGTAATGCAGTACGACGCTGTCCGCCACGCGGGTCAGTTCTCCCTGCACCTCGACCCCGACGTTGTCCGTTTCGCCGTCAAAGACGATGTGATTGTCCAAGGCGATCCATACTTTCATACGGTCCACCTCAAAGCGAATCGATATCCACGCGGTGGATATGCTCCGCGGCCGGTCGGCCGAGGAAGATCTCCGCCACCGCGGCGAAATTTTGGGATTTGTCGCTGACGTAAAAGGCGGTCTCGCCCGTCTGGGACGGATCGGCCAAGGCATCCGCCTCGGCCAATGCCGTCGCGCAGGCCTTGGCGGCCTCGTCACCGGCGGAGATAAGCGCCACCCCTTCGCCCAGATAGGCGCGGATGTGGGGGATGAGCAACGGAAAATGGGTGCAACCGAGAATGAGGGTGTCGATCCCTTGCTCTTTAAGCGGTTGCAGATACCGCTCGACGGTCAACGCCGCCACGGCATCGTCCTCGCCGATCCAACCGTTTTCGACCAACGGCACGAACAGCGGACACTCCCGCCCAAACACGGTCACCTCCGGCGCCAGCGCGGCGATTGCCTTGGCATACGAGCCGGATTTGACCGTAGCGGCGGTACCGATGATACCGATCTTGCCGTTTTTGGTGGCGGCCACCGCCGCCTTGGCGGTCGGCTCGACCACCCCGAAACCGGGGACCGGCAACGAAGTGAGGACCTGCGGCGCCACCGAACTGACCGTGCCGCAGGCGGCAATGATCATTTTCACGTCCTGCGAAAGCAGAAACCGGCAATCCTGCGCGGCATAGCGCGTGATCACGTCCTCGCCGCGGTTACCGTACGGTACGCGGCCGGTATCGCCGAAATATACGATGCGTTCCTGCGGCAACAACTTTTCCAAGCGTCGCACGGCGGTCAAGCCGCCGAGACCGGAATCGAATACGCCGATCGGACGATTATCCATAACGAAAGCGCCTCCCTCACATAATAGTCCAATATAGTATTATAATAAACTCCCCCGCCTTTGTCAAGAAAGGAACCGCAAATCGGGGCGGGAACTTTCGTCTCGCCGCCCCCGCTTACGAGAGGAGAAAAAAACAAGCCGCCTCGGATGAGGCGGCTTGTTTGGCGTATATCAGTATGTTATATATCCGTCCTTAAAAAAGAGCCTAACTACTTTTTTGCTGAATTTTTGGGGATTTCTGCCAACAATAATGGAAGCGACAATACACGCTACCCAAAATAAAAGCAGAACCGAAAAGAGGGCGAGAAACGGCCAACTTTCTTGTCTATACAATTGATTTTCTTCTTCAAAACTCAAAAGATAACGATCATTATATTTAATTGCTTTTATTGAATAATAATCTTCCTCATCATCAGGTGTAACCTCTTTAGAATAGGTTGTTACCTTTGATTTTCCGTCACAAACGGATAGAATTTCCTTGAAATTAATCTGTTCGGCGGCATAGGAAATTTTATAAATATCACCATTCGCAGAAGTTAATATCACCTTATCTCTTTCTGAATCGCAAGATAGAAAAGTGACAGTTTGTTCAATCGTGTTATTCTCGTTTTTGGGTATGTAAATATCACAAATTGAAAATATAATAAATCCAACCAAAAGAAAAAATATCAAACTATATGCAACATAGAAGCCGGTTGTGTCTCTTACATGCCCGTTAAAAATATCATTCTTGGTTTTCGCTATTTGGGGAAGATTTTGTCCATTATGAAGCGTTCTGTATTTCCTCTTAACAAGGTTAATAAAATCTCGTCCCCCGATAGAAAATTTATCGACCATAACTCTTCGTTTGCCAAGATAAATGTACGTTTCGTGCATATTTTCTTTTATAGCGGTCACTTGATCGTAAGTAACCTTCCGCTTGACACCGAAAAAGTTTTTGGCAACAAAGTGTTCCTCGTCATAAGAAATCCGACAATTGAAGAAGCCAATAATTAAGGATGCCCCCAACAAGGAAAAACTAAAAAACAGAATAGGCACCCACACATCTACATCAGAAAAAGCGGTAATCGCCGCAGGAATTAAAAAGAAAGCAGAACAGATAGCACCTAAAATGGCAAAGAAAGCAGGGAGGTGAACTTTTCCCTGTTCGATTTTTTGGGGTCGGCGTAAAAAAGCAAAGACGCCGTTGACTATCAAGGGTATCAGAACAAAGGGTAACGCGCGGACGATATATTCCATAGGAACACCACCTTTCTGTGATATATCCGAATATAGTCATTGTAGCATACATTAAACAGCAAATCAAGTATGAACACCAAACGCAACAAGCCGCCTCGGGTGAGGCGGCTTGTTTGTGTAAGGACTACGAAAAAGATATTTTTGTAAGTTTTGCGTATGACTTCGAACTCTCACATAAATCACGGCGAAAGCCGTGTATATCATCAATTCCGCAGGAATTGCATATCACCAACACGAAGTGTTGTATATCATCAAGCCGCAGATAGATGCACGCTAAAGCGTGATGAGATACAGCCCCAAAGGGGCTGATGATATGCACCACGCTTCGCGCGGTGATG
>JAFQQM010000063.1 GCA_017410585.1 Clostridia bacterium
GTTCTGGTAAGTCACGGTCAAAGTACCGCCCAGCCAACCGGTAGAATAGGAAACGGTTGCGCCCTTCTTCTCGGTGCCGTCATACACGATAGTACCGGTAGGTCCAGAAACGGTTGCAGTCTCTTCGTGACCGCAGGTGCAGGATTCAATAATCTGCGCCGCATTTTCGGTGTTCACGGTGTAGGTGTAGTCGTGGACATGCTCCGCCAACATCAGATTTCCCGCCCCATCCAGCACTACATTATAGCCTTCTTCGCTATAGAATTTTGCTTGATAGTTCTCACCACCGCCAGTAAAGACACCTGTGTGGTTTTCCATTACCACGCCGATCGGAGTAGTATTGGAAAGCGCTGCTTCAATCGTAATAACTCTATCATCACAAAGAAAAATATTTCCTCCTGTGTCATAGTAGGTGGAAGTATTGCCGCTGATCTCCGGCGCTCCGGACAACTTAAATTCGCCGTCTATGTAGATGCCGCCCCATCCGGCGGCTTCCCAAAGGTGTTTATTGTTAATGACTTTACCACCGGACAAATTATAAAGTCCATCCAATACTGTTACACCTGCACTGCCATTGTTATTCGCCTTATTACTGTCGATACTGCCGCCGGACATATTGAAAACACTGGAAGAACTGATGACATAAACACCGCCACCGCCAAGTCCGGCGTAATTCCCTGTAATATTTCCGTCGATCAAACGGAATGTGCCATTTTTCACATAAACGCCTGCTCCATAACAGTAAGCATAGTTTCCGGCAATCGTTCCATTATACATAGTAAAGGAACCATTAGTGTCTCCGCTGTTTGTCACAAAAACACCGCCGCCAAATTTTCCTACATTACCGCCAATGATGCTTCCGGCATACATATTCAACTGGCCGCCCTGTATCTTTATGCCGCCGCCGCTTTCATCACTATATGAACCTCTGCCCCCTACGATCACGCCGCCATAGATGGTATCAGTTCCTTCATCTGTTAAATACCACCGTTGTGCTCCTTTTGTAATTTTATGCGTCGCTTCTGCTCCACAGTCGCAGAGATTCAGTACAGCGTTCTTTTGTATGGTGATTGCGCTTATGCGATTGCCGCTGCCAGACAATACATGACCATTCAGGCACAGATTGACCGTGCCACTGATTGTGATTGTACTGGTAACAGCGATGTCCTCACCGAGATAGTAGCTTTTGCCGTCCGCCAGCGACAAAGTTCCGTTGCTCAAATCGCTTGCGGTCAGTTCTACCCATTTAGTCACTTCGCTGTGATTGTGGGTGCTGTCGGTGCAGTTCGCCACGCCGCAGTTATGGTGGATGTGGGGTATGGGAGCCTCCTTCACCGTCACGGTTTGATTGGCTTCGCCCACGGTGGCATCGCTGTCGGCGGGGGTGAGATGGTTGTCGCCAGCAAAGTAGCTGTAGCCGGAGGCCAGCAGGGCGTTGACGCCGTCCCAACGACGGACCGCCGCTTCGCCGCCGGTGAAACTGCCGCCGGCAAGTGAGCCGGAAGAGCTGTGGAGACCATATTCGCCGCCTGTAGCGGTGACGGTGCCGCCGGAGATATTGACGGTGCTGTTATCGCCATATCCATATATAGCAGTGTTTGCTCCCGAAGCGGTCACTGTTCCGCCGGAGACATTCAGGGACTTGCCGAGCTGTATCCCGCTGCTGATACTGCTTGAGATACTGCCGACGGTATTGAGCGTGCCGCTTCCGACCGTGACGGTGCCGCCGTAGACACCGCTGCTGTAGGTCGCCGCCGCACCGCCCACGGCGTTAACGGTGCCGCCGACGCTGCTTTTGCCGATCTCGACTTTGCCGGCCGCATTATTTATGCCGTAGCTGTTGCCGTCGGTCTTACCGGCGACGGCGTTCAGCGTGCCGCCGCTGACAGTAACCGGAACATTTGCGGTGTTGGGGCAGCCCACACCGTAGCTTGCGCTCATTGAGCCGCCGGTGCCGCCTACGGCGGTAACTTCGGCGGTGCCGGAGATGGATGCTTTGTAGTATGCATGGATGCCGTAGCTGAAGGCACTCTTTCTCACAGCGCCGCCGATGGCGGTGATCTTACCTGTATCGGAGACGGAGAGGTTGTATGAGCCGATGCCATAGCTATCCGCATCATCGTTTGTCATAGCGCCGCCGATGGCGATGACGGTGCCGCCGTTGCTGACGGTGACGTTTGCGTTTGCTCCAATGCCGTAGCTTTTGTTCGAAGCCGTGCCGCCGATGGCAATGACATCCACACCGTCAACGGTAAGATAGCTGTTGCCGCTGGCAGAGATGCCGTAAGATTTTCCATCACTTTTCGCCGCACCGATGGCTGTCAGTGTGCCGCTACCGGTCACCTTGGCAGGTAAAGCCGAACTACCGCTGAAAGAAAACGCAGGAGTGACCCATTCTCCCAGCAGATTGATCAGCACCAGATCGCCGTTCAGCGTGACAGTGCTGCCTGCCTCTGTCAAAACAAGCGGGGTGCCGTTGCTACTTGTTCCGGGTGTAACCACGGCCGTGTTGGTGTCGATGGTGTAGTCTGTGGTATTACCATCTGTGAGCGTTGTATTCTGCACCGTATAGCTGCTTGGCACGATGGCCAAAGCGGTGGCGTTTTTGTTATAGCTTTCGGGGCTTCCGGTGAAGGTGCCGTCTACCACCTGACCGGCGAGTTTGGTGCCGTCAAGGCTAATAGAATCGATACCAAAGCTATCATACGCATTGCTACTTCCGGTAGAATCAGAAACCGTTCCACCGCGCATCACCACTACACCGCCGTTAAATTTGGTATCACTGGTTCCGCGAGTGATGCCGAAACTGTCATCAACCGCATCTCCGCCGGTGGCGACCACCGTGCCACCCAAAATCTCATAGCATATTTCAATACCGTAACTCGAGTATGCCGCACCGCCCGTAGCATTGACGGTGCCACCGTAAATTGCGACTCCATCCCAAGCGCTGATACCGCAGCTCACATTGCCTTCTGCGCTGCCCGCCGTACCGCCGGTGGCATTTAAGGTGCCGTCTTCGATCAGGACAGCCGATGTTGCATATATACCGTAGCTGCTTCCCGAAGCTGCGCCGCCAGTAGCATTGACGGTGCCACCGAAAATTACGACTCCATAAGAACCGCCGATACCGCAGCTTACGTTATCGCTTGCGCTTCCTGCCGTACCGCCGGTGGCATTTACGGTGCCGTCATGGATCATGACAGTCGTTGCATATATACCGTAGCTGCTTCCCGAAGCCGTGCCGCCGGTGGCATTGATCGTACCGCTTTTGATGGTGAGATTCCCATTAACGTAAATGCCGTAGCTGTCATCTTCTGCCGCATCACCTGCGGTAACGCTGAGTACACCGTCACCCGAGATGGTAAGATCGCCGTTAACGAAAATGCCGCGGCAGTCGTAACTATCGTCGTCCTTCTCGGCTATGGAGCTTGCGCCCTCAAGGACGAGGTTAAGCGAAACGTAGGATCTAATGCCTGCGTCGGCCGTCTTTGCCACCACCAGATTTTTGATGGTGAGGGTGGCAACGCCGCCCACAGTTTCGAGCTTGGCGTTATAATCCTCGGCGGTACCGGTCAGATTGCCCGAGGTATCGCCGTTTTTATAGTAGACCGTCGTACTGCCGTTGCCCAGATTTGCACCGCCGACGATGATGTCACTACTCACGGCAAACGCCATTATCGGCATCAAAGACAACATCATCGTTACTGCTACGAGCATAGCAATAGCAGGCTTGGCCTTCCTTCCTATGAAATTCCCGGTCTTCTTTGCACTGTCTGCGATCCAATAGCAAAGACCGATCGGGTAAAGCATGATCTTTTCCCATACTTTCATAATTCTTTCCTCCAAACTCTATTTTCTATGATAGAACAAACTGTTTTACAAACTTATCCTTCCATCTGAACATTAGGCCAGCGGCAGATGCCGACTTCAAGCACAACCTTATTTTCCAATCCGAAATAGGCATACTTGCAAAAAAAGCAGTCCATGATCGGATCGTTGTTGGTTCTCCGTGTCTGAAACATCGGGCAGCATTGGTAAGGATGAACATTCTTGTTCCTCGGGGGTTCCGTCAAGTCTTCGCTGTGTTGCATAATACGGATGTTATTGCGTCCAATCATTCGCCGACCTCCTTTCTAAGTCCGATCAACAATGTGGTTTGTTTTTTCAGGAATAATTATAGCATTTAAGTAGAGGATAAAATTAGAAATCGTGAAATTTGCCGTTTTTTTCGTGAAATTTGCAAAATCGGTACTTGACAGCATAAAAAATCGGCCTCCAAACGGAAGCCGATCTCAGATTATTTTTGAATAAGGATACGCAAAGCGAAGGTATTGTTTTCAATTTTGTAGTTTGCAACCGCTCCGTTTCTCTCACAGAAGGCAAGAATGGAACGGGTGCCGATTCCGTGTCCCTTTTCTTCGGATACAGGAATACCGTCCTTATCCGTCATCACCTTACCGACAAAGGGATTGCTGATCTGTAAAATAAACTGGGGCGTTTCTATACATTTGCACGAAATGATCCGTTTATCCTTTGGGAGTTTCTCACAGGCGTGAATGGCATTTTCCAATGCATTGGCGATCACAACCGACAGCTCCGATGCATCCACCGGAGGATTCTCCGGAATGCTCAAAGAGGACTCGACCTTAATTTCTTTTTCCTGCGCTTGCTTAAAGTAATAGCTGAACACGGCATCCAGAATCGCATTTTTGCAGTA
>JAFQQM010000064.1 GCA_017410585.1 Clostridia bacterium
CAACGCGTGACCGTCACCTGGACCGCTCCGGCGGACGGCGAGGCGATCTTCGGTCTGAAAAACTACAGCGGCAGTGCGACCGGCGTGGTGTACATCGACGACGTGTCGGTGACCTACGAAAAGGTGGTTGAGACCCCGACCGATCACGGCGGCGACACCGAACTGTCCGAAAACGCGGTCAGCGCCGGTGTGCAAAACGGCGATTTCAACGCCACCACCGGTCAGAACTGGGTGGGCAACTCCTCCATCGAAAACGGTATGGCGAAGATCGAGGTCTCCGGCACCGACGATTACATCCAGTTTAACGGCGCCACCGTGAAGGCGGGCGTGGAATACACGCTGGCGTTCTACGTGTGGATCACCGAGGCTTCGGCTGATATGGACTTTGATCTGTACATGACCGGCGCCGGCGCCCCGAGCGCATGGCTGGACTTCACGCTGGGCAATGCCGCTGTGACCTCCAACCCGACCGACGGCTTTAAGGCGGCCACCGAGGGTTGGCAACGCGTGACCGTCACCTGGACCGCTCCGGCGGACGGCGAGGCGATCTTCGGTCTGAAAAACTACAGCGGCAGTGCGACCGGCGTGGTGTACATCGACGACGTGTCGGTGACCTACGAGGATACCGTCGAGTATATTGAAATTTACGCGAATATGGTCGATCTGTTTGCCGCACAGGCGCAGGAGAACCAAAACCGCACCGTGTTCGGTATTGAAATTGACGGCGTCAACATTCCTTACGACGCCAGTTGGAGAAACTTCGGCTACCGCGACGTGCTGATCGACGGCGTGTCGGCTAACATTCCGTTCGGCACCACGACGAGCACCAACACGTGGGGTATGGATGCCAACGAAAACAAGATGCTTCTGTATTTGCCGCTGGCGGCTTACGAGGCAACGACCGTGACCATTCCGGCGGGTACCAAACTGACCCATCCGGTGGACACCACGCTGGCTTATGAGTTTGTGGAAGATATCGTGATCACCAAGTCGGCTGATTGCGGTTGGCCGGAGATGTTGCTCCGTGGCGCGGAAGTGGCGCTGGGTGACGCTTGCCGTTCCGATATCGTGATCCACGTGCCGTCCCACTATGCCGAGGCGGGTCTGCAGTTGCAGTACACCGTCAACGGTGTGACCGATACCGCCGCTCTGACCGCGGTTGGCAACGGTCTGCATACGGCAAGCATTGCCACCTCGCTGAAGAACATCGGTGACGTCTACGCACTGCAGGTGGTGGATGCCGACGGCAAGGCGGTCGGTCTGCCGGTCGAGACCTACAGCGTGGAAGAGTACGCCGTGATGATCGCCGGCAGCGAAGACTACACGGAAGAAGCCCAGACTGCGGCGCTGATGTTGCTCAACGCCGGTCTGAAGGCACAGCGGTATTTCGGTTACAACTTAGACGATGAGATCGCCGAGTGGGTCACCTTCCCGCAGGAAACGATCGATGCGATCGATGAACATATTCTCACGAACCTGCCGGATATGGTCATTCCGGCCGGTGCGGACAACTACGTCGGCTCCTCGCTGGTGCTCAAAGACGTTACCAAGATCCGTATGTACTTCACCACGCAGGTGACCGGTTCGGTGTTGTCCGGCAACGGCTTCTACTATCTGGAGATCGGCAATATCGACGCGCTGAATCTGGATACGATGTATGACGTGGTCGTGGACGGCGAGACCTATCAGATCAGCGTGAATTCGCTGGTCAAACAGGTCATTGCGAGCGAGAGCACCTCGGAGGCTTTCAAAGAACTGGCCCGTGCGATGTTCCTGTACAACCAAGCGGCGGAAATGATGTAACCTAACCCAAAGGACAGAGGGCGTTTGCTCTCTGTCCTTTTCTTTGGAAAAATCGCGATTTTTCTGTCGAACGGGGACAAAAATCGCTTGACAAGATACCCGAATTATCGTATACTAACCCTTGAGGGAACACGATAAAGCGGTCGGTTTCCTCTTGCTTGAAATGTGTTTTATCACAAAATGACAAAAAAGAAACAAAATACCGTGTAAAGAGAGGTTTTTGGTATGGTGAAATTAAAGATCGGTCTGGTCGGTACCAGCCAACTCAGTTTCCCCGGCAACAAAGAAGCGGCGTTTAACCGCTGTGCGGAGGGGATGAAGAAACTGGGCGAGCAACTCGGCTTTGATCTGGTGGTGTATCCGGATACCGTCATCGTCCGAGAGGATGCGATCAAGGCGGTAGCCGCGATGGAGGCGGAGAAGATCGACTTCCTGCTGGTGCAGCACACCTCCTATTCGGCAGGTCAGTTGGCGCCGGTTCTGGCGAAGATCCAGAACGCCAACGTCGGTTTCTGGGCGATTCCGGAGGGCGAGCCGGTGGAAGGTGCCGTGCCGTTTAATTCCTTCTGCTCGATCAATATGCATATGGGTATCGTCGCGCATTACCTGCGCGATTATAAGATCCGCGTCAAGTGGTTTTACGGCTATCCGGAGGACAGCGATTTTGTCCGCCGCCTGACCGTTACCGTCCGTGCGCTGACCGCCATCAAGAACCTGCGCCGTGCGCGCATCGGTCTGGTGGGCGGTATCGCTCCCGGTTTTAACGATCTGTATGACGACGAGCGCAACTTAAACCGCCGTCTGGAGGGCATCTACTTCAATCGCCTGCACGAGTATTCCGAACTGGATGATCTGGCCAAGTCCTACAAACTCAGCGAACTGGAACCGCTGATGGAAAGTTTGGTCTCCTGCTCGACCGGTTACTCCGATCTGGCGGCGCAGAAGTATCTGGAGACCAACGCCCGCTTCCTCAAGGCGTACCGTCAGTTTATCGCGGACAATCAGTACGATGCGGTGGCGGTCTCCTGCTGGCCGAAGTTCCAAGATGAGTATCAGTATTCCATCTGTTCGGTCATCGGGCAACTCAACGATGAAGGCACCGTGGCCGCCTGCGAAGGCGACGTGCTGTCGGCTGTCTCGATGTTGGCGCTGAAATACATTGCCGGTGAGCAACCGCCGATGTTGATGGATATGAGTGCGTTTGACGAAGCAGACGAGACGGTGTTGCTGTGGCATTGCGGTCCGGCACCGGCGTACTACTGCAAGGAACACGGCTATCAACTCGGTTGCAACTACAGCGGTATGGCGCATGAGCCGAACAAGGGCATCACCGCCCGTACCGGCATTGCCCGTGAGATGATTTTTGACGATATGCCGGTTTCGGTGATGCGTCTGTCCGGCGAGGTGGATAAGTTTATCCAGATCGGCGGCGAGTTTATGCATCCGGAGAAATTCTCCTTCCACGGCAGTCGCGGTTGGTGCGGTAACCTCACCTTAAACGGCGAGGCGATCTCCGCCAAGGATCTGGTCAACACCATCCTGTGCACCGGCTTCCAGCATCACTTTCCGGTCATCAAGGGTGACTACACCGCTGAGATCAAAGAATTTGCGGCATGGTTGGGTCTGACCCCCATTCAAAAGATTCCGTATGCCGATTACCTGCAGGTCATTGATTAAGGAGAGATATGTATGAAAAATGCGATCACTATCCGCCAGATGTGCGAGGCGGCCCGTCGGCTTAACGAAAAGGGCGAGAAATTCTCGCTCATCGGCGTCGGTCCGATGTCCAAAACGCTGATCAAAGCGGTATTGGAACTGGCGAAGGAAAAAGATTTCCCCATTATGCTGATTGCCAGCCGCAATCAGGTCGACTCGGATGAATTCGGCCACGGTTACGTTTGCGACTGGGATCAGGATCGCTTTGTGGCGGACGTTGAAGCCATCGAGAAAGAGATCGGGTTTGACGGTCTGTGCTACCTCTGCCGTGACCACGGCGGTCCGTGGCAGCGTGACGAAGAGCGCGCCGCCAAACTGCCGGTGGACGAGGCGATCGCCATCTGCATCCGCTCGTACAAGCACGATATGGAAGCGGGTTTCGATCTGTTGCACATCGACCCGACCAAGGATCCCGAGTTTGCGATGGGTACGGTGCCGTTTGATCTGGTCATCGACCGCACCATCGATATCATCGACGAATTGGAGAAATTCCGCAAGGAAAAGGGTCTGCCGGAGGTCGGCTACGAGGCCGGTACCGAGGAGACCAACGGCGGTCTGACTTCGGTGGAAGCGTTCTCCGATTTTATCGATATTCTGGTCAGCAAGATGAACGCCCGCGGTCTGATGGCGCCGGAGTTTGTGGTCGGTCAGACCGGTACGCTCACCCGCTTGACCGAGAACGTCGGTCACTTCAACCGCGAAAATGCCGCCAAACTGTCCGAAAACGCGCTCAAGCACAACGTGGGCATCAAGGAACACAACGGCGACTATCTGTCGGATAAGATCCTGCTGGAACATCCGCACCTCGGCGTGACCGCGATGAACGTCGCGCCGGAATTCGGCGTGGTGGAGACCCGTGCCTACCTCGAACTGGCGAAGGTGGAAGAGCGCAACGTCCCCGAGGCAGAGCGCTCTAACCTGACCGCCGTGATGTCCGAGTACGCGGTGCGTAGCCAGCGCTGGCGTAAGTGGGTGTTGGCGGATATGGCCAACGCCACCGTCGAGGAAGTGTTGCAGGATGCCGACCTCACCGCCCAGATCACCGATATCTGCGGCCACTACACCTACGAGATTCCGGCGGTCAAGGCGGAGATCGCCAAGATGCTGGAAAACCTCAAGAAGGTGGACGTCGACGGCGAGGCGTACGTCATCTACAAGATCAAGGAATCGGTCGACCGCTATGCGTTCTGCTTCGGTCTGCACGGTACCACCTCCAAACTCATCGCGGAAGCGAACAAATAAATCCTCAACCAAAAAACGTGGCAATGCCTTGGCATTGCCACGTTTTTATTGTAAACGAAAACCACGCGATAGTCGCGTGGTTCAAAAGAGTTTTAGCGAAGAACAGAAATCGTAGAGATCAAAGGCAGACGCAGAAAGTGTTTTATGTTATGCCTCCCTCTGACGAGGGAGGTGGATTTTTGCGAAGCAAAAAGACGGAGGGAGAGAAAAAACTACCCCTCAGTCGGCTGCCGCCGACAGC
>JAFQQM010000065.1 GCA_017410585.1 Clostridia bacterium
AGCCAGGATCAAACTCTCTAACTCATTGTATATTCAAACCCTAAGGCTTAAACATCAAGATCAGAGTCTTTGTCGAGCTCTTCTTACTTACGCTTTTCGCGTGCTGTCACCCTCACAGATGACACGATGATGTTTCGTACACCACTAAACGTAAATTAACGGGTATAGTGTGTTTATTCCTGTCTTTCATTGTTTAATTTTCAAGGTCCCATCGCGCACCTCGTGCGAGGTGAGCTTTATCATAATATCACACGTATAAGGAGTTGTCAAGAACTTTTTTCAAATTTTTTGAAGATTTTTCAGCTTTTCGCACTCTTCTTGCAGTTGTTCCCATTCGATGAGCAGATCTTCCTGCACAGCCGTCTCTTTTTCCAACGCGGCCGTGGCATTCAGAAGCGCCGTATAGTCATCCGAGAGTGCGCCGCTGTCCAGTTGTTTTTGCCACTCGGCACTACGTTCTTCGCTCTCGGCGATCAGTTCCTCGACGCGCCGGAGACGCGTCTCTGCCTTACGCAACCGAGAAGCCTGTTCTTTCTTCTCCTTATAGAGATTGGTCTTCGGTTGCTGTAGAAATTGCGGTGCCGTCGCCGGTGAGCCGGTTTGTTTCTTTTCAATATAGGTATCGTAGTTGCCCTCTACCGCCCAGCAACCGGTCGGTTTCAGTTCGATAATACGGTCCGCCATACGATTGATGAAATAGCGGTCGTGCGAGACGATGAGCATCGTACCGTCGTAGCCGGACAGCGCCTCTTCCAGCGCTTCGCAGGAGACGATATCCAAGTGGTTGGTCGGTTCGTCCAGCAACAGGAAATTATCCCGACGGAGCATCAGTTTCAGCAACAGCAAGCGAGCGCGCTCGCCGCCGGACAACACCGACACCTGACGGAATACATCCTCACCGCGGAACAGAAACGCCGCCAATGCACTGCGCAGTGCCGTTTCGGTCATCTCCGGATAACTGTCCCACAACTCTTCCAACACCGTTTTGCTCTCGTCTAAGCCGGCTTGGGTCTGATCGTAGTAACCGACCGAGACCTTTGCCCCCTCCCTCACCGAACCGAACCACGGTTCCAATCGGCGGTTGATGATACCGAGCAGGGTGGATTTTCCGCAACCGTTGGGGCCGAGCAGGAAAGCGCGGTCTTTACGGCGGATACCGAAGGTGACGTCACGAAACAGTTCTTTCTCTCCGAAGCCCATCCGCAGGCGTTCGACGTTCAACACCTCGTTGCCGCTGGTCTCCTCGGCCGTAAACGAAAAGCGGATGGTCTTTTCTGCCGAATCCGGCGCGACCAGCCGACTACGTAGGCGTTCTACCTGCTTTTCCTTGCTTTCCGCTTGCTTGATGCTCTTTTCGCGGTTGAACTGCTTAAAGCGGGTGATGGCTTCTTCGATATGTTTGATCTCCGCCATCTGCGAGCGGTAGTGGTGCTCGGCGATCTCTTGATCTTTTTCTCGGCGAAGGCGGTGAGCGGAATAATTGCCGTTGGTAGCAAACAGCCGACCGTGAGCGATCTCAAACGTGCGGTCGGTCACGCGGTCGAGGAAATAGCGGTCGTGCGAGATGACGATAAACGCACCGTTATAATTACGCAGGTAATCTTCCAGCCATTCCACCGACGGAATATCGAGATGGTTGGTCGGCTCGTCGAGCAACAACAGGTTGGTATCCGACAGCAACAAGCGCGCCATTGCCACCTTAGAACGTTGACCGCCGGACAGCGTACCGATGGGGCGGGAAAACGCCTCTTCGTCAAAGCCAAGGCCGAGCAACGCCGCACGGGTGCGACTGCGAAAATACAAGCCACCTTCCGCCTCGAAGCGTTCGCGGCGGCGGGTCTGCTCTTCGAGCAACACCGGCGAGGTCTCCCCCAGTTCCAACTGCAGGTTGATCTCCTCCAGTTCCGCTTCCTGTCGTAACAGCGGATCGAACACGCTGAGCGTTTCCTCCCACAGCGAGCGATTGGCATCCCGACCGACATACTGTTCCATATACCCGACGCGCGCCTCCCGCGAGAAAGCGACGGTGCCTTCATCAGCGGTCAGTTCACCGGTAAGAATTTTGAAAAGAGTGGATTTACCACAACCGTTGGCGCCAATGAGGCCGATCTTATCGTGCTCTCCGACGTCCAACGCCACATCAGCGAACAGACAGCGCTCGCCAAAGTATTTTCCCAGCTTGCCGGTAGACAGCAGGGTCATATCTGTTCGCCTCCTTTGCGATAACAGTAAAACGGCGGAGGCAAGCCTCCGCCAAGAGTATCTGTCAATGTGAGTGGACCGATAAGCCGAGTTCTGTCGTTGGACAGTCATCTATCTCGACCGTCTGTTGCCAGACGGCTCCAGCTGCTTTTTGAAACACATCGGGCCAATGTATCGTTTCGGTCAGCATTGCACCGGATAGGGTTTGCAGGGCCACGCTGTCTCCAACGTGCCGGTGAGCTCTTACCTCGCCTTTCCACCCTTACCTGCGATGCAGGCGGTATATCTCTGTTGCACTTTCCCGGCGGTCACCCGCGGCGGCCGTTAGCCGTTATCCTGCCCTGTGGTGCTCGGACTTTCCTCACATTCTGAAGAATGCGCGACTGTCTGGTCCACTCACGGTTTGTATTTTAACGAAAATTTCAGTCCTTGTCAAGGGATAGACCCAAAAATGCCGCCGCCGAGCCACGTTCTCCCTTGGTCGCGCGGTGAGACCACAGCGTCTCGGCGTGGCAGACGGTACACAGATCGGTAACGGTGATATGTTCCGGCAGTACTCCTGCCTCCAACAGAATACGGCGGTTGACCTCCCACAGGTCAATATGGAACTTGCCGTTACCGTCGTCGGTATAGCAACCGCTATCAAACAGCGGGAGTTTCTCAAACTCTGCCACGACCGGATAATCTACCTCAAAACAACAGCGAGCGATCGAAGGGGCGATACCGACCAACAAGTCGGCAGGGTCCGTGCCGAATTCCTCCCCCATCATCACCACCGTTTTGGCGCCGATGCCGCCGACCGTTCCGCGCCAACCGGCGTGAGACAGTGCCACCGCCCGATTGACCGGATCGACGAAAAACAGCGGGACACAATCGGCATAATGGGTACAGAGCACTACGTCGGGATCATTGGTCATCAATCCATCCACGTCGGTATAGCCGCGGTCAAAGGTGATACCGCGTCCGCGGTCGGCCGCCGACACGCGGCGAAGATTGGTGGTGTGGGTCTGGGCGGATAGCACCATATCCTGATAATCCACGCCGAGGGCTTCCCCCATCCGGCGATAGTTTTCGGTCACCTTTTCGGGGTCGTCACCGCGGTTATAGCCGAGGTTCATCGAAGCGAAGATACCTTCGCTGACGCCGCCGAGGCGGGTGGAAAATCCATGGCGGATGAAGGGTAATTCCATGGACGGGAAGGTATAGTATAACACACCGTTTTCACAGCGGGCATTTAAAGTTTCGGAATGCGGAGCAGACATCGGCAGTTCCTCCTTTATTTTATAATATAATTATACCATACTATAAAGCCGTCTGCAACGAAAAAATAAAAAGACCTGTGCGGAAACTCCGCACAGGTCTTTTTATTCGTAGGATCAATCGAGGAACTTCAGGAAGTTGTCGGCAACGGTGCTGACAACCGGAAAACTCGAAGCGTCCTTGCCGGTCACCGACAGGTAGATGCCGTAAGCCATTGCGGCCACGCCGGCAACCCACAGCACCCAGCTGATCACGCTGAGGATCGCGCCGATGATCGCACCCACGACCGGAATCCAGCCAAAGACCAAACCAATCAGGTTAACGATCAGGCCCAGCAGGAAGGACGCGACGAAGATCACGATGCCGTTCTTGGCATGAGCGCGGATCGCCTTGTCTTCCTTTTCCACAAACAGCGGGATGAGGAACAGGATCCAGATGTAGGACAGGATGCCCATAATCATCTTTTTGGTATCTTTCTCCATTTTAACTCTCTCCTTAATTCTATTTTGCAAGGGGTCTCCCCCACGTTGCCCAATTAATACATACCGCCCATACCGCCGTCCATTGCCGGAGCCGCCGCCGGAGCCGGTTCCTTGATGTCGGTGACAAGGGATTCGGTGGTCAGCACCATCGCCGCAACCGATGCCGCATTCTGCAAAGCGGAACGGGTGACCTTGGTCGGGTCGACGATACCGGCATCAAACATATCGGTGTACTGCTCGGTGGCAAAGTCGCAACCGAAGTTCTTTTTGCCGGAAGTGCGGATCTTGTCGATGATGACACTGCCTTCCAGACCGGCGTTGATGGCGATCTGGCGAACCGGCGCTTCCAGCGCCTTTTCCACGATCTTCATACCGGTCTTGACGTCACCCTCGGCCGCACCGATAAGATCGGTCAGCACGCAAGAGGCGTTGATGAGCGCCACACCGCCGCCGGCAACGATACCTTCCTCGACCGCCGCCTTGGTAGCAGACAGCGCATCTTCGATGCGGAGTTTCTTTTCCTTCATTTCGATCTCGGTGGCCGCACCGACGCGGATGACCGCCACACCGCCGGCGAGTTTCGCCAGACGCTCTTGCAGTTTCTCGCGGTCGAAATCAGACGTGGTGGTTTCGATCTGCGAACGGATCTGCGCCACGCGAGCCTGAATAGCCGCCGGATCGCCGGCACCGCCGACGATGACGGTGGTCTCCTTCTGCACCTTGACCTGCGAAGCCACGCCGAGCATATCCAGCGTCGCATCCTGCAGTTCGAGGCCGATATCGGAAGAAATGACCGTACCGCCGGTCAGAATAGCGATATCCTGCAGCATCTCTTTGCGACGGTCGCCGAAGCCGGGGGCTTTGACCGCCACGCAGGTAAAGGTGCCGCGCAGTTTGTTCACGATCAGGGTGGTCAGCGCCTCGCCCTCGACGTCTTCCGCAACGATGAGCAGTTTGCGACCGGATTTCATCACCTGCTCCAGCAGGGGCAGGATATCCTGAATGTTGCTGATCTTCTTATCGGTAACGAGGATGACCGCATCCTGCAGCACCGCTTCCATCTTATCGGTATCGGTGACCATATACGGCGTAATATAGCCACGGTCAAACTGCATACCCTCCACCACGTCGGTGTAGGTCTCGGCGGTCTTGGACTCTTCAATGGTGATAACGCCGTCGGCGGTCACTTTCTCCATCGCCTCAGCAATGAGTTCACCGATGACCGCGTCACCGGCCGAGATGGTAGCCACGCGAGCAATATCCTGCGTGCCGCTGACCTTTTTGGCGTTGTTCTTCAACTCTTCAACGACCGCGTCGACCGCTTTCTGGATACCACCCTTGACACCCATCGGATTAGCGCCGGCCGCAACGTTTTTCATACCCTCATGAATGAGAGCCTGTGCCAGCAGAGTAGCGGTAGTCGTACCGTCACCCGCCACGTCGTTGGTCTTGGTCGCCACTTCCTTGACAAGTTGAGCACCCATATTTTCAAAGGGATCGTTTAATTCGATCTCCTTAGCGATAGTGACACCGTCATTCGTGATCAGCGGTGCACCGAATTTTTTATCCAGCACGACGTTGCGGCCACGGGGACCCATCGTGATCTTAACGGTATCGGCCAACTGGTCGATACCCGCTTGCAAGGACTTGCGGGCGTCCTCACCGTATTTGATCTGTTTAGCCATTGTCCATTACTCCTTTCGCTCAGTCAACGATCGCTAAAATGTCACTCTCGCGGACGATGGTGTAGGTCTCGCCGTCCACCTTCACTTCCGAGCCGGCATACTTGGCGGTCAACACCTTGTCACCGACCTTGACGGTCATAGGAACGGTTTTTCCGTCCTGCACGGCACCGGGGCCGACAGCCACCACATCCGCCACCTGCGGCTTTTCCTTGGCGGCGCCCGCCAGAATGATACCGCTGGCGGTGGTCTCCTCCGCTTCGCGCAGTTTGACGACCACACGGTCGGCTAACGGTTTGATAGTCATAAAAACATTCCTCCTTAAAGAATGGTAATTATTTATATAACGATGGAATACCAAAGAATATTGTAGTCATTTTTCAAGAAAAAACAAGAGGTTTTTGTGAATTTTCTGAAAACATCAGTTACCGAAGTTTTCCGCACCGTTGGACGGACGCCCCAGTAACAGCGACAACGCCTCGCGGGCGGGACGCTGTTCATAGCAGATGCGGTAGCATTGCTCGATGATGGGGATCTCCACCCCGACACGCTCGGCCAGTTGCATCGCCACGGCGCAGGCAAAATAGCCTTCCACCGTGCCTACCCGTTCCAACGCATCCTGCGCGGACAAGCCCTGACCGATGAGGATACCGGCACGGCGGTTGCGGGAATGCATACTGCCGCAGGTGACGATGAGATCCCCCATACCGGAGAGACCGGAGAAGGTGGTTGCCTCCGCACCGAGCGCCACACCAAGGCGGGACATTTCCGCCAACCCACGGGTCATCAGCGCCGCCTTGGTATTATCTCCGAGGGCGAGACCGTCGCAAATACCGGCCGCCAACGCGATGGCGTTCTTTAAAGCACCGCCCAATTCCACACCGACCATATCGTCGGTCACGTAGATACGGAAGCGGCCGTTGGCCAAAAGTGCTTGCACTTCCTTGGCGTCACTGACGTTGGCGGCGGCAATACACACCGAAGTGGGAACGCCGCGAGCAACCTCTTCCGCATGGGACGGGCCGGACAACACGGTCACGCGCGCCGTCGGCAGTTCGGAAGTCAAAATTTCGGAAAAGCGTTGGCCGGTCTGTGGGCAAAGACCCTTGCCGGCATTGGCGATGAGGCAACCCTCACGCAGATGAGGGCGCATTGCTGCCGCGGTCTCGGCGATCGCAAAGGACGGAACGGTGAGCAGTACCAGATCCGCTTCCGCCACACAAGCCACGTCGGTAGTCAGCGAGATGGAAGAAGAAACCGGTATATCCGGCAACAGGCGGCGGTGTTGGCCGTCACGACGGATGGCGGCGATCTCCTCGCCAAACGGTGACCACATCGTGACCTTGTGCCCGTTTTTATGGCACATCGTGGCAAGGGCGGTTCCCCAGCCACCGGCACCCATTACAGCAACGTTAGCCATGGGTTTCCTCCTTTTTCTTCTTATCCTTACCGAGCGACAGTTTATTTTCGGTACCGTGGATCAGGCGGACGATGTTCTGGCGGTGCTTGATGATCACCATCACGGTGATCACGGCGGCACCAAACGTACAACCGATCGCGACCGACAAACTGCTTTTATCTGCGTAATAACGGTATAGGAAAGTGGTGATCGTCATCACCACGCCGGCAAGCATCGATCCAAGCGACACGTACTGGGTCAGCACGACAACCAGAATGAAGAACGCAAGCGCGGTCAGCGCCACGCGCCAATCCAGCACCAACATCATACCGAGGGTCGCCATAACCCCTTTACCGCCGCGGAATCCGTAGTACACCGGATAGAGGTGACCGACGATACACAGCGCACCGGCCAGATACATCGCGATAAGATCGCCGCGGGTACTGTTGAGATGGGCACCGAGATTGTTGACCAGCCATTGTCCCAGCAATACCGCACCAATGCTTTTTGCCAGATCCCCAAGGGTGGTGAGAATAGCAGGGAGTGCGCCAAGCGAGCGCAACACGTTGGTCGCACCGGCATTGCCGCTTCCCATATTACGGATATCGCCCTTGGCAAACAGTTTGCCGACGATGATCGCCGGACTGAAACTACCAAGCAGGTAAGCCGCTATCGCACCAAGCAACAGCGGCAACCATTCCGCAGATACTACATCCCAAAGACTCATACTTCCTCCGTTTTGCGGGTCAGTCTTTTTCTTCCATCACGCTCATATACGCCGGACGGATGATCTTCCCCATACCGATCAATTCTTCCAACCGGTGAGCGCTCCAACCGACGATACGCGCGATAGCAAACAACGGCGTATACAGTTCGCTGGGGATTCCCAGCATCTCATACACAAAGCCGCTGTAAAAGTCCACGTTCGGGCTGACACCTTTATAGATGCGACGTTTCTCCGCAATGATACGGGGGGCTTCGTCCTCAATGATCTTATACAGCGCGACGTCGGCATCCTTGTGTTTGGCGAAAGCCAGTTCCTCCACGTAGGATTTCAGCACCCGCTCACGCGGATCGGACACGGAATAGACCGCATGGCCCATACCGTAGATCAGACCCTTACCGTCAAACGCTTCCCCGTCGACGATGCGGCGCAGATAGGCGGTGACCTCTTCGCGGTCGGTGATATCCCGCACGTGAGCGCGAATATCGTTCATCATATCCATCACTTTGATGTTGGCACCGCCGTGCTTCGGCCCTTTCAGCGACGACATCGCCGCCGCGATCGAAGAATAGGTATCCGAGCCGGAAGAAGTGACCACGCGGGTCGTAAAGGTGGAGTTATTGCCGCCGCCGTGTTCCATATGCAACATCAGCACCACGTCGAGCACCTTTGCCTCCAGCGGCGTATACTGCCCATCGGGGCGAAGCATCCGCAGGAAATTCTCCGCTGTCGACAGGGTCGGCAACGGGCGGTGGATATACATACTCTGGTCGTTTTCGTAGTGGTTATAGGCGTGGTAACCGTAGACCGCCAGCATCGGAAAGACCGAGATCAGTTGGATACACTGGCGCAGGCTATCCTGCAGAGAAGCCGCGGTGACGTTATTATCATAGGACGCCAGCGTCAGGATACTGCGGGTCATCGAATTCATAATATCGTGCGAGGGCGCTTTCATAATGACGTCGCGGGTAAAGTTGGTCGGCAAGGTGCGGCTGTCCCCCAGCAGAGCGGCAAATTCCCGCTCCTGCTCCGGCGTCGGCAATTCCCCAAACAGCAACAGATAGGCGGTGCGTTCAAAGCCGAAATCGGTCTCGCCCAGCGCGTTGATCAGCGTTTCGATACGGTATCCGCGATACCACAGTTTACCCTCACAAGGCACCCGCTCGCCGTTTTCCTCGTCAAAGGAAACGATCTTGGAAATATTGGTGAGCCCCGTTAAAACGCCCCTACCGTTTACATCGCGGAGTCCACGGTTGACGCCGTAGTCACGAAACAGGTCGTTGGAGATGGTGTCGTTTTGCACGCACCGTTCTACCTGCTTGGCGGCGTACGAGATCAATCGTTCGTTCATACATATTCTCCTTTAGAAAAAATATTCAAAGTCATTATATCAAAAAGTGGAAAAAAATGCAAGTCACCAAGTCAATAATTCACAGTATAGCCACAATCTTTTGCGAAGTACCGCGAAGAACGGCGAAACGGAAAAAGAAAAACCTTCTCTCCCCTTATGGGAAAGAAGGTCTTTTATCATTTTTTTCGAAGTTTACGGAAATGAAGGATCGCCGCCACCACGTCCAAACAGAAAATACATTGCAACACAATGACCCACCACGACTGTTGGTAGGTGGTCTGTCCCCTACGGACAGCATTAATGACCGATGACAACGTCAGCAAGCCGCTTAAGATGAGAACCAAACCGTCCAGCAAATAAAGAACAAGGGCAAACGGAATCGTCCACAGAGTGATCAACATCAGCAGACCGACGACAAAAATGGCTATGTAGGCGGGAATTTGAGCCAGTTTAACCGCCACGGCGCTCTTTGCCAAGGAGAGAGCATCCCATTCTTTTTTGATACTCAAGACAAAGCAAATAATGCTCAACGCAACCGCAAGCAATGCAAATCCAAGTAAAGCCGCCAACAAATACAATCCATTATCGGCAAACACGTTTTGCATCAACGAAGCAAAAAACGGATTTGATGGTGAGAAGAAAATAGTTGCTAACGCCAGCAAAGACAAATACGGCAACAAAACCATCGGCAAAATCAGCCAAATTCTTCGTTTATTCATATACGCGCCTCCTTTTTGTCTATTATATTGCACTGGTCGGCAATTGTCAAGAAAACACAAGAAAACCGGCGGACGTTTGGACGTCCGCCGGTTTTTCAGTTCTCTTCTAAAGGGGCGGCTAAGCCGGCCACGTCCGACACGGGCAGTGAAAACACGATGCCTTGCGCCTTTTGTTGCATTCCCATCTGCTTATACAGCGCATGCAACACCTGATCGCGGTGATCGGTAACGCCGACACCAAGGCTTCCCGTTGATTATTTAACAGTATACCATATTTTCTCAATCCCCGCAAGGTATTCACAAAAATTCAGGGTTTTTAATAATTCGCATAAAAAAACGGCTTGCCGAAGCAAGTCGTTTCTGTCTATGGGCTACAAAAAAGATATTTTTGCCGTTTTTGCGTATGAATTCGAACTCTCGCATAAATGAAATCCTTGCTGATGCAAGGGTGAAATCAGCTAACGCTGATGAAATCTTCGGCTTTGCCTCAGATGAAATTAAATCCATCCACTCGCCGTCGAGGCGAATTTCACCCAACGAAGTTGGATTTCATCGCAGCAGGCGATTTCACCCACCCGTAAGGGTGGATTTAGTTGAAAAAGACAGATTCCTGTCGGAATCTGTCTTTTTCTGGAGCAGGCGACGGGAGTCGAACCCGCCTCTAAAGCTTGGGAAGCTTTCATTCTACCGATGAACTACGCCTGCATATTCAATTGCAAAAGTTAATATACCATATTCCGCCGCGAAAATCAAGGGGGAATTTTGTCGTTTGCTTATTCTTCTCCAAATATTTTTATTTCGCATTGACAAACGCCAAACAGCGTGATATATTTTATTGAGAAAACGATTTCTCAATATAACGTTCAAAACATTTTTCCGGAAAAAAGGAGAGATGAAAATGAAAAAATTATACGGCATCACGGTGGCAATGGTCACCCCGATGGACAAAAACGAAAAACCGGATCTGGCGGCGGTGGCCGACCTGACCGATAAGTTGATCGGTCGCGGTGTCAACTGTCTGTACCCCTGCGGTACCACCGGTGAGATGCTGAAACTGACCTTAGCCGAGCGCAAGGCGGTAGCAGAAACAGTCATCCGTACGGCGGCAGGGCGCGTGAACGTGTTTATCCACGTCGGTGCGGCGAACGCTGCCGAAACGTTGGAGTTGGCGTTGCACGCCCGCGAAGCGGGTGCGGACGGTGTCGGCATCGTCACCCCGCAGTTCTTCGGTTGCAATCCGCGTGAACTGACCAACTATTACGATGAGATCGCCGACGGTCTGCCGGAGGATTTCCCCATCTATCTGTACGGTATTCCGCAGTGTGCCGCCAACGACATCTCCCCCGAGGTGGCCAAGGACCTATACGAGCGTCATCCGAACATCGTCGGTATAAAATACAGTTTTCTGGATATGGACCGCACGGCGGCGTATCTGGCGGTGGCGCCGGAATTTTCGGTGTTGCACGGCTGTGATCGGCTGATGACCAGCATGCTCATTCTCGGTTGCGACGGCACCGTTTCGGGTGTTTCCGGCGTGGTACCGGAGCCGTTTGTCAAAGCGTATAACGCGTATATGGCGGGAGATCTCGCCACCGCACAGGTCTGGCAAAAAGCAGGTTATGAGATCTGCACCATCCTCAAGCACGGCAGCAATATGGGGTATTTCAAGTCGGGTCTGGAGTGGCGCGGTGTTGCCGGTGGGCATATGCGCCGTCCGCAGTTGGATCTGACCGAAGCGGAAAACACCGCACTGTTTAGCCAACTTGAGGCGTATTTTGCCAAATATCAGTTAGAACGGAAGTTGTAAGATGATCACTATTAAAGACGTAGCCAAGCGGGCGGGAGTTTCGATCGCCACCGTTTCGCGAGTGTTGAACAACAGCGATACGGTTGGTGAGCCGTATCGCGTAGCGGTACAGGCCGCCATTGAGGAATTGCATTTCCAACCGAATATGGCGGCACGCTCGCTCAAAAAGCGGCCGTACCATACCATCGGCGTCATTATGCCGGATTTCTCCACCCCGTTCTACGAACAGATCATCAAACGTATCGAACGGGATTTCCGCCATACGGGTGATCTGGTGTTGTTTGTCAACACCTACGACGATCCCGCCACCGAGCGACAGGGTATTGAATTTATGCTGGAGCGGCAAGCGGACGTGCTGCTGGTCTCCTCTACCGGCGAAAACGAAGCGATGCTACAGCGGGTGCGCGAAGCGGGTGTCGGTGTCATTTTCGTCGACCGCCGCCCCTCCGACGGCTGCTTCCCTGCCGTGTACATGGACAAGCGACGCGGTATGCGTCAATCGCTTGCTTATCTGGAAGAAAGCGGACACAAGCGCATTGCCGTGGTCACCGGACCGCGACAGCTTGCCTCTAACTACGACCGTTATCTCGGAACGATGGATCATCTGTATGAGCAGGGACGCGAGCCGGGCGAAATTCCGTTTTATTACGGCAGTTTCAGCAAAGAATACGGCTACGAAATGGCCGCCGAATTGTTAACGAGCGACCTCCCACCGACAGCCATCGTGGCGGGCAGTGCGGTCATTACGGCCGGTATTTTACTGTATTGCCGTGAACACGGTGTGGCGGTGCCGGAACAGTTGTCGCTCATTTCCTTCGGTGATTTTTCCGCCGGAGATCTGATCGAACCGCGATTAACTTACATTTCCGATGAACACGAAGTCATCGGAGAACGGCTTTCGGCGCGTATCAAAGATTATTTTGACGGACGATCTTCCGACACCGTCGATGAAGTGACACCGACATTGGTGGTACACCGGTCGGTCTGTTTGCAAGAAGGAGAGTCAGAATGAAACGGTATGATGTGATCGTAGCCGGCGGCGGTATGAGCGGTGTGGCCGCGGCCGTCAGCGCGGCAAAGAAAGGGTGCTCGGTGCTGTTGGTGGAGCAGAGTGGGATGCTCGGCGGACAAGGCACGCAAGGGCAGGTCAACGTGGTGATGGCTTCCCTCCATCGGTTTTACGGATTCGGTCTGCAATTGATGGAAAGGTTAATTGCCGAAGGCAGCGCGTGGCTCATCCCCAACCCCGCTGTCAAGGGTTTCCGCTACTATCCGTTTTACGGCGAAAAAATGAAGCTGATGCTGGATACGGTACTCGCAGAAAACAACGTTGAGTTGTTGTTGCATACCAAAATCTACGGTGTGCAGAAGGATGGCGACCGCATTACCTCGTTGCAATTGGCCGGTTGCGGCGGCAACTTTGAAGTCGGCGGCAAAGTGTTTATCGACACCACCGGCGATGCGATGTTGGCACTGTACGCGGGCGATGAGGTGGCGCTCGGTGACGAGAACGGCGACGTACAGGCGCCGACTATGGTCGCCACCTATGCGGGCATTGATTTTGACCGCTATGAGGAATTCCTCAAGACCTATGACGACGGTAAAAAAGTGCCGAAGATCAATATGATCCACGATCTGATCCCCCGCGCGGCGGAGGCCGGCGTGGTGTCGGGCGTTGACCTGCATCATCCCGGAATCTTCCGCCATTCGCCAACGGCAGAGTCGGGAATGATGAACGCCGGTCACGTCTATGGGGCGGCTCTCGGTACCGCCGAGGGGCTGACCGAAGCGACCGTGCGCGGTCGGCGGCAGGCCGAGGAATTCCAGCAATTTTATCGGCAATACGTACCGGGGTTTGAAAAGGCGTATATGGCCTCCTCCGGCACCCTCGCCATCCGCGAATCGCGACGGTTGGTGGGACGGTACGTAGTCACCTTCGACGACAAGAGCAACTACGCCAAGTTCGACGATGCCGTTATGCGGTTTGACGGTGGGGCGGTCAGCGATGTACATGCTTCCTCCTCGTCACCGGCGGCCTATAAAGCCTATCTTGATCTGTACCGTGACCGCGACAAGGTACGGGCTGACGATTGGGCGACCCTCCCCTACCGCTGTCTGTTGCCCAAGCAGACGAGCAATCTGCTGGTGGCGGGGCGCTGTGTCTCTGCCGATCGCAAAACGCTCGGGCAGATCCGGCTGATGAGTTATTGCTTTATGATGGGCGAAGCGGCCGGTATGGCAGCCGCTATGGCGGTCGGAACGACCGACGGTGTAGCCGCCGATATCGACATCTCCGCCTTGCAAGCGCAACTCAAAGAAAACGGTGTGTTGACCGTATAAAGAAACAACCCCGGACGAAAAAGCGTAATGTTCTTAAAGGAGAATTACGCTGACCGAGTAGGATGACAAAAAGTATATGGCACAGGATCAAGTAAGATCCTATGCCGTTGCTTTATGTGGTGTGACCGAACATCTCAAAAAGGAACAAATGGCGCAGTTGGAAAAAATCCTCAAATGAAGCAATCGGCTCTCGCCATAACGCGAGAACCGACTTTGCTTTATTGGTTTCCGATATGCCACGATCGGGAGCGAACAAGACAACGCACGCACATTGACACACACGGAGCGCTATGGTAAAATTTAAGAAAACGGAAGAAATTCGGAGGGAACGACCATGCATTCATTTTTGCTGATAGGACAATCCAATATGGCCGGTCGCGGTTTTCTCGACGAGGCGCACGAGATCGATACCAAGCGGCTGTGGGTGCTGCGTAACGGGCGGTGGCAGCGGCTGTACCGTCCCGTGAACGGCGACCGTCCCTTCTCCGGCGTGTGTTTGGCTGAGAGTTTTGCTGAAGCCTACTCAAAAAAGTATGACGTTGATGTCGGCTTGATCCCCTGTGCCGACGGCGGCACGCAGCTGGATCAGTGGTGTGTGGGCAGTTTGCTGTACGACAACGCCGTTTCGCAGGCGCGTCTGGCGCAGCGCACCTCCACCATTGCCGGCGTGCTGTGGCACCAGGGCGAGGGCGATTGCGGCGAGCGCTTTTATCCGACCTATGCCGCACGCTTTCAAGTGATACTGGAGCAGTTGCGGTGCGATCTGGAACTGCAGGATGTTCCCTTTCTGCTCGGCGCTCTCGGTGATTTTCTGCCACAATGTCCGCACGACGCCAATCTGGTTAATTACCATCTGCTAAACGCACAACTGAAGCAAATTGCCGCCAACAACCGACAAGTCGGTTACGTTTCGGCAACAGGACTGACCGCCAATCCCGATCAGTTGCATTTTAATGCCGACTCCCTGTATGAATTCGGTTTGCGGTATTTCGAGGAATTTGAGAAGCATCGCGATCCGAACAAGCTATTCCCCGAAATGCCCGGTGTCAACGATGCGGTGCGCCGCCCGATGGAACTGTTGTAAACCAAAAAGACTCGACCCCGTGGGGTCGAGTCTTTTTTTGCTTGGCAATCAGAGAAAAACCTCAGCATTGGTGCCGTAGTAAATATCCGGCTGATTGCTGATCAGGCGGAAAAAGTTTTCCAGCTTTTCCCAGTAATCTGGAACGATATCCATTTCATAGGAATGTCCCCATACGTAAAACACCGAGGGTTTATGCGGCTGCAACACCAGAAAATCATTTCCGAGTTTCATCAAACTGTCAAAATTCCGAAAATGGACGCTGGGATGCAGACGATACCGATCGGTCTGCCACTCGAAGGAATGGGTGGAGAGGATGGTGCGGCAATAACGAACACCGGTGTTTTGGCGGATAATCTCCGCCACGCGTGCGTCGTGATTCTCGCCGCCGCAGGGATAAGCCATTCCCTGCACCTCGTAGCCCACAAGTTCCGAAAGAGCCAGGCGGTCGTTTTCCACCTGCTCCACAATCTCCTCGTCGCTCAACTGCGTCAGCAACGGATGGGTACAAGTGTGCGCCGCCACTTCATGTCCGGCATAAACAGCTCGGATTTCATCCGCCGTCAAGCGATGGTGGTTGAGAAAACAATCGTCAGCCAGCGAGATACGGTAGCGTTTTCCGAACAGACCGGAATTCAGGTTGAAGGTTGCCTTCAACCCGTATCGATCCAGCAGTTCGATCATCCGCACATCCTGCGTCACACCGTCGTCAAAGCTGAAGGTGACGGCCTTTAACTTGTTGTCGGTTTCATAAAACATCGGCACATCCGCCTCCGTCAATTCTTCTTTGCTTTCCGCTTCAACAGCAGAAGGAGGACGACCACTGCCGCAACAACCACCGCACCGATCGCGGTCCACAAAATCCAACCACGACCGTCTTCGGTCAGTTGCTTCTGCACATCTTCTTGCGGTTTGTTGTCAGCCGGCAGGTTCTCTTGCACATCCAAAGCACCCTCCGAAACGCTCAAGAGTTTAATGCCGTTCCCCATCACCTGCATATCCACGACCAGCTGTATCACCGTGATCGGCCGTGTGATGTAGGTACCAACCAGTTTGGTAACGTCGCCCGGCATAACGGTGATAGCGGTCTGCGCAATCACCTTATTGTCGGTGTCCAGCACGCACAGCGTATGGCAATCCATCGAAACGCCGTTGAACACAAAGCGGCCGTTTTCATCCGTACGCGCAAAGGTGTAGTTATCCAAAAGAAGCGAGGTGTTTTTAAGCGGCTGACCGTTGGAATCCTTCAACTGACCGTACAGCGCGATAACGGTATCCATGCTGTAATCGATCTCGTAATCCTCCTCCGGCTTCGGCATCACTTCACCGTCGATCAGCATCACGTCATCCATATAGACGGCGCGCTTCTTTTCGATGTTGCCGATGTAAAACGCCATCTGATTGGCGGTCGCCAGCACGGAAGCATCAAAGACACCGTCTTCCGGCTTCGAAACCTTGATCGAATCCGCACTGAGCGGAATGCGTACGTAACCGCTAAATCCCATCGGAATGACCAACGAGCGGCCCTTAAAGGTGCCGATGTTGGGATGCGACCAAATGGCCAGGGTGGGCTTTGTATCCTCCTTATCGCTGATCAGAATAACTTCGGCACTATCCTTGATGTTGTACTGGAAGTTATTGCCGTCCGAGAAAGAGAAATTGAACAGATAGATGTTGTTATTACTCGGATTGGTGATCCAGAACTGCAAGTACTCAGCCGTCGCCAATTTATCGGTCGCTTCAAATTTGATACGGACATTTTGGAAATTCGCCTGCGGAAGCATAAAGCGATAGCTGTAATGACCGTTGTATTTCAGATCGCTCACGTTGTGATTATCGCGGTTAAACGGCGTGACGGACGCATTGGTCTCATCCAATTCAAAGCCGGTCAACAGATGATACGAATCGCCCTCGTTCAAGAAAATGTCACCCGTTTCAAACTTTCCGGGAGGATCGTAATCCGGCACCGGCATATTGGCATGGATGATGTAGCCGAGGTCATCGAAGTAGATACTGCCGCCCTTTTCAGTGTTGCCCAAATACAGCGACAAGTGAAGCGTCTTATCAAACACCTCCGCATTGTAGCGATCCGTCTTGGGCTGCAGATCATACAACGAAACAGGAATACGGACGTAACCGCTGAAGCCGGCCGGAATCAACAAACCGCGCATTGTACCCGCTCCGTTGATTCGGACACTGGTCCAGACAGAGGCCGTTTGCACGCCCTTTTCGATCAGATAAGCTGTCGCGCCGGTCGGCACGTTGTACTGGAAGCCGTCGCCCTGGAAGGAAGTGCTCAGCAGGTATTGATCCGTCTTGGCGGTGTTGTTCACCCAGAACTGCAGATACTGCGCCTTGGACAACGGATAGGCGTCGTTCAGCGTCAGACGTACCGAGATATAGGTATTGTCACCGACAATAAAGCGATGGCTCTGATAACCGTTATTCTTGATATCCATACCGGGGAGACCGGCACTGGAAGCCACGCGGTCATCCGCTTCAAAGCCGGTCATTTCGTAGAAGGTTTCATCCTTCTCCAAATAGATCGGATTGCTGACGGAGTCACCGCGTTGCAGACCCGTATAGCTCGGGTGGTTGATAATGCCGACGTCATCGAAATACAGATTACCGCCCTTTTCGGTGTTGCCGAGATACACGCTGATGCGGTTGGCTTTGTTGATAAGGTCCACGTTGTAGGTGCCGAAAAGCGGCGAAAGATGCTCCGGAGACAGCGCAATACGAACGTAGCCGCTGAAACCGGCAGGGATCAACAAGGCACGCATCGTGCCGCCGCCGTTGATCTTCACAGTCGACCAAACGGTATCGGTCTTCTTGCCGTTCGCAATCAGCGAAACGGGAGAGCCGGTCGGCACGTTATACTGGAAGCCTTCACCCTGCAGCGAAACGCTCAGCAGATACTGATCGGTGGTTGCCTCATTCTTGACCCAGAGTTGCAGATATTTCGCCGTAGCAAACGGAACGGTGGAACGCAAATTCAGCACGGCGTGCGTATAGGAATTGTCCGGAACCTCATACTGATAGCTGCGATAGCCGTTGTTTTTCAGGTCGATCACCGGCACGCCGATGGTCGAGGACACGGTATCCTCCACCTCAAAGCCGGTGATCACATGATAGGTTTCGTCCTTCTCCAGATAAATCGGATTGGTAACCGCTTGGTACTTATCGTCATCCGGCACTTCGTAATTCGGATTCGTAACATAACCCAGATCATCGAAATAAATCGAACCGCCGCTTGCGGTATTGCCGAGATACAGACTGATGAGAGAGGTTTGATTGAAGGTTGCGTTGCTGTACGCCCCAACTTTTGCCTCCAGATAATCCGGACCGAGCGGAATACGGACATAGCCGCTGAAGCCGGCCGGAATGGCCAAAGCGCGAATCGTGCCGGCGCCGTTGATCTTCCTGTTTTTCCAGCTCGTTTCAGTCTTTTGGCCGTTGGCAATCAGCCAAGCCGGTGCATCGACCGGCACGTTGAACTGAAACTCCTTGCCTTGGAAGGACAGTCCCAGCAGATACTGCTCATTGGAAGCCGCATTGTGTACCCACATCTGGAAATAGGGGGCATTCGCCAGCGGATAGGTCGCATTCAGGCTGATATTGGCCGAGAGGAAGGTGTTGTCCCCTACCGTAAAGTGATGGCTCCAAAAGCCGTTATTGACCTTGTCGGCAGACGTCTCGCCGGCCGTGACCGTCGCGGTATCCTCCGCTTCAAACCCGGTCATCACGTGATAGGTTTCGTCTTTTTCCAAATAGATCGGGTTGGTGGTCGGTTCGATGGGCGGAGAAGGCGGTGTCACCGGTGTGTCGGGTTGCTCTTCTCTTACGGCATCCGGATCAAACACATACGCGAGATCGTCCATATAGAGATCGCCACCGGTGCTCTTATTGCCGAACAGCAGAGCAATACGCTTGGTGCCATCAAAGGTGGCGTCATCAAACGAGCCGCCCGCCGGAACCTTTACTTCCAGGTCCTTCGGCAGAATGGAAATACGCACGAAGCCGCTGAAATCGGCAGGAATCAACAGTGTGCGGATGGTATTCGCCCCGTTGATATGCGTGTTCGTCCAGGCAACTTCCGTTTCGGTAGTGCTGCCGTCCGCGATCAGCCAGGACTTGGCGCCGGCAGGCACGTTGTACTGGGAGTTGCTTCCTTGGAAGTTCATACCCATCAGGTACTGCTCCGCACCCGTATCGTTCTTCAGCCAGAACTGCAGATAAGAGCCTTTGGACAGCGGATGGAGAGCATTTAAGGTGATGGTTGAGGAAATAAAGGTATCGTTTCCAACCGTAAATTTATGGCTGTTATAACCGTTATTTTTGATGTTGGTGGCAGCGGAGCCGACGTTAATCGTAACGGCGTCCTCTGTCTCGAAACCGCTAATCGAATAGTAGGTTTCGGTCGGCTTGGTGTAGATCGGGTTGGTGACCGAAACGGGTTTATCTTTCTCAATAACGGTGATGTAACCCAGATCATCCATATACAGGTTTCCGCCGGTAGCGGTGTTGCCGAACAACAGCGACATACGCGCCGCCGTGTCAAAAGCGGTCGCATCAAAGCTGCCGCCTGCCGGGGTCTTAACCTCCAGATCCTTGGGATCCAAGGAGATGCGGACAAAGCCGGAAAAACCTGCAGGAATCTTCAGGGTACGAATCGTACCCGCACCGCTGATGCGGACGTTCGTCCAAGTAACCGCCGTTTCGGTGGTGCTGCCATCCGCAATCAGTAACGACTGCGCACCGGCGGGCACATTGTACTGGAAGTTGCTGCCCTGGAAGTTCATACCCATCAGATACTGATCGGTCGTAGCGGCGTTTTTCAGCCAGAACTGCAGGTATTTGCCCTCCGAGAGCGGATAGGTACCGTTCAGTTCGATAAGCGAGGAGACGAACGTATTGTCCCCTACCGTAAACTTATGGCTGTTATAGCCGTTGTTTTTGGACGCGGTAGAGACAGTACCGATGTTAACCGAAACGGTATCCTCCGCCTCAAAGCCACCGATCGGGTGGAAGGTCTCGTTTTTCTTCGTATAAATCGGATTGGACACCGATACAGGCGGCACTTCTACCACGTAACCGAGATCGTCCATATACAGGTTTCCGCCGGTAGCGGTGTTGCCGAACAGCAGCGCCATGCGTGTAGCCGTATTAAAGGTGGCCGCATCAAAGCTGCCGCCTACCGGAGTCTTGACCTCCAGATCCTTCGGATCCAGCGAGACGCGAACATAGCCGGCAAAGCCTGCGGGGATCTTCAGGGTACGGATGGTTCCTGCACCGCTGATGCGGACGTTCGTCCAGGTAACCGCCGTTTCGGTGCTGCCGTCATCCGCAATCAGAAGAGACTGCACGCCGCTGGGCACGTTGTACTGGAAGTTGCTTCCCTGGAAGTTCATACCCATCAGGTACTGATCGGTCGTAGCGGCATTTTTCAGCCAAAACTGCAGGTAGTTGCCCTCCGAGAGCGGATAGGCACCGTTAAACGTGATCAACGAGGAAACGAAGGTGTTGTCACCCACTGTAAACTTATGGCTGCCGCCGCCGTTGTTGGTAACGTCGGTCGCCGCCGAGCCGATATTGATCGTCACGGCATCTCCTGCTTCGAATCCGGTCATGGCGTGGTATTCCTCGTTTTCGCGCAGGTATACCGTCGGCGAGGAATCAGCAAGTGCCAACAGCGCAGACGGACAACACATTACCAACAGGCAAAGCACTATCGCCCAGCAAACCATTCGCTGCAGCATCCGTTTCGTTTTCATGGGATACATCCCCTCCTTAGGCTTCTTTAAGGTTTCACAATCGGACCGTATCCCTCGTCGTCAATCGGCGGGACGGTCGTCACCACGCGCGTGGTAGTGGTCGTTGTCGTGATCACATTTTCGTCATCGTTTGGTGCGGTGGACGACGCGGTAATCGTGGTGGTGACGGAGGAAGTAAACTCCGTCTCGTTAAATTCCAGTTCGTCCTCCGACGTCCCCTGCGTGGTGGTCGTTCCGTCGGAAGAGCCACTCTCCGCAGAGCTCGTGGTGGTCGTGGAAACGGTGGTCGTGGTACTCGGGGAGGAACCCTCGTCCTCCCCGAGCGTACGGTCGGCTGTGCACGCACAGATGCACAGCAGAACCGTACAGACCGCCGCTGCTATTGCGGCATATTTAGCCAAGGTAGTCATCGCTTTCTTCATCCCAATCCAGCTCCGGTTCTCGGTTGATGGAGGTAACAATAATTTCCGGCTGTTCCCAGGTGTGAACAGAAACACAGGGAGATTCATAAACTTTTTTCATTGTTCAACGCTCCTTCCTTATTCGCCGGTAAGTTCTGCGGTTGCTGCTTCCACCGCATTGTAGGTGGTCTGATAACCGCCGTGCATATATTTATCCGCGCTGTAGATCACGTGGACATCGCCGTTTTCGTCGGTCACCTTGATGAAGGCGCGCACCGCAATGGCAGTAGCCTTCTTCGCGTCGGTATTGACGCCGGTAATGGTGAAGCTGTAGACGCGGTTATCGGGGAATTGTTCCGCCCAGCCCTCCGGCACGAATGCGCTCTTGTTCACCAGGGTGGTGGGTTTACCGGAGCCGAAACCGCTTGTCTTATCGGTGAGTTCCAGCTTCTTGCCTGCGCCAAACGCATCCGCATTGACCACAACGGTACCATACTCGACCGCGGCATATTCCGCCGCCAACGCTTCCATCATTGCCTGATTGTGGGTCATCACGAAGCGGAGGTTGTTATCGGAGGTGCGGATCTGAGCGCCGACCACGGCAGGAAGTTCATCGATCTCATCAACGATCTGCAGATCGTCGATGACAACAGACGCTCCCGTAGCGGTAGCATCGCAAAGCAGGAAGTTGAACACCTTCAGTTCGACTTTATCCACCTCATAGGAAGTGCCGTTACGCTTTTCGATACCGGCAGCATCCAAGCTAAAACGCATCATACCGCTGAAGCCGGCCGGGATCGTGATACAAGCAGCGGAACTGCTAACACCCGAGATGTTCTTGGTGACCCAAGAGACCGGCGTCGCTGTTGCAGAACCGTCAGCGATCGACCACACTTGAGCAGAGGTATTGAAGCGATAGCGAATGTCGGTGGAATCGGCGCTTTGCAGCATATTGAAATTGTTGATATACAGGTCAACGGCCGAATCGTTTTTAATGTGGAACTGCACGTAATCCGCCGCATCCATATGCTCGTTGGACGGGGTGGTAATCACCGGGTTGACATAATACTTACCCGCCGCAATGGAGGCATCAAAGTAGCCGTTTTCCTTGCTTGTCGATGTCGTTCCGGAAGTACCCAGTGCAGTGGAGAAGGCTTCATCCGCACTGAAGTGGGTGCGCGTGATGGTGATCTCGTCCGCAAAGGGATTTTCCTCAAGCGCATACGGCGTCACGTAACCGAAGTCATCGAAATAGAGGTTGCCGCCGGTGGAGGTGTTGCCGACATAAAGGGACATTTGTTTCACCGAATTGAGCGCCGTTTCGCCGTAGGTGCCACTCTTAATTTCGAGATCGGCCTGCGCCAGCGAAATGCGGACGTAGCCACAGAAGCCGGCAGGAATAGGCAACACACGGATGGTGCCCAGACCGGAAATTCTGACATTCGTGCAAGAAACGACCTGCTCGGTCGTCGTCCCGTCCGCGATCAGGATGCATTTAGCGGTGGACGGAATATTAAACTGGAAAGAACCAGCTTTCTGCAGGTTCATACCGGCCAGATATTGCACCGCGTCGGTGGTGTTGTTGATCCAGAACTGCAGATGGGTCGCTTTGCCCATCTGCGGCGAAGGATTAAAGGTTAGATTGGTGTTAACGTTGGTGTTGTCGCCGACGGTAACCTTCCAGCCCTTGGCACCGGTGTTTTTGCTTTCGCTCGAGGCAGCGCCTGCGGCGAGGGAGATCGCAGTCTCGCCCACTTCAAAGCCGCTGATGGAGGTGTAGGTTTCGTTCTCTTTCGCATAGATATCGCCCTGTGCGAACATCCACGGGAGCAGCTTCTCCTCCGATACCGCGAAGCGATAAGCGGCGTGACCGACACCGGTGTATTCGGTGTAGGTGACGTTGGTGCCATCAACCGCCTGCAGCGCCGCCACCATTTCCTGCGAGCCGCTGACGGGAACGGTGGAGTCACCGGCGTCGTGGAACGCCCAGACGGCGGTGTTGCCGATCGCGGCGGCCTTGGTCGGGTCACCGGCGCCCATCATCGGGACGGCGGCGGTCAGCAGACCGGGATGGCGGATCATCATATCCCAGCAGCCGAAAGCGCCCATCGAGACGCCCATCGCGTACACGCGGTTTTTATCGACGCTGTAGTTGGTGAGAATCTCGTCCATCAAGCCGAGCACCATCTTCATCGCGTCGGTCTCAGCAACGCTGTCCACCGAATAGCTTCCGGAATTAAAGGTGGTGTTCACCCAGTAATCACCGGTCGGGCACTGCGGTGCCACGATGATAGCCGGATACTTGTTGCGGTTGTCCGGGTAGACCAGTTCATCCAACGGTTCGCCGATCTCGCCGGTTACCTGCTTAAGGTTGTCATCGCCCTGGAAGCCATTGCCGTGCAGATACAGCACGACCGGATACTTGGCGAAGGAATCGTAGCCTTCCGGCAGATAGAGGCGATAGGCCATCGTGTTGCCGGTTGCATCGGTGTAGGTCATCGCCTTGGACACGTCCGCAAATTTAGCACCGGGTTTTGCCGCTTCGCCGCCAGTAACGAAGCCGAGGTCGTCAAAATACACGCGACCGCCGGAACCGATACTGCCGAGGCGGAAGTTAATCGTATTGGCCTGTGCCAGTTTGGCGGTGTCAAACTCAGAGCCGGAGGGGGCAATCACCTGGATGCAATCCGCATTCAGCGGAATACGGACATAGCCGGTGAAATTGGCCGGAATCTTCAATGCACGGGATTTGGTGATGGTGGTGCCGATGGTCACATACGACCAACGGCCGGCATCCACCACCGCCTTGTTGTTTTCATCAATAAGTTGCACATCCGCACCGGCCAAAAGACGATACTGATAGGTGCCGGACTGCAAAATGTTCATATTGTAGATATATACTGGATCTACCGAGGTATTCTTTACCCAGAACTGCAGATATTTCACGTTAGCCATTTCCGCATTGGCCGTAAACGTGAAGTGCGGATAGGACGGATTCTTCTCCGTCACGTTCACCACGTCACCGGCCGGAACGGTGAACATCATGCTGCGGCCGCTGGTATTGTGAACGCCGGACGAATAGCCGTTCTCGCTGTTGACCGGCGCACCGCCGGTGCTCGCGTCGAAGTTTTGCAATTCGTGATAGGTCTCCCCTGCCGCGGTGTACACGACATCATCCGCCGAAGCGGTGGGGATTGCGGAGCAAAGACAGACAATCAGCAAGCTGACCGTCAGCAAAACGCCGAGAATCTTGGGAAATGATTTCGCGATTTTCATACTAACTCCTCCAATTAAGTAAAATGGGCATATGCAAACCGTAAAGTGCCGGACACTTACACGGAAGAACGGGATGAATCCTCCGAAACCACAAGCAGTTGCAGAGGTTGCAGCATTCCCTGCGGAATGAGGCTGTAGCCATCCTCGCGGAAGCTATCCCCCTTCGTGACGAACACGGTCGGGTTATAGGAATTCAACACGGTAGGTTGGATGTGCAGCGGTCCGAAGGTATTGCGGCGGGTCAAAACATATTCCACCTCCACGAAGTCACAGCCGTCGGCAAGCAGAGGCGTGATATCCGCTTCGTACGGGTGGTAGGCGATGATCGCGTGACCGTTTTGGTTGGAAATACGGATACAGGCCGCCGCGAAATCCTCCGTCTTTAAGTAAAGCTTCTCGCCTTTGCCGAGCCTTGGCAGGTCGGAAAGGCGATAACGAACGCCGGCGCCGTAGAAGGGGAATCCCTGCTCACGCAGGTCGCCGATATGCAACGTTGCGGGCAACGGTGTCAGCGTACGGGTCAGGCCTTCCAGCGAAACGCCGAAGTCACCGAGCAAATAAAGTGCCTCGGTGCCGACGTTTTCACAGAAATCAAAGTGACATTCCAAGACGTTCTCGCCGCGTTTCAGGAATTCCGACGGAAGCGGCAGGGTCTGAATGGATTTATCAGCCCACCAACCGATCGGGCGGTTGGATATCTCGTGGCCGTTCAAGGTGATCCGATAGCGTTCGGGGCGTTCGATTCCCAGCATAACGGGAACGTCGGTCTGCAGAGTAAAAGCAAACTGCAAGGTAACCTTCCCCAGGCAGGGATGTTCTTTCCCCTTTGTGAACCACGGCTGCAGCATCACACCTGTACGATAGGCCAAGCCGTAGCGTTCGCGGAGTCCGCGATCCACACGCAGAATCTCGGTCGGATCACTCCATTCGCCGTCATCTACGCGATAACGGGCGATATCCAGGACGCAGACATTCGGCTCGGCCAACGTGTACGGGAACTCGTCCAAAGCCGACGCGGTCCGCAGCGGTTGGCGGAGCGGTTTGGGCGGAGTTTCGCCGCGTTTGGTGTTAAACACCAGTATCTTTTCCTCCGCTTTATCCAGCGTCAACGAAACGGCTTCGCCACTGCGGTGATAGCCGAGATACCATTGCTCACCGCTACGGGCATCCCATTCCTCCATATATCCTTCGAAGTCCACCGCAACCATGAGGTCACGGCCGTTCGCTTTGTCGGTGTTCAGCAGCATCACGACGCTTTGATCAGCGTTTTTCCGAACCTGTGCGAATACGCGGGTGGTATCCTTTCCGGTGATCGGGTCGGCGATACGAACAAGGCGGTGGCGATCCAGCAACGGGATAAACGCCTCCTCGGTAAACGGCACGCGGGTGAGTGGCAGATCATGCACCTCCTGCGACGGCAGGGCGTCTACGTAATCCGCCTCGCGGCCGCTTTGAATCACGCGACCTCCGCAGGCAATAAACTCCCGAAGTAACCGCAAGGTGGAGCCACGCATGGTCAGCATACTGCCCAACACAACGGTTTTATATGTAGCGCAGCCGAGTTGCAGGACGGGAACACCATCTTGCATCTTTACCGAGCCGAGTCGTGCCAACATATCCTCGTCACCGTAATCAAAATCCACCTGATGATCGAGAAGCATCTGGCACATCGCTTTAAAATCGGTTTCAATGCCAAGCACGTCCGGCTGGTTGGTGGACAGCAGTGTGGACCATTCGGCATGAATGACGCTCCAGGCGCTTTCAACCGGATGCACGACCAGCACCTCACAGCACGGGTCACCTTCCTTTAGCACCGCTGCCAGACGGGCAAAATACTCTTCTACGTAGTGATAGTCCTTATACCAAGAGGACTGGTAATTGATGGATGCGGGGTAATCGCGTTTGGCCTCCCCCTCCATCGTGTACCACGACAGGTGGTGGCAACGGAGGTTGATGCCGAGCAACGCCTGCCAATCGCCCATATACTTGTGATCGGCAAAGGTGTATTCCCAACCCGTACAGCCGTACAGTTCACTGAGCAACCACGGCTTATTCAGTTGGCGGCCCACCGATTGCAGCTGCTTGGCAACCTTGTAGTTGAAATTGCCCTTGGTCAGAATGTCGATGCCGGGGTAATCCATCAGCTCGTATCCCCGCATCACCGAACCGATCATATCGGTCTGGCTGGTCAGGCTATCCTCCTGCAGCAGGTGACCGGTCAGCAGCATATCGTTCTGATGGCACCAATCCGCAAGGGGGGTCAAGTAATTCTCCAGGAACAAGCGCTGGATCAGGTTGATGTACTGCCATTTGACCGGAGAGACCGCCTCGCCGTCCTTTTGCAGGAACAGTTCCGGCAGAAAATCGCGCAGGTCGTAGCCGTAGTCATCCAAAAAGAGATCAAAGAGTTTTTCGGTATACGGCGTCAAATAACCGCCTTGGCGATTATTCAACTGGAAACCGCTCATCACAGCGCCGCGGTGCGGCTCGTCCGTGAAGATGCCCTTGATCTTGCTGCCGAATGAATCGCCACATTCCTCACGATAGCGCTCATGGGTGAGGCGAATGAATTCTTCGGTCGTTTCACGGCGCATCGTATCGGCATAAGTGTAGCCGTTATAGAACGACGAGGCCCCCATTTCTTCTATTTCAAACCACAAAATGCGGTTGCCCTCTGCCCCATCCGCCGAGAAGGTCTCCGGCTGCAAGCGGCGTTTATTGCGAAACGCCAGCCCCTCCACGTCAGCTGAAAAAGCCGCAATCACCGTATCGGTAAACGAAAAATCCTCTGCCGTTCCGATGTTCAACCGAATGTATTTGATTCGGTTGGCGGGATCCTTGGTCACCATACCGCCGGCGGTAGCAGACGGCCAGCGATCTTCGTCGTAGAGCCAGGTCTCCATCCCCAGGTCGTCGCCTTTCTCCGCGCAAGCGCGAATCAGTTCAAACCATTCTTCGCCAAGATATTCGGTTTCCAAGCCGGTGCGGGAATGGCAGAAATAGCCTCCCATCCCCATCTCCTGCAAAATATGAATTTGTCGAAGCAGTTCATCCTTTTCCAGCCGACCGTTCCAGCTCCAGAAAGGTTTCCCTCTAAACGCGGCAGGCGGATCTGCAAAACAAGCAGAAAGAGTGTCCTTTCGCATATCGATCTTCCTTATCAGTCGTTAAACATATCGTCCAGCAAAGCCTGAACGGGATTGACGATCGCATCCATCGCCTGCTTCGGAGTCTTGGAGCCACGCAAAATATCGTTGATCGCGTTGGTCCAATAGTCCATATCGTAATTGTTGGCAGGACCGTCGGTCGGGTCTTCCATATGCTGGTCACCGGTAATCACAACGGGGCTCTGCTGAATCGTCTGCAACATTTCAAGGGAGTCCTCATC
>JAFQQM010000066.1 GCA_017410585.1 Clostridia bacterium
TCCCTCTGACGAGGGAGGTGGATTTTTGCGAAGCAAAAAGACGGAGGGAGAGAAAACGAAAGACTACCCCTCAGTCGGCTGCCGCCGACAGCTCCCCTGACAAGGGGAGCCGGCAAAGACTGACAACCCATTTATGGGTGGTCGGCAATCGTACAGGGCTATGCCCGAAAATGAAATACCCCCCGCTATGCGGGGGATTTTTTTATTTATTCGATAATATGTTCCTCTCCGATGATCTGCCGCACGGTATGATCCAGCCGTTCCCGCTTCTTTTTGGGAATATAAAACAGAATGCGCAGTGACAAGATCAGCCCGACCAGACAAGCGAGGGTGATCGCCGTAAAAAATACGACCTGCCCCCACAGCGCCGGCTCTTTGACCCAAGCGGTCACCGCCGCCAGATAGGTCATCAAACCGGTCGGTACCATCGCCGCGGCCGCCAACAGCGAACTGATACCTAACGCGATCATCGCTCCGCGCGGGCGCCGGATCTTCCAACTGACGTTGCAACCGTTGTCGGTGGGGATCATCTTGCCGATCGCCTGCGGATCGAGCAGGGAAGAAGCCGCCGGACGGGTGATCTGGAAGGTAAAATCCGTTTTGGTGGTCTTGCCGCTGATCCACATCCCCTCGTCGGTGGAGTGGATGCCGGCGGCATACTCCGGTGAGACTTGATGCGCAAATCGCGTGCGGAATTCTTTAACGGATAAATCGGTTTTCAGTTGCATATTCATCACTCCTGTTTCAAATGCGTTGCCCTTTCAAAAACAAAAAACCGCCGGTGGCGGTTTTGCTAAACTGGCGGTCTTCCTAGTAAAAAAGCAGCTAACGCTGCTTTTTTTGGCTGGGATAGTAGGAATCGAACCTACCCGGGCAGAGTCAAAGTCTGCTGTCCTACCACTAGACTATATCCCATTATTTGGGGTGGGTAATCGGGCTCGAACCGACGACCTCCAGGGCCACAACCTGGCACTCTAACCAACTGAGCTATACCCACCGTATCCAAAAATAATGGCGCGCTTGAAGGGACTCGAACCCCTGACCCTCTGCTTAGAAGGCAGATGCTCTATCCACCTGAGCTACAAGCGCCGGTATCGACTGCGGACGCAGTCGTGGAGCGAGTGATGGGAATCGAACCCACGCGACCAGCTTGGAAGGCTGGGGTTCTACCATTGAACTACACTCGCATAGTGTCGTTTCCCTGCGTCCGAGAACTTATCATAGCACGGAAACGGCGAATTGTCAAGGGGGTTTCCCAATTTTTATTGACGGATCGCCAACCCGCCGCGGTTGGCACCCCACAGATACACCAATCGGTCGTGCGCGACGACGCCATCCTTGGCGGAGAGATCGGTTTGGCGGCAACAATTGATCAGCAAGGTCAACTGTTCCAAGGGATCGCGGTCGGCGGTCGCGTACGCGTTGATCATCGCCGCCACCACCGTCAGCCACCTCTCCGGCTGTTTCCGCAAAATGACCGCCACCTGCTCGGCGGCCAGAATATGCGCCCCCGCCGGCAACTGCAGGTACACCTCTTCTTCCGCAACGGTAAGACTTTCCCCCAGCGTCAGCGGCAGATCGTTTCCCAACGCGGTCAGCAACCGCAAAAGACCCGCCTCGGTCAGCACCGCTTGGCGGTCGGCGTCCCCGTTTTTTGCCACCGTCACCCGCTTTCGGGCCGGCTCAAACCGCACGACCGCCTCATGGCCTTCCCATATCAGCCGGAGGGAGAAATCGTCCTCCCGTTGCCAAGTGATCCCCGCTTCCCGTACGGGAGAGGGCGGGGTCTGCGGCGATATCCACATCCATCCCGACAGCAAAACGGTCAGCGTCAGCAACAGGCTGAGCAAAAAGGCCGGACCTTTGGTCATCGTCATCCCTCCCAACAAAAAAACAGACAGAGCAAACCGCTCTGTCTGTTAGTATGGTCAGGCTTTTAAGATTTCTTTCACCGCCGCGGCCTGTTTCCGCACGTTATCGGGGGAGGGACCGCCGATAACGTTTCGTCCGGCAACGCACCGTTCCAGCGAGATGGCGTCAAACACGTCGGTATCAAACAAGTCGCATACGCCGCGGTACTGTTCCAGCGACAGCGTCTCCAGCGTCTTGCCCTCGGCGATGCAGAGAGCCACCAGCGAGCCGGTCGCCTTGTACGCATCGCGGAACGGCAATCCCTTCGACACCAGATAATCGGCGCAGTCGGTGGCGTTGATAAACCCGCCGGCGGCCGCTTTCCGCATATTGTCCGCCTTGACGGTCATGGTTTCGATCATCGGGGTAAAGGCGGTCAGACACATCCGCACCGTATCACAGGCGTCAAAGATGGCTTCTTTGTCTTCCTGCATATCCTTGTTGTACGCCAGCGGCAAGCCTTTGAGTGCGGTCAGCAACGCCATCAGATCACCAAATACCCGCCCCGATTTACCGCGGACCAACTCCGCAATATCGGGGTTTTTCTTTTGCGGCATAATGGATGAGCCGGTGGAGAAGGCGTCGTCCAGTTCGATAAACCGGAACTCCCACGAACACCACAAAATGATCTCTTCCGAGAAACGGGAAAGATGCACCATCACCAGCGACAGCGCCGCCGCCAACTCCACGCAGAAATCGCGGTCGGATACGCCGTCTAACGAGTTGCGGGTGACGCCGGCCATCCCCAACGTATGCGCCACCGCTTCGCGGTCGAGCGGGTAGGTGGTGCCGGCCAGCGCACCGCTGCCAAGCGGCGAGACGTTCATCCGCCGATAGGCATCGTCCAACCGCCCGATATCGCGGAGCAACATTTCGGCATACGCCAGCAGATGATGTCCGAAGGTGATGGGTTGCGCCCGTTGCATGTGGGTGTAACCCGGCATAATGGTTTCGGCATATTGCTCGGCTTTGTCTGCCAATACGTCCGCCAGTTCAACCAGTTGCGCCCGCAGAGCGGTCACCTGCTCCCGCAGGTACAATCTCACGTCCAAGGCCACCTGATCGTTGCGGCTACGGCCGGTGTGCAGGCGTTTGCCGGCATCCCCGATGCGGGCGGTGAGGGTCTGCTCCACAAAGGTGTGGATGTCCTCGGCGTTCTGGTCGATGACCAGCGCACCGCTTTGCAGATCCTCCAGAATACCGGCCAGACCGTCGGCAATCGCCTCGCCGTCTGCCGGCGAGATGATGCCCTGCGCGGTCAGCATCGCCGCATGGGCGAGACTGCCGGTAATATCTTGTACCGCCATCCGCTGATCAAACGGGATGGAGGAGTTAAAATCGTTGGTCTTCTTGTCGATCTCTTTGGAAAACCGACCTTCCCACAGTTTCATACCTTGTTCTCCCAGTTTTTCTGCTTCATCGCACGGACCTTGATCGGCAGACCGAACAGGTTGATAAAGCCTGCGGAATCCGCCTGATTATAGTCCTCGTCCTCACCGAAGGAGGCGGTCTGCTCGTCGTACAGCGAATACGGCGAGGTCACACCGGCGTTGATCATATTGCCCTTGTACAGTTTCAGTTTGACGTCGCCGGTCACCGTTTCCTGCAACTTGTCGGAGAAAGCGCAGATGGCTTCACGCAACGGGGTAAACCACTGACCGTTGTACACGATGTCCGCCATCTTCTGGGCGACGATATCCTTAAAGTGCGCCGATTCCTTGTCCAGCGTGATGGTCTCCAACACGTTGTGCGCTTTGTACAGGATGGCGCCGCCCGGCGTCTCGTACACACCGCGGCTCTTCATACCGACCAAACGGTTTTCCACGATATCCAACAGACCGATACCGTTTTTGCCGCCGATCTCGTTGAGCGTCTCGATGAGGGTCACGCCGTCCATTTCCACGCCGTCTACGGCGGTGGGGATGCCCTTCTCAAAATGAATGGTCACGTAGGTCGGCTCGTCCGGCGCCATTTCGGGGGAAACGCCCAGTTCGAGGAAACCTTCCTTGTTGTACAGCGGCTCGTTGGCGGGATCTTCCAGATCCATGCCTTCGTGGGAAAGGTGCCACAGGTTCTTATCCTTGGAATAGTTGGTCTCACGGTTGATCTTGAGCGGGATGTTGTGCGCCTCGGCGTACTCGATCTCCTCCTCACGGGACTTGATATCCCACTCACGCCACGGGGCGATGATCTTGAGATCCGGCGCAAACGCCTTGAGGGTCAACTCAAAACGCACCTGATCGTTGCCCTTGCCGGTGCAACCGTGGCAGATGGCGTCGGCGCCTTCTTCCAGCGCCACTTTGGCCAGATGCTCCGCGATGCAGGGACGCGCAAACGAGGTGCCCAGCAGATAATCTTCATACTTGGCATCGCACTTGAGGGTCGGCCAGATGTAATCCTCCACAAATTCCTTTTTCAGATCCATAACGATCAGTTTGGAAGCGCCGGTCTTCAGCGCCTTCTCTTCCAGACCGTCCAGTTCGGTGCCCTGACCCACGTCACCGGAGACACAGACCACTTCGCAGTTGTTGTAGTTTTCTTTCAACCACGGAATGATGATGGACGTATCCAAGCCGCCGGAATAGGCAAGCACCACTTTTTTGATATCAGCCATAACGTAAAACCTCCTGAAGGGTAAAAATGATTACTCCCTCATTATACGCCGATTATTCCAAAATGCAAGAGGAAATTTTGAATATTTATTCTTTTTTTGAAAAATCGGCAAAAACGCTAAATATAAAAAGAAAATAAACCCGTAAAGCAAGCGGAATGATGAATATATTTTGCATAAACAAGCAAAATATTCCGCATATATGCATATTTATGCAACACGCCGAAACTCACGGCTTCGGAACTTGCCTCGCCCCGCGGGAAGAGCCAAGAGGGTTTGCGCAAACGAATGGTAGCCGCAAGGCCCCCTTCCCTCTCGGTGAGGGAGGCTGTTTCGGACGGTAACCTGCCGCCCCGACGGGATTTTGCAAAAATGAAACCGGTTTACCAAAAATATTTTGCCGGAAATTGCAGAAAACCCATTGCAATTTCGACGCAGTATAGTATAATTAAGGTATCTATTGTTCCGCAGGGGCGGAGAATGACGTCGATGCCAAAAACGGTATCGGGAAAGAGGGATTGATTATGAAAAAAATCTTGTCCATTGCGGTTGCCCTCGTACTGCTGATCGGTCTGATTCCGGTCGCCGGTATGATGAACACCGCCGCCGACGATACGGCGTCGCTGGCCATTACGGCTACCGGCGGTACGCTGTCGGGTGATTCGTTGTCCATCTCTTGGTCGGGTGCAAACTTCACCTTGCTCAATGAGAAGGCAGGATCCAACACGGCTATCCGCACCTCGGATTCTAACCATTTCCGTGTATATGCAAGCAACAAGACGACCATCACGGCGGCCAGTGGTAAAAATCTGTCGCAGATCGTGGTTACGGTCACCGAAAGCAAGTATGCCTCTCCGTTGGTTACCAGCGTAAGCAATGCCGGTTTTACTGCCGTTGCAGACGGTACCACGGTGACGATCACCGTTTCCGGTGTGAACTCGATCGCCTTTACGGCCAGCGCACAGTGGCGTTTGAACAAGATTGAAGTCACCACCGTGGCGGGCGGTGATACCGATATTTCGGATAACACCTCCACCTCGAGTTCTACCTCTACCACCACGACCACCACGACCACCCCGACCACCCAAGCCCCGACCGACGGTGCCATCGTGTTTGATCTCGGTGCCAACGGTACGGCTGCGCACGTCGATGGCTCCGCGTTTGATACTGCGAAGGAATTTGCTTCCACCGATGGGGCGTATACGCTGACCCTCACCCCGACGGCCAAGGCTTACGCCGGCTCTTTCGATGCGATGGGCAACTCCTGCATCAAGTTGGGTACCAGTTCGGCGGCCGGCGGCTTTACCATGACCGCGCCGGAAGGGGTCACTTCGGTCGTGTTCTACGTCGGCGGCTACAAGGCTACCGCCGCTAAGATCGAGGTCAACGGCACCGCCCACACCATCAGTACGATGTCCAATAACGGCGAGTACACCAAGGTCGTGGTCGACACCACCACCGAAAAGGCGATCACCTTCACCACCGTGTCCGGCGGTGTGCGTTGCATGATCAACACCATCGAGTTCCTGACCGGCGGCGCGACCGTGGCGACCACCACCACGACCGCGGCCACCATCTACGAGACGCCGGCCGAGATCATGGCCGCCGCCTACGCGTTGGAAAAGGGTGAGGTTCTGTCCAACAGCCACGTCTATACCCTCTCCGGTGTCATCACCAACGTCGACACCATTTACAACCAGGAGTATAGCAACGTGACCGTCACCATGTTGGTCGACGGCACCGATAAGAAGATCCAGTGCTTCCGCCTGAAGGGCGACGGCGCCGATCTCATCGGCACCAACGACAAGATCACCGTCAGCGGTGTGATCAAGAACTACAACGGCACGATCGAATTTGACAGCGGTTGCACGCTGGATGCGTACGAACTGTCTCAGGTCGAAGTCCCGATCTATGAGACGCCGGCCGAGATCATGGATGCCGCTTATGCGCTGGATGAGGGCGCGACCCTGTCGGACGGCCACGCCTACACCCTGACCGGCGTGATCACCGAGGTCAACTTTGCCTACGACGAAGGCTACGGCAATGCGTCGGTGACCATCGCGGTTGACGGCACCGACAAGACCATCTATTGCTACAAAATGGCCGGTACCGGCGCTGACGTTGTCGGCGAGGGCGACACGGTCACCGTCACCGGCCCGATCAAGAACTACAAGGGCAAGATCGAGTTTGACGGTTGCACGCTGGACAGTTACGTCGTTAAGGAAGAGGTTCCGACCTTTACCGGCCGCGACGTGACGCTGGGCGATGATCTGGACGTCGGCTTCTACGTGGACATTCCGGAAGCGTACGATCCGGCCAACCTGTCGGTCGTGTTTGAGATCAACGGCAACTCCACCACCGTGGCGATCCAGCCGGATACGGAAGGCAACTACGTCATCCATCTGGAAGTGCCGGCCAAGGATATGACTACCGTGATCACCGCCAAAGTGATGGACAGCTCCTATACCGTCCACAGCGAGATCTCGACCACCGTTGCTGAATATGCGGATCAGATCATCGCCGGTGATGTGGACGCGACGGCCGCCGAGGTGGCCGCCGCTACGGCGATGGTCAACTACGGTGCGATGGCGCAGATCTATTTCAACCACAACACCGGCAACCTCGCCAACGTCGGCAACGAGACCGACCTGAGCGCGGCGGACGTGTCCGGTATCGCGGATCTGGCCGTGACCGGCGACAGCAGTAACTTTATCGGTGCTTCGCTGGTGCTCAAGAGCCGTCTGGCTGTCCGCCTCTACTTCACCGAGCAGGTGGAAGGCTCCAAGTACAACAGCAACGGTTGGTATATCGAGGTGACCGATATTGATGCGGCCAACCTCGCTACCACCCAGAACGTGACGGTCGGCGAGACCACCTACTCCTTCTCGGCGCTGTCCTTCGCCAAACAAGTTATCGAAGGCAGTTACAACGCGAACTTCCAGAATCTGATGAAGGCACTGGTCCTCTACGAGGCCGCCGCGTCCGTCCTGTAATAATCGATCCCCAAAAGACCGCCGAGTGATCGGCGGTCTTTTTTTTGTAAACGAAAACCACGCGATAGTCGCGCCTCCCTCTGACGAGGGAGGTGGATTTTTGCGAAGCAAAAAGACGGAGGGAGAGAAAACGAAAGACTACCCCTCAGTCGGCTACCGCCGACAGCTCCCCTGACAAGGGGAGCCAAGAAAGTAGATGCCAACCATCGGCTACCACAAGGCCCCCTTGTGCAAAGGGGGCACCGCGAAGCGGTGGGGGATTGGTTATACGCAACGGATTCCCTCGCCTATATATAAATAGGTATTATATACGCGCGCATTATAGAGAAAACCGCCGACCACAAGAAATTGTGGTCGAATCTGGCGTTTTCGGGATAGGAACCACAGCATTTAGTGAAATCGTCAATTTACCGCATAACCACGCGGAAAATCGGGGTTTCTTTGGTGAAAATTTTTTTGAAAAAAGTATTGACTTTGCACTTGACTTCGTGTAGAATAATGGAGCACGCGTGTGAGAATAAGGGAGAACTACGCCCTTTTTCAGGCACGCAGGACTGCACGATATGCGTTGAAGCGGGAGGTTGCAGCCGTAGCGCTGGTTATTTCCGTGGAGTATGTCCGATTTCAAACCGGGCGAAAAAGTAAGAGTCTGTGCGGGTGCGTCAGGGAACCCTCTGCGCTCCTAACCCAAAGCGTGAGGGTCGAAGACCGCTCTAACAGACGACACCAACTCCGCCCCCGGAAACACTTGGAACCGCAAGTTTTCCGGTTTTTTAGTGAGAAACGGGGAAACACCCGGCAGGGTGGACGGTTTTGGTGCAGCCCGCCATCAAAAAATTTCAAGGAGGCGTTTTACAGTGGCAGTCAAAGAGAAAATCAGAATTCGCATCAAGGGATACGATTCCCAACTGGTCGACAAGGCTTCGGAGCAGATCGTCAACGCCGCGCACAACACGGGCGCTCGCGTTTCGGGTCCGGTCCCGCTGCCGACCGAGAAGGAAGTGGTTACGATCCTTCGTGCGGTGCACAAGTACAAGGACAGCCGTGAGCAGTTCGAGACCCGCACCCACAAGCGTCTGATCGACATCCTTCGTCCGTCCAACAAGACAGTTGAGGCTCTGATGGGCCTTGAACTTCCCGCCGGTGTTGAGATCGAGATCAAACTGTAAGTAGTAACGGTTTGCAGATCACAACGGGCGAGGTCAAGTTGGCCCGAGAGGGTCAACCAATAACCAAGGAGGCATAGTTATGCAGAAAGGTATCATTGGCAAGAAGATCGGCATGACGCAGATCTTCGACGACAAGGGCAACGTCGTGCCGGTCACCGTCGTTGAGGCGGGTCCGTGTGTTGTTGTCCAGAAGAAGACCGTCGAAAACGACGGTTACGAAGCCGTTCAGTTCGGCTTCGGCGATGTGACCACCAAGCACGTCACCAAGGCGCTGCAGGGTCACTTCGGTAAAGCGGACGTCGCTCCGAAGAAGTTCCTTCGTGAGTTCCGTCTGGCCGATTGCGGCACTTACAACATCGGTGACGTTGTGAAGGCGGACCTGTTCGCCGCCGGCGATCACGTGGATGTTGTCGGCACCAGCAAGGGTAAGGGCTACGCCGGCGCCATCAAGCGCTGGAACCACGGCCGTCTCCGTGAGTCTCACGGTACCGGTCCGGTCGCGCGTCACGCCGGTTCGTTGGGCGCTTGCTCCACGCCGTCCCGCGTGTTCCCTGGCATGAAGGCTGCCGGTCATCTGGGTGTCGAGCGCGTCACCGTGCAGAATCTGGTGATCGCTAAGATCGATGCGGAGAACAATCTGATCGCCATCAAGGGCGCCGTTCCGGGCCCGAACGGCGGCATCGTGATGATCTCCGACAGCGTGAAAGCGTAAGGAGGGAATACGAAATGGCAACTGTATCTACTTTTGACATGACCGGTAAGCAGACCGGTACGATGGAACTGAACGACGCCGTTTTCGGTATCGTCCCGAACCAGTCGGTCATGCACGACATGGTCGTCAACTATCTCGCTAATCAGCGTCAGGGCACGCAGTCCGCGCTGACCCGCGCTGAAGTCCGTGGCGGCGGCAAGAAGCCGTGGCGCCAGAAGGGCACCGGTCGCGCCCGTCAGGGCTCCATCCGCGCTCCGCAGTGGTATCACGGCGGCGTGGTGTTCGCCCCGAAGCCCCGCGACTACAGTTACGCCCTGCCGAAGAAGATGCGCCGTCTGGCTATGAAGTCGGCGCTGTCCTCCAAGGTGCAGGAGAACGAAATGCTGGTCCTCGATGAGCTGGCGCTCACCGAGATCAAGACCAAGGCTGTCGCCAACGTGCTGAAGGCGCTGAACACCGGCAAGAAGGTTCTGCTCGTCCTCGCTGAGAACGATAAGAACGCGGTGTACTCGGCCCGCAACATCGCCGGCGTGAAGACCGCTCTGGTCAACACCCTGAACGTGTACGACATTCTGGACTGCGACAATCTCGTGGTCGTGAAGGACGCCGTCGCTCAGATTGAGGAGGTATACGCCTGATGAACGCTTATGACATTATCATCGCCCCGGTCGTGACCGAAAAAGCGGTCGCCGGTCTGGCAGAAAAGAAGTATACGTTCCGCGTCGCATCGAATGCCAACAAGATCGAGATCAAAAAGGCCATCGAAGCCATCTACGGCGTCAACGTGGCCAAGGTCAACACGATCAGCATGAAAGGCACCAAACGCCGCACCGGTCGCTACGAGGGTTACACCTCCGACTGGAAGAAAGCGGTCGTTACGCTGACGGAAGACTCCAAGACCATCGCGGATTTCGACGGTCTGTTCTAAGAGAGTCAAACAAGTTAACGGATGCCTTTCGGTATCCCAGAAATGGCACGGATGGGAATCGCGGCATGGATTCCCGCAAAGCCAAGTAAGGAGTGAATGTAATGCCTATCAAGACTTATAAGCCGACGAGCAACGGCCGCCGCAATATGTCTGTTGTCGATTACAGCGTGTTGTCCAAGGTGAAGCCGGAACGCAGCTTGTTGGCCAAGAAAAGCAAGAATGCCGGTCGTAACAGTTACGGCCGCATCACCGTCCGCCATCACGGCGGCGGCAATCGCCAGAAGTATCGTATCATCGACTTCAAGCGTAACAAGTTCGATATGAGCGCTACGGTGCTCACCCTCGAGTACGATCCCAACCGCTCCGCGTTTATCGCGCTGGTGCAGTATGAGGACGGCGAGAAGCGCTACATCATCGCGCCGGTCGGCGTGAAGGTGGGCGACGTCATCGAGAGCGGCGAAAACGCGGACATCCGTCCGGGTAACGCCCTGCCGCTGTCGTCCATTCCGGTCGGTACCTACATCCACAACGTGGAACTGTATCCGGGCAAAGGCGCTCAGCTCGCCCGTTCCGCCGGTGCGATGGCGCAGTTGATGGCGAAGGAAGGCAATCTGGCGATGATCCGCCTGCCCTCCTCCGAAATGCGTTACGTCCCGATGAACTGCATGGCCACCATCGGTCAGGTCGGTAACATCGACCACGCCAACGAGAAGATCGGTAAGGCCGGCCGTAAGCGTCACATGGGCTGGCGTCCGCAGGTCCGCGGTTCGGTTATGAACCCCTGCGATCACCCGCACGGTGGTGGTGAAGGCAAGTCCCCGATCGGTCGTCCCGGTCCGGTTACCCCGTGGGGCAAGCCGGCTCTGGGTTACAAGACCCGCGCCAAGCACAACCGCTCCGATAAGTTTATCGTGAAGCGCCGTTCTAAGTAATCGAAAGGAGAGACAGAAATATGAGCCGTAGTATTAAAAAAGGACCGTTCGTACAGCCTGTTCTCCTGAAGAGAGTGCAGGAGATGAACGCTGCCGGCGAGAAGCGCATCCTCAAGACGTGGAGCCGCTCGTCGACCATCTTCCCGGACTTCGTGGGCCACACCTTTGCGGTGCACGACGGTCGCAAGCATGTTCCGGTGTACGTCACCGAGGATATGGTTGGTCACAAACTCGGCGAATTTGCGCCGACCCGGACGTTTAAGGGCCATGCCGGCTCCAAGTCGTCCAAGTAATGCGGAAGGAGAGAAACAACAATGGAAGCAAGAGCACAGGTTACCAATGTGCGCATTTCCCCTCGTAAAGTGAAGATTGTTCTCGACCTCATCCGCAACAAGCCGGTGGACATGGCCATCGCGATCGTGGAGAACACCCGCAAGTCCGCTTGCGAGCCGATCGCCAAACTGCTCAAGTCCGCGGTTGCGAATGCTGAAAACAACTTCAGCATGGACAAGAACAACCTCGTGGTTTCGGAATGCTTCGTCTGCCCCGGCATGATCATGAAGCGCATCCGTCCCGTGGCGAAGGGTGCTGCGCACCGTATCAACAAGAGAACCTCCCACATCACGGTGGTTCTCAAGGAAATCGACTAAGAGGAGGAAGGCAAGATGGGACAGAAAGTTAATCCGCACGGCCTTCGAGTCGGCGTCATCAAAGATTGGGATTCCAAGTGGTTTGTCAAGGACAACAAGTTCGGCGACACCTTGGTTTCCGACTACAACATCCGTAAATACCTGAAGAAGACCCTGTACGCTGCGGGCGTGTCCAAAATCGTCATCGAGCGTGATTCTTCCCGCGTGCGCGTCAACGTGCACTGCGCGAAGCCGGGTATGGTCATCGGCAAGGGCGGCGTGGAACTGGAGAAGTACCGCGTGGCTACTGCGAAGATCGCCGGCACCGACAGTCTGGTGCTGAACGTGGTGGAAGTGAAGAATCCGGACACCAACGCACAGTTGGTTGCTGAGAACATCGCTCAGCAACTGGAGAAGCGTACTTCGTTCCGCCGCGCGATGAAGCAGAGCATCAGCCGCGCGATGAAACTGGGTGCGAAGGGTATCAAGACGCAGTGCTCCGGCCGCCTTGGCGGTGCGGAAATTGCGCGTACCGAACAGTATCACGAGGGTACGATTCCGCTGCAGACCCTGCGCGCGGACATCGACTATGGCTTCGCTGAGGCGAACACCACCTACGGCCGGATCGGCGTCAAAGTCTGGATCTACGGCGGCGAGGTTCTGGTGAGCTCCGCGAAGGCTCCCCGTCGTCGGGAAGGAGGCCGCAAGTAATGTTACTTCCGAAGAGAGTAAAATACCGTCGCGTGCAACGCGGTCGTCTGACCGGTAAAGCGTCCCGCGGCAACAAACTCGCCTACGGCGAGTACGGCTTGCAGGCTTGCGAGCCGGCATGGATCAAGTCCAACCAGATCGAGGCCGCTCGTGTGGCCATGACCCGTTACACCAAGCGTGGCGGTAAGGTCTGGATTCAGATTTTCCCGGATAAGCCGGTCACGGCGAAGCCGGCTGAGACCCGAATGGGTTCCGGTAAAGGTTCGCCCGATTACTGGGTGGCCGTTGTGAAACCGGGTCGTGTGATGTTTGAGATCGCCGGTGTGGAAGAGGCGCAGGCTCGCGAAGCGCTCCGTCTGGCGGCGATGAAATTGCCGATCAAAACCAAGGTCGTGTGCAGAACGGAAGGTGAGCAGGAATGAAGAAGACCGAACTGGCTAAGTTGCGCGAACTCAGCAATGAGGAACTCGGCAACAAGCTCGAAGAACTGAAAAGCGAACTCTTCCGCCTGCGCTTCCAGAATGCGCTCAACCAGCTTGAGAACCCGATGCGCCTGAAGGCCGTTCGCAAAGAGATCGCTACGGTGAAAATGCTGCAGCGTCAGAACGAGCTTAACAGCGCTGAGGCGTAAACGGAAGGAGGAAACAATTCATGAATGATCGTAACCTGAGAAAGACGAGAACCGGCGTGGTCGTCAGCGATAAGATGGACAAGACGGTTGTCGTTGCGATCGTGGACAATGTCCGCCATCCGCTGTACAAGAAGATTGTCAAGCGTACTGTTAAACTGAAGGCCCATGACGAAAACAACGAGTGCCGCATCGGCGACCGCGTTTCCTTGATGGAGACCCGTCCGCTGTCCAAGGATAAGCGTTGGAGAGTCGTGGAAATCATCGAAAAGGCGAAGTAAGTCGGTTCACTGAAAGGAGGAACATCTGATGATTCAACAGCAGAGTTATCTGAAAGTGGCCGACAACACCGGCGCGAAGGAGTTAATGACCATTCGCGTTCTGGGTGGCTCCGGCCGCAGATATGCGAACATCGGCGACGTGGTGGTTGCTTCCGTTAAGAAAGCGGCCCCCGGCGGTGTCGTGAAGAAGGGCGATGTCGTGAAGTGCGTCATTGTCCGTTCGGTGAAGGGTGTCCGTCGTGCCGACGGTACCTACATCCGTTTTGATGAAAACGCGGCGGTCATCATCCGTGATGACAAGACTCCGCGTGGTACCCGTATCTTCGGGCCGGTGGCTCGCGAACTTCGTGAGAAAGACTACACGAAGATCCTGAGCCTGGCTCCGGAAGTTCTGTAAGGAGGTGTCGGTAGACATGAAAATGTTTGTTAAAACTGGCGACACCGTTGTTATCCTGAGCGGTAACGATAAGGGCAAGCAGGGCAAGGTTCTGGAAGTGAGCCCGACCGAAGGCAAAGTGATCGTCGAAGGCGCTCACGTCGTGACCAAGCACGTCAAACCCCGTAAGATGGGCGATCAGGGCGGTATCGTCAAGGTCGAAGGCGCCATCTACGCGGATAAGGTGCAGGTCGTCTGCCCGAGTTGCAAGAAGCCGACCCGCGTGGCGCACAAGAAGGTCGCCGACGACAACGGCAAGAACCGCAGCATCCGCGTGTGCAAGCACTGCGGCGAAGAGCTGTAAGGAGGAACAAACGAATGGCCAGATTAAAAGAATTTTACAAAAGTGAAGTTGCTCCGGCTCTGATGACCAAGTTTGGTTACAAGAGCCCGATGCAGATTCCGAAGCTGGATAAGATCGTCATCAACTGCGGTTGCGGCGAAGCGCGTGAAAACGCGAAGGTGATCGAGTCGGTCGTCAACGACCTGTCCCTCATCACCGGTCAGCGTCCGGTCGTCTGCAAGGCGAAGAAGTCTGTGGCGAACTTCAAACTGCGTGAAGGTATGAACAACGGCGTGAAGGTCACCCTGCGCGGCGACCGCATGTACGAGTTCCTGGATCGTTTGTTCAACATCGCGCTTCCCCGTGTGCGTGACTTCCGCGGCATCAACCCGAACTCGTTCGACGGTCGCGGTAACTACAATATGGGTCTGAAAGAACAGCTCATCTTCCCGGAAATCGCTTATGACAAGATCGACGCTGTGCGCGGTATGGACATCTGCTTTGTCACGACCGCGAAGAACGACGAAGAGGCTCGCGAGCTGCTGACGCTCATGGGCGCTCCGTTTGCGAAATAAGGAGGGACGCAGAAATGGCTAAAACATCGATGAAAATCAAGCAGCAGAGAGAGCCGAAGTTCTCGACGCGTGCGTACAATCGCTGCAAGATCTGCGGCCGTCCCCATGCGTATCTGCGCCGCTACGGCGTGTGCCGCATCTGCTTCCGCGAACTGGCTTATAAGGGTCAGATTCCGGGCGTCAAGAAGGCTAGCTGGTAAGCAATAGCTGATTTTTAAGGAGGTTGAGAAGACATGCAAATTACCGATACGATTGCCGATATGCTTACGCGCATCCGCAATGCGAGTACCGCGAAGCATGAAACGGTAGACATCCCTGCTTCCAACATGAAAAAGGCTATTGCCCAGATTCTTGTTGACGAGGGATACATTAAGAATTTCCAAGTGATCGAAGATGGCAAACAAGGCATTATTCGCGTCACCCTGAAGTACGTGGGTGCTTCCCGCACTCCGGTCATCATGGGTCTGCGTCGCGTTTCCAAGCCGGGTCTGCGCATCTATTCCAGCAGTGAGGATATGCCGAAGGTCATGCGTGGCGTCGGCACCGCTATCGTCTCCACTTCGAAGGGCGTTATGACCGATAAAAAGGCGCGCAAAGAGAATGTCGGCGGCGAAGTCCTCGCATTCGTGTGGTAAGGGGGAGAGATTAAGATGTCGAGAATTGGACGTAAACCGATCGCTATCCCCGCCGGTGTCGAAGTCAAACTGGCTGACGGCATCGTCACGGTCAAGGGCCCGAAGGGCACCCTGTCTGCGGCTGTTAAGCCGTCGATCAGCGTGAACATCGAAGGCGCCGAGATCAACGTGACCCGCCCGAATGATGAAGCGGCGAACCGTGCTCTGCACGGCGTGACCCGCACGATGATCGCCAATATGATCGAAGGCGTGACCAACGGCTATACCAAGACCCTCGAGGTCAACGGTGTTGGTTACCGTGCGATCAAGAACGGCAAGGACGTGACCCTGAACTTGGGTTACAGCCATCCGGTCATCGTGAGCGAGACCGATGATATCAAGATCGATGTTCCCAACCCGAATACGCTGGTCATCAGCGGTATCGACAAGCAGAAGGTCGGCCAGTTTGCGGCGGAAGTCCGCAGCAAGCGTCCGCCGGAGCCGTATAAGGGCAAGGGCATCAAGTATTCCACCGAGGTTATCCGCCGTAAGGAAGGTAAGACCGGTGCGAAGGGTAAATAAGATAGGAGGAGTGAGTTGATATGGTGAGCAAGAAAGATAATAATAAGGCTCGTCTGCACCGTCATGTTCGTGTGCGCGGCAAGATCTCCGGCACTGCCGAGCGTCCGCGCTTGAGCGTGTTCCGCTCCTCGAATCACATCTACGCCCAGGTCATTGACGATGTGGCTGGTGTGACCCTGGCGGCCGCGAACAGCACCGAAAAAGATTTCGGTATGGCGGGTGGCAACAAGGCGGCGGCCAAGAAGGTCGGCGAATTGGTTGCCAAGCGTGCCTTGGAGAAGGGTATCTCCGAAGTTGTGTTTGACCGTGGCGGCTATGTGTACCATGGCCGTGTGGCGGAATTGGCCGAAGGCGCCCGTGAGGGCGGCCTCAAGTTCTAAGAAAGAGAGGGAATTACTTTGGAAAGAAGAAATGATAACAACTCCGAATTCAAAGAGCACCTCGTGGCCATCAACCGCGTTTCCAAGACGGTCAAGGGCGGTCGCGTGCAGAAGTTTGCCGCGCTGATGGTTGTCGGCGACGGTAACGGCACGGTGGGCTTCGGTGTTGGCAAGTCCAACGAAGTTCCGGATGCGATCCGCAAGGGCACCGAGGATGCGAAGAAGCATCTGGTGAAGATCACGATGAAGGATCAGACGATCCCGTATCAGGTGACCGGTAAGTTCGGCGCCGGCGTCGTGCTGATGAAGCCGGCTGCTCCCGGTACCGGTATTATCGCCGGCGGTGCCGCCCGTGCGGTCATCGAGGCGGTCGGTATCAAAGATATCCGCACCAAGTCGTTGCGTTCCAACAACCCGTACAACGTGGTGAGCGCGACGATGGAAGGTCTCAAGCAACTCCGTTCGGTGGAAGCCGTTGCGGAGATCCGTGGCAAGACCGCGAAAGAAATTCTGGGTTAATGGGAGGACATAACGATGGCTACGAAAAAGCAGAATGTTCTGAACATTAAACTGGTGCGCAGCCTGATCGGCGCCAAGCCGAATCATGTGGCTGTTGCGAAGTCCTTGGGACTGAACAAGGTCGGCGATGTCACCGCGCAGCCGGACAACGCCGCTACTCAGGGTAAGGTGGCTAAGATTATCCACCTCATCGAGGTAACCAACGCGTAACCAAATCGACAAGGAGGTGCGAAAATATGAAGCTGCATGAACTCTCTCCGGCGGAAGGTTCCGTCCGTGAGTCCAAGAGAATCGGCAGAGGCCACGGTTCCGGTCAGGGTAAGACCGCCGGTAAGGGCCACAAGGGTCAGAAGGCCCGTGCCGGTCACGGTATGCGTCCGGGCTTCGAAGGCGGTCAGATGCCGCTGGTCCGTCGCGTTCCGAAAAGAGGTTTCAACAATATCTTTGCGAGTGAGACCGTCGCGATCAACGTCGGTGACCTGAACGTGTTCGAAGCGAACGCGGTCGTTGACGTGGAAGCACTGGTAAAGGCCGGTGTTATCAAGAAGGCCTGTGATGGCGTTAAGATTCTGGGTAACGGTAATCTGGATAAAGCCCTCACCGTGAAGGTGAACGCCTATTCCGAATCCGCGAAACAGAAGATTGAAAACGCGGGCGGAAAGGCCGAGGTGATCTAAGATGTTTCAGACGATTCGTAACGCCTGGAAAATTGCGGATCTCCGCAAAAAAATGCTTTTCACTCTGATGATCATCGTGATCTTCCGCATCGGCTCGGCGATCTCCGTGCCGTTTGTGGATGTGGCGGACGTCGCTGCGGCGGCGGGCGCCAGCGGTGCGCTGGACTTCCTGACGATGCTGTCCGGCGGCGGCTTCTCCGATGCGAGCATCTTTGCTCTGTCGGTGACTCCGTACATCAACGCCAGCATCATCATCCAGTTGCTGACGGTGGCGATCCCGCCGCTGGAGCGCTGGGCGAAGGAAGGCGAAGCGGGCCGTAAGAAACTCGGTCAGCTGACCCGTTACTGCACCGTCGGCCTCGGTCTGTTGCTGGGTGTGGCGTACTACTTCATGGTGCGCTTTAACTACAACGCGCTGATGCCGGAAGCGACCAAGGGCTTTGCCCAGTGGTTTGCCGGTGCGGTCATCGTGCTGTGCTTCACCGCCGGCTCGACGCTGATGATGTGGCTCGGTGAGCAGATCAACGAGAAGGGTATCGGCAACGGTATCTCGATCCTGCTGTTTGCCGGTATCATCTCCGGCCTGCCCAACGCGCTGAAGATGCTGTGGGCTCGCTTCTACACCTACGGTCTTGAGCCGATCATTTCGACCGGCAAGGCCAGCGGCACCTACGTCTGGTACATGGTGTCCGCTCCGCTGATCATCCTGCTGTTCCTCGCTATGGTGATGTTCATCGTGTATATCACCGATGCCGAGCGTCACATTCCGGTCCAGTATGCCAAGCGCATCGTCGGCCGCAAGCAGTACGGTGGTCAGAACACCTTTATTCCGATCAAGGTCAATATGTCCGGTGTTATGCCGATCATTCTGGCCGTTTCGATCATCTCGCTGCCGTCCATCATTGCCCGCTTCATCCACGGTGATCAGTATTACACCAAGATGGCGGCCAGTTGGTTCTGGCAGTGCTTCCTGCAGGATAGTTGGGTATACATCATCCTGTACTTCCTGATGATCGTTGGGTTTGCCTTCTTCTACGTCACCATCCAGTATAATCCGGTGGAAATGGCGAATAACCTGCGTAAGAACTCGGGTGCGATCCCGGGTTACCGTCCGGGTAAGCCGACCTCCGATTATATCAAGCGTGTGATCAACAAGGTGACCCTGATCGGTGCGCTCTGTCTGGGTATCGTTGCCCTGTTCCCGGCCGTGTTCGGCAAGTTTGCCGGCGTGTACGAACTGACCATCGGCGGTACCTCGCTGATGATCGTCGTCGGTGTGGCTCTGGAAACGGTGCAGCAGATCGAAAGCCAGATGATGATGCGCCACTACAAGGGCTTCCTCGAATAACAACCCGTCCCGTATCAGGAGGATTTTGTTATGAAGCTCATCTTCTTAGGCGCCCCCGGCGCCGGTAAAGGTACTCAGGCCGAAAAGGTCAGCGAGTATCTGAACATTCCCACGATTTCCACGGGTAACATTATCCGTGAAGCGCTGAAGAACGGCACGGAGATGGGAAAGAAAGCCAAATCGTATATGGACGCAGGTGCGCTCGTTCCGGATGATGTCGTCATCGGCATCATCCAGGAACGGCTGACCCAGCCCGATTGCGAAAACGGATTTATTCTGGATGGCTTCCCGCGTACCATTCCCCAGGCTGAGGCACTTGACCGTATGGGTATCCACATCGACCGGATCATCGATATCGAAGTTCCGGACGATACGATCGCCCAGCGTGTATCGGGTCGCCGCGTCTGCGCCGCGTGTGGCAGTTCCTACCACCTCGACTACAAAAAGCCGCAGGTGGAAGGGGTGTGCGACCGCTGCCAAGGCGCCCTCGTTCAGCGCAAGGATGACCAGCCGGAGACCGTAAAGGAACGACTGGCGGTGTATCATGAACAGACCGAGCCGCTGAAGGATTATTATGCCAAGAGCGGCAAGCTGGTGATCGTTGAAGGACAGGAGCGTGTCGAAGACACCACCGCCCTGACGATTGCCGCTGTCAAGGAGTAAGTTCTATGATCTCCATCAAAAACAGTCGCGAATTGACAGCGATGCGAGATGCGTGCCGCATCTCCGCGCAGGCGCTGCAGTACGCGGGTGAGATCGCCAAAGCCGGAATGACGACGGGTGAGATCGACTATCTCATCCGGAAGTTCATTGAGAAACAGGGCGCTAAGCCCTCGTTTCTCGGCTACGGCGGGTTCCCCGGATCTGCGTGCTTATCGGTCAACGATGTGGTCATTCACGGCATACCGGGTAAACGCGTATTAAAAGACGGCGATATCTTGTCCGTCGACGTGGGCGCGTTTTATAACGGCTACCATGGCGATAACGCCTACACCTTCCCGATCGGGCAGGTTTCGGAAGATGCGAAGAAACTGATGGACGCCACGCGAGAGAGTCTCGCCAAGGCGATCGAACAGGCCGTCGCAGGCAACCGGATCGGCGATATCGGCAGCACCGTTCAGGGGTATGTCGAGGAGCGTGGCTTCTCGGTAGTACGACAATTTGTCGGCCACGGAGTAGGCACGAACCTGCATGAGGATCCCAGCGTACCCAACTTTGGTACGGCCGGTCGCGGTCCCAGACTGCTGCCGGGCATGACCATCGCCATCGAACCGATGGTGAATCAAGGAACGCCGGACGTCGAGATCTTAGCCGACGGCTGGACGACCGTGACAAAGGACCGCAAGCTCTCCGCTCATTTTGAGCATACGGTCGCTATCACCACCGACGGCCCGGTCATTTTGACCTTGCCGTGATCAACAAGGAGGCAACACCATGTCCAAAGCGGACGTCATCGAGTTGGAAGGTACCGTTGTGGAAGCTCTTCCCAACGCCCAGTTCCAAGTGGAACTGGAAAACGGCCACAGAGTACTGGCTCACATTTCGGGCAAGTTGCGGACCAATTTCATCCGCATTCTTCCCGGTGACAAAGTCACCTTGGAAATGTCGCCGTACGATCTGACCAAGGGCCGTATCACCTGGCGAAAGAAGTAAACAAACAAAAACGAAATTGCGTCATTCGGCGCAGGGAGGTATCTTATGAAAGTCAGACCTTCTGTCAAGAAAATCTGCGAAAAGTGCAAAGTCATCAAGCGCAACGGTCGCGTGATGGTCATTTGCGAAAATCCGAAGCACAAGCAGCGTCAGGGCTGATGTGCAACATCTAACGCCCTGACAGGGCATCGAAAGGAAGGAATGTTTTATGGCGCGTATTGCTGGTGTAGACCTGCCCAGAGATAAACGCATTGAAATCGGCCTGACCTACGTCTACGGTATCGGCCGCAAGACTGCTACCGACATTCTGGCTGCGACCGGTGTCAACCCTGACACCCGTGTGCGTGACCTGAGCGAAGACGATGTGTCCAAGCTGCGTGATTACATCGATCACAACCTTGTCGTTGAAGGTGACCTTCGCCGCGACAAGGCGTACGACATCAAACGCCTGATCGAGATCGGCTCCTACCGTGGCCTCCGCCACCGCAAGGGTCTGCCGTGCCGCGGTCAGCGCACCAAGACGAACGCCCGTACCCGTAAGGGTCCGAAGAAGACGATCGCCAACAAGAAGAAGTAAGAAAGTGGAGGGATAACAAATGGCTGCTAACCGCAAAGCGACGACGACCCGTCGCCGCAAGGAACGCAAAAATATCGAACGTGGCGCCGCGCATATCCAGTCCACGTTTAACAACACGATTGTCACCATCACCGATACCAACGGCAACGCCCTGTCTTGGGCTTCCGCCGGTGAACTCGGCTTCCGTGGCTCTCGTAAGTCCACCCCCTTCGCCGCTCAGAGCGCTGCCGAGACCGCTGCCAAGGCGGCTATGGAGCACGGTCTGAAGACGGTGGAAGTGTATGTCAAGGGTCCGGGCGCTGGCCGTGAAGCCGCTATCCGCGCGCTGCAGGCTGCCGGTCTGGAAGTCAGCATGATCAAAGATGTGACTCCGGTCCCGCACAACGGCTGCCGTCCTCCCAAGAGACGTCGTGTATAATCAGGAGGGAATAGAGATATGGCAAAATATACCGGTCCGGTGTGCCGTCTGTGCCGCCGTGAAGGACAGAAGCTCTTTTTGAAGGGCGATCGTTGCTACTCCAAGGCCTGCGCTCTTGAGCGCCGTGCTTACGCCCCCGGCCAGCATGGTCAGGGCCGCAAGAAGGTCTCCGAATATGGCCGTCAGCTGCGTACCAAGCAGTATGCCAAGCGTTACTATGGCGTTTTGGAAGGCCAGTTCCGTCGTTACTTCGCCAAGGCGGAGAAGATGCAGGGTCAGACGGGTGAAAACCTGATCAGCCTGCTCGAGAGCCGTCTGGACAACGTGGCTTACCGCCTCGGCTATGGCTCCTCCCGTGCGCAGGCTCGTCAGCTTGTCACTCAGGGCCACATCTACGTCGACGGTAAGAAAGTGAACATCCCGTCCTATCTCGTGAAGGTCGGCCAGACCGTTTGCGTGAAGGAAGCGTCCCGTTCGCTCGACCTGTTCAAGAACATCACCGAGGCGACCGCCTCCCGTCCGATCCCGAAGTGGCTGGAAGCCAACAAGGGTGCGATGGAAGCGAAGGTCGTGGCTGTGCCGACTCGTGAGGATGCCGGCCTGCCGATCGAGGAGACCCTCATCGTCGAGTTGTACTCGAAGTAAGATTAGGAACAAAACATTCTATTTTGTTCTGTATGATGGAAATTGCGCAGTACTGCGGCGTTGACCGCCGGCAGTATCTGCATTGACAAGGAGGCTTTTACATGATTGAAATCGAGAAGCCCAGAATCGAAGCAACCAAACTGAGCGATGACGGCACCTACGGCAAATTCGTCGTGGAACCGCTGGAGCGTGGTTACGGTCTGACGCTTGGCAACAGCCTGCGTCGTGTGCTGCTTTCCTCGTTGCCGGGCGTGGCGGTCACCTCGGTCAAGATCGACGGTATCCTCCATGAGTTCTCCACCATTCCGGGTGTGAAAGAAGATGTCGCTGAGATCATCTTGAACATTAAGGATCTGGTGTTGGATATCCATGGCGAGGGTCCGAAGACGGTTTACGTTGACGCCGAAGGCCCGCAGGTCATCACGGCGGCTTCGATCAAATGCGACAGCGAAGTGGAGATCCTCCGCCCCGAGACGCACATTGCGACGCTGGGCGAGGGTGCGAAACTGTATATGGAGATCACCCTGGATAAGGGTCGCGGCTACGTGTCGGCTGAGCGTAATAAGCAGCTGCTCGCGCCGGTGATCGGTGTTTTGCCGGTCGACTCCATCTACTCGCCGGTGCTGAAGGTCAACTACACGGTTGACAATACCCGCGTGGGTCAGATCACCGACTACGACAAGCTGACGCTGGAGGTTTGGACGAATGGTACCATCGCCGCGCAGGAAGCGGTCTCGCTGTCTGCGAAGGTGATGATGGAACATCTCAACCTGTTTGTGGATCTGTCCGGTGAGACCTACGCCGGTGACTCCTTTATGGTGGAGAAGGACGACAAGGGCCGTGAGAAGGCGCTGGAAATGACCATCGAGGAACTCGACCTGTCCGTCCGTTCGTTCAACTGCCTCAAGCGCGCCGGCATCAACACGGTGGAAGACCTGACGATGAAGACCGAAGAGGACATGATGAAGGTCCGCAACCTCGGCCGCAAGTCGTTGGAAGAGGTCATCCACAAGCTGGAGTCGCTTGGCTTTACCCTGCACAAAGAAGAGGAATAACAACTCTCACCTATCATTAAAGGAGTGAATTCGAATGCCCGGAACAAGAAAACTCGGCAGAAAGACCGATGCGCGTCAGGCGATGCTTCGCGCTATGGTGACCTTCCTGCTGGAAAAGGGCCGTATTGAAACGACCGTTTATCGTGCGAAGGAAGTTCGTGCGATGGCCGAGAAAATGATCACCATCGCGAAGGAGCCGACTCTGGCGAATAAGCGCCTTGTGTTCGCTTACGTCACCAAAGAGGACGTCTCCAAGAAGCTGTTTGATGAGATCGCGCCGAAGTACGCTGACCGCAAGGGCGGCTACACCCGCATCATCAAAATCGGCGCCCGCCGTGGCGATGCCGCCGAAATGGCGATCATCGAGTTGATCTGATTTTAAGCAACGAAAGGCATCTGCCATCCGGCAGATGCCTTTTTGCCCTTTCATTCCCAAAAACGGAGGTGATTCCCGATGAAACGTCTATTGCCCCTGCTGTTGCTTTCGGCGGCTCTGTTGCTTGGCGGTTGTATGCCGGCGACGATCGTCCCGTATGAGGCGACCTATACCGACCTCGGTATTCCGGCACTGCGGGAGTATCCGGAGGGGATCCCTGCCCGTAATATTTGGGATATGATCGTGGTCGGGGATGCACTGTGGGTCGGCGGCGGGGACTACGACAAAAACAGCGGTCCGGTAACGATGCATTACTATGACCTTGCCGCCGGTCAATGGCAGACCGCCAACGCCCTGCCGGATGAGGAGATCTCCCATTTTGTCACGGTGGGGGAGACGGTGATCGCTACCGGCACCGATCCCAAGGAAAACTGGGATCTCGGGAACTACTACCGCCTCACCGCTGACCGCACGTGGGAAACGGTGCGTAATCTTCCCGGCGGTATCCATAACTACGATATGGTGGAGTTTGACGGCCGATGGTTTGCCGCTCTCGGTGTGGTCGAAGGGAATTCGCCCATCGTTTGCTCGGCCGATGGCGGAGAGACTTTTTCCGCTGTGCCGATGCAGAAAGACGGCCAACCGCTGGACACCGCCGGCGGGGTGTATATTCGTGTTTACCGCTTTTTCGTGCAGGACGGCGGGTTGTACGCGCTTTTCCGTTTTTCGGACGGCGAAGACCTGTATGAGCAGTCGGTCTATCGCTACGACGGCGAGGCTTTCGTCTACCACGCCGATTGGAACGGCGCTGTCCGCCGGACCCGCTACAACCACAAGGTCGTTAGCGCGGCGGAGGTGTGGGGCGGCAGTACGTATTTGGCGACCGGTCGGCTGTATCGCACCGCCGACTTTATCGACGTGGAGGAGGTCTCCTTCCCCGAAGGGGTGCAGATCACCGATCTTTGGCAGGAGGACGGCGCGCTGTACGCGCTGGGTTGCCGTTACGATGCGGAACAGAAACAGTACCGTATTACGCTGTGGAAAAGCGTCGCTGACGGCTTTGCTTGCGTGTGGTATTTCGATTACGCCCTGCCTGCCATCAGTTTTTTGCGCCACCAAAACGTCACCTATATCGGCGTCGGATCGTTGTCCGACCAACCGCACTACCAAAACGGCACGTTACTCTGTGTGCCGGACAAGGAATAAAACCCGCTTTTCCGGTCTATAATGATTATTGTCGGAAAACACTTGTGCAACATCTCATGATATGGTATAATGCCATTAAAGAGGTGATGGATCGATGAATAAGCGCCAAGAAGCGGTGGACTTTATGCTGGATTTTATGCCGGCTGTGCAGCGATCTCCCGGGGTGGCTTCTGTCCGAGAGGGTACCCGTGGGGAAATGTTTGTGCTGGAATTTGTGCGTAGCCGTGGGCAGGCGTTGCCTGGGGAGATCAGCCGCGCCATGCAGGTCTCTACCGCCCGTATTGCGGCGGTACTCGGTCAACTGGAGGCCAAAGGCTTACTGGTGCGTACGCCGTTCAAAGAGGATCTCCGCAAGGTAACGGTCAGCCTGACAGCGGCCGGCGAGGAGACCATCCGCGCTCACTACGAAAAGATGCGGTCGCACGTCAGCGAGATCTTTTGCTTGCTGGGCGAGGAGGACAGCGACGAACTGATCCGCATCTTGAAACGGGTCAAGGCGATCATCGATCAGCAGATAGCGGAACAAGCATAAAAGCCGACTTTCGTCGGCTTTTTTCTTTTTTGTCAAAAAAGGGGGAGAGGTTTTGCTGAAACGACAGACGGTGGCCGGTGCGGTGGCACTTGGCGTGGTGGGTGCGTTGGCGGTCATCGGCACCGCCACCGTGACCGATTACCTGCTCAAACTGGCGGTTGACCGCCAACGCCCGCCCATTCCGAAAGCGGTGTGGAGTCGCGTCAATCCACCCGACGGGATGCCGAGTGCCGAGCAGATGGACAGTTTTCAGCGTCGGATGTTGGATCTGCCGCAAAAGACCGTCCGCATTCAAAGCCGTGACGGGCTGAAATTGGTGGGACATTGGTTGCCGACCGAGGGGGCTACCCGTACCCTTTTGATGATGCACGGCTGGCGCAGCAGTTGGCTGAACGATTTTTGCGGGATCGTGCCGTTTTTGCAGGATTGCGGTTGCAATATGCTGTTGGTCGAACAGCGGGGACAAGGGGAAAGCGAAGGCGCGCACATCGGCTTCGGGGTGCTGGAACAGCACGATTGTCTGGATTGGGTGGACGCCCTGCGACGGCAGATCTGCCCGCATCTCCCCATCTATCTGGTGGGGATCTCGATGGGGGCGACCACCGTGTTGATGGCTTCCGGACATCCGTTGCCCGAGCAGGTACGCGGCATCGTGGCGGATTGCGGTTTTACTTCTCCCGCCGCCATCATCGCTTCCTGCCTTAAAGCGGGCTTTCCCAAAGCCAGACAGGATATTCTGCCGCTTTTAAACCTCGCCGTTCGTCGCCGCGCCGGTTACCGGCTTGATGCCTACTCCACCCAGACCGCCCTGCGGGATAATACCAAACCGGTGCTGTTTATCCACGGCGAGGCGGATACCTTTGTGCCGGTGACCATGACCTTGGAAAATTACCGCGCCTGTCGCGCCCCCAAGGAACTCCTGCTGGTGGAAGGCGCGGGTCACGGCCTCAGTTACGTGTTTGACCACGAAGCCTACCAGACTGCCCTGAAAACCTTCTTTTCCCGCTATGACGCTAAACAAACCGTATAATCAATACAAGATTATACGAATATTTATCGTTATGCCCCAAAAGAAGACCCCACTGTGTGTTTACACAGCGGGGTCTGTTTTTTGAGAAAAGGGGTAGTTTATCGGAAATTATTCCGCTTCGCCGTTGAGCACCGGCTCAGCAACCGGCTCGTAAACGGGGGCTTCCGGACTTTTCGTTTATTCCACAAAATCGTTGTCGCGGAATTGCAGGGAATAGAGTTGTTTGTAGGTGCCGTTGGCGGCGATCAACTGTTCGTGTGTGCCGCGTTCGGTGATACGCCCGTCCAGCACCACCGCGATCTCGTCCGCGCCGCGGATGGTGGAGAGCCGGTGCGCCACCACCAAGGTGGTGCGCCCCTTGCACAATTCGTCGAGTGCCTGCTGGATCAGTATCTCGGTGGTGTTGTCCAGCGCGCTGGTCGCTTCGTCCAGAATGAGGATGGCGGGGTCTTTCAAAAACACCCGCGCAATGCTCAATCGCTGTTTTTGTCCGCCCGAGAGTTTGACACCGCGTTCACCGATCTCGGCGTCGTAGCCTTCCGGCAGGGTCATAATGTAATCGTGGATGTTGGCGCGCTTGGCGGCCTCGATCATCTCTTCTTCGGTCGCATCGGGGCGTCCGTAGAGGATGTTTTCGCGGATGGTACCGACAAACAGAAACACGTCTTGCTGTACGATGCCGATGTGCCGCCGGAGGGATTCCAGTTTTATTTGGCGGATATCGATGCCGTCGATGCGGATGCTGCCTTCCGCCTCGTTTAAGCGATAGAAATTCGGCAACAGATGGCAAAGGGTGGTCTTGCCGCCGCCGGAAGGCCCGACCAGTGCCAGTTTCTGCCCTTTTTCCACCCGCAGGTCGATGTCGTGCAGGACCTCCTTGGTCGGCTCGTACGCATACGAGACCCCGTCAAATTCGATGGTCCCTTGCGGGTCGGTCAATTCGACCGCATCCGCCGCTTCGATTTCCGGTTGCTCGTCCATTACCTCAAGAAACCGCTTGAAACCGCTGACACCGTTTTGATACTGCTCCATAAACTGGATGAGGGTGTTGACCGGCTGAATAAACAGATTGACCGAAACGATGAAGGTGGAGTAATCGCCGAACGAGATCTTGCCGTCGTACAGAAACAGACCGCCGGCGATAAGGATAATGACGTTGAATACGTCGGTGACAAACGAGGTAGAGGAGAAAAACCTCGCCATCGCGTTGTATGCTTTGCGGGAAGCCCCCACAAACTGCTCGTCACCTTTGCGGAATTTCTCCACCTCGGTGGCGGCATTGGTATACGCCTTGGTCACGCGGATGCCGGTGACACTGCTTTCGACGGCGGCGTTGATGACGGCATTGCTCTGCCGTCTCTCCGCAAACGCCTCTTTCATTGCCCGACGGAAACGGAAGGTGACCACCATCAGGATCGGTACGCAGGCAAAGATGATGAGGGTGAGTATCCAGTTGATGGACAACAGATACCCAAAGGACAAAACGATCATCACCGCGCTGATGAGCAGATTTTCGGGGCCGTGGTGCGCCAGTTCGCATACTTCGAACAGATCGCTGGTGATGCGGGTCATAATGCGGCCGGTCTCGTTGTTATCGTAAAACGAAAACGGCAACTTTTGCAGATGCGCAAACAAGTCTTGCCGCATCTGGGATTGCATCTTGACGCCGATGATATGCCCGTAATACTGCACGAAATACCGCAGAAGCATCCGAATGACGTACAGCACCAGCACCGCCGCGCCGGCGATGACGATGACCGTATACTGCTTTTGCGGGATGTACTCGTTGAGCATTTTGTTGGTCACGATGGGGTACACCATCCCAATGACCGAGATGAGCAATGCCGCCAACATATCAAGCAACAGCATTTTTTTGTGTGGCCGATAATACCGGATAAATCGCTTTAACATGATAATCCACCTTATGCTTCGTGTGACGTAAGACCAACTTGTTCACGGATAATAAAAGCATACCACATTTCTGAAGGCAACGCAATAGGATTGTTTTCAACTTTTTACCTCGTTGACGAACTTCAAAAAATGCGGTATAATAGGGAGAACAAACGAAAGGAGGGAAGCCGATGCGCAGTCCGTTTTCCAAACAACCGCCGCCCCTGCATTGGATGCCGCTGGACAATGCCGCGAAGATCTATCCGGCCGCTCGGCGTCCCAACTGGACCAACGTCTACCGCCTGTCGGCGGATCTGTCCGAGCCGGTGGACGTCCCCACCTTGCAGTCCGCGCTCGGCACGGTGGTGCGTCGCTTTCCGTCGATGGCCGCCCGCCTTCGCCGCGGTGTGTTTTGGTATTATCTGCAGGAACTGTCGGCACCCCCGACCGTCCGTGAAGAGGCCTGTTATCCGCTGACCTATATGTCCAAGGCGGAAGCGCGCCGCTGTGCGTTGCGGGTCATCGTCTATAAAAATCGCGTGGCGGTGGAGATCTTCCACTCGCTCACCGACGGCAACGGCGCGTTGGTCTTTTTAAAGACCTTGCTTGCCGAATATCTGGAACGCCGCTACGGCGTGACCGTCCCCGCCACCCACGGGGTGTTGGACCGTCACGACCGCCCCGCACCGGAAGAACTGGAAGACAGTTTCCAAAAATACAGCGGGGCGTTGCCGGCTTCGCGGCGGGAGCATACGGCGTGGCACCTGAGCGGGACGCCGGAACAGGGGGCGTTTTTAAATCTCACCTGCCTTCACCTGCCCGCCGACGCCACCTTAGCCAAGGCGCACGAATACGGCGTCAGCGTGACCGCCCTGCTGTGTGCGGTGATGATGATGGCACTGCAGCGCTGGCAAGCCGAGGTGGTGCCACTGCGTAAGAAACGCAAACCGGTGCGGGTGCTCATTCCGGTCAACCTGCGCCGCTTGTACGGTAGCCGGACCTTGCGCAACTTCGTGATGTACACCACGCCGGAGATCCTGCCGCAACTCGGCGATTACGAGTTTGAGGAGATCTGCCGCATCGTTAAAAGCCAGATGGGGCTGGATATCACCCCCAAACAGATGAGTATGAAGATCGCGGTCAACGTCAACAGCGAACGTCTGATGGCGGTACGCGTTATGCCGCTGTTTATCAAAAACATCGTGATGAAGATCATCTTTAACACGGTGGGAGAATGCAAATCCTGCCTGTCGCTGTCCAACCTCGGGATGGTGCAGTTGCCGGAAGAGATGCGTCCCTACGTCCGTCGTTTCGATTTTATACTCGGCGTGCAGGCGTCCGCCCCGTATAACTGCGGTGTGCTGGCGTACGATAACACCATTTACGTAAATTTCATCCGCAACATTTGTGAATCGCCGCTGGAACGGCATTTCTACGAGGTGTTGCGGGAACTCGGTCTGCCGGTGACGGCGGAAAGCAACCAACGAGAGGAGGATGACGATGTATTGCGCGAATTGCGGCGTTAAACTCGCCGATACGGAGGCCCGTTGCCCGCTGTGCGGTACCCGTGCCTACCACCCCGACTTGCAACGGGAGCCGGCCGAGCCGCTGTATCCGGCGGGCCGTTACCCCGATGCCGCCCAGAAAAAGCGTGTGTGGTCGATCCTGCTCACCGTGCTGTTTGCATTGCCCATTCCTACCGTCCTTATCTGCGATCTCCGCTTCGGTGACCCCGGTCTCACTTGGTCGGGCATCGTCGTCGGCGCGCTTTGCACCCTGTACGTGATGTCGGTATTGCCGGCTTGGTTTAAGAGACCCAATCCGGTCATTTTCGTGCCGTGTTCCTTTGCGGCGGTCGGTGGCTATCTGTGGTTGCTGGACTACCTCTTGTCCGGTGTGGATTGGTTTTGGACCTTTGCGTTGCCGGTCACCGGCGGCGTGGCGGTCATCGTCAGCGCGGTGGTGACGCTGATGCGGTACGTCCGCCGCGGTCAGTTGTTTATCTTTGGCGGTGCGTTGGTCGCCTTCGGCGGACTGATGTTGCTGATCGAATTTTTGATGACCATCACCTTCCCGCCCATCCGGTTTGTGGCGTGGTCGCTGTATCCGCTTTCTACTTTTGTGCTGATCGGTGGCTGGCTGATCTTCCTCGGCATCTGCCGTCCCGCCCGCGAACTGATGCAACGCAAATTTTTCATTTGATAAACCAACTTCCGGCAGCCGCAGGCTGACTGGGGGATACTGCCGCAAAGCGGCAGATCGCCCTTACGGGCGATTATCCCTCCACCGCCTGCCGGCGGTCCCCCTCCCTCTAGGCGAGGGAGGCTTACGCCAGCCGCCCCTTGACTTTTTTCGGGGGTGGGTGCTATAATTGCAAATGAAACCGGTTTCTTGCTATCTTTTCCAAGAGGAGGCTATTCGTATGAACATAAAACGTCTTTTGGCTGTCCTGCTGGCGGTGGTGATGCTGATCGCCCTGCTGCCTGCCACCAATGCCGCCGCGGCGGAAAACGAGGTGGTGTTGCGTTTTCTGGTCGCGTCGGACATTCATTTGACCGACAACCCCAACGATAAGCAGGCGCAGATGTTGCAGGGGATGTTTGCCAGTGCCTACGCCTATGCCGATACGCAATCCTATACCGCCGTGGACGCGGTGGTGCTGGTGGGGGATATCGTTTGCCTCGGCGAGCCGAGCGAGTACGCTTCGCTGTCATCCGCCTTGGATGCCGCCAACCTGCGGGAGGAGACCGAAGTGCTTACCCTGATGGGCAATCACGAATGGTGGCGCTATACCAACAACGCGATGACCGATCTCGGTGCGACCTCTTACTTAAACGCGCTGGCGGGTATCGACGCGATCACCGAAAAAGGCGTAAACTGGAGCAAGTCGATCGGCGGATTCCGTTTCATCGGTATGTCTCCGCTGTCCGACGACACCTACGGTGAGGAAAACGGTGCTTGGATGGCGGAAGAACTGGCCGCCGCCCACGCCGCCGACGGCGAAAAACCCCTCTTTGTGTTCCACCACCACCCCATTGCGGGAACGGTGCTGGGCAGTAGTGCGGCTATGCCGGAAAGCGAAACGCTGGATGCCATCTACGGGCAGTATAACCAACTGATTCTGTTTACCGGTCACTCGCACATTCCGATCAACAGTCCCACCACCATCAACCAGACCACCTATACCCAGTATAACACCGGCACGATGGGCACCCTCGGCTCGGCGGCCAATCCCACCTACAACGGGGCGTTGCCCGGCCGCGACAACGTCGGCCAGTACACCATCGTGGAGGTGTCTGCGGATAACACCGTGCGGCTGATCCCGTACGACCAGTTTGCCGACAGCCGCTTTGCGTCCCTCAACGGGGACGGCACGTTCATCGAATACACCGTCGACGTCAACCACCCCGAAAACTGGCTGTACAAAGCGGACACCCGCCCCGACAACGGCGGTGACCCCGCCTTTGCGGCGGAAGCGACCGCCACCGCCACCGACGCCGCCCACGATTCCTTCCTGCTCACCTTCCCGCAGGCAAGCGATAACACCGGTGTGTATTACTACGATATCACCTGCGATGGCGGCGACTTGCCGCTTGCCTATCGCATTTACTCGGAATACTATTTCCAGCCGATGCCCGACGCCTTACAGTACACCGTCACCGGTTTGACCCCTGAAACGGCGTATACCGTGTCGGTCACACCGGTGGATTTCTTCGGCAACAGCGGTGAGCCCATCACCTGCACGGTGACCACCGCGGTTGCCCCCGACGTGGAGGAGGAGATCGTTCTCGACCCGTCGGCGTATTCCCAAAACCTCACCCCGAACGGCAATGCCGAGTCGCAGGATACCACCGATTGGGCGTTGTTTAAGAATGCCGCCTTCACGCAGGAACAGGTACACGGCGGCAACTATGCGCTCAAACTGACCAATAGCGGCACGCAGGCGCAGGTGCAGGTCAATATTCGTGGCATCGTCGGCGGCGGTACCTACCGCATTGCGGCGTGGGTGTACACCGAAGCCGCCGCCAGACCCACCGTGCAACGCTCGCTCATCGCGGCGGTGGAATCCCCGTGGAAAACGCTGGATGCCGCCTATGCGACCGTCCCCACGACGGCGGGGGAATGGACCAAATACGAGTTTACCTACGTTGCCCCTGCGGGCGCTGACCTGTTCCAACTGTCCTTCTACACAGCAGACGCCAACACCCATTTTTATTTGGATGACCTCGAGGTATACCGCGTCTGCACCCATCCGTACACCACCTACGTGGAGGCGACCGCCGCCTCGGACGCCTATTGGACCTGCCGTACCTGCGGCAAGGCGTTTGCGGACGAGGACTGCACCGTGGAGATCGCTCCGCCGGTGGATGACGGCAAGACCTATATTCCGATCGATCCGTCGGTGGAGACCGACCTACTGCGTTCGCTCGGCTACAACACCGGTGAAAGCCGCACGTATTTCGTGTTTCAAACAGCCGAGACGTTGCCGGTTGCCAACTGGGGCGGTTATGGCGGCTCGGCCACCATCACGGTCGACTCGACCGCCGTTACTGTCAAAGCGGCGGGTATGAACGACCCCCACCAACTGCAACTGTACGTGACCGACACGGTGGCCGACCTCACCGCCGCCACCCGCATCACCGTTCCGGCAGGCACGGCCTTTACCAAAGACGAGACGGTGGTTCGCTTTGTGAAGGAATTTACGTTGGTGAAGGTCAACGGTGTCTGGAAAAAGGCGGTATCCGCCCCCGATCACTCGGAGATCGGCCCCAACCTGCCGGCCGGCCACACCAACCTGCTGTCCTTCGGCCGTATGGATCGCCTCTCCGGTTTTTCGATCACCGGCGACGGTCAGGTGAAGGGCGGTACTCTGCAGATGAACTTGAGCGGGACCGACGATATGGCGCAGTTTACGGTGCCGTTGGAGGCGGGCAAGACCTACCGCTTCTCCGCGTATATGTACGTGACCCTCGGGTATAACGTCTCGGTCAATGGGGAAGAAAACGGCGCCACCGGCACCTACAAGACCGGCATCTACTCCGAAGGGCTCAAAGCGGATACCGATGGCTGGGTGGAGATGACCTACGAGTTTACCGCCGCCGCTACCGGCTCGTTTACCTTCCATTTCGTTCGCAACTACTGGGGCGGTAACGCCACCGTTTTTGTGGATGACCTCTGTCTGTACGACGTCAACGACGCCACCCGCCTGACCGCTTACAACGTCACCTTATCTTCCGACCTCAAGGTGGGGGTGCAGGTGACACCCGCGTTCGGGACGTCGTTGGATGACCTCGTCCTGACCTACACCCTCGACGGCGAAACCCAGACCGCCGAATCGGCCGACGGCTTGTTCTATTGCCACCTTCCCGCTAAGGCGATGACCGCGCCGCTGTCGCTGACCCTTGCTGATTGCGACGGGCAAACGCTGGATGCGGCCACGATGACCCTGCGCGACTATGCGCTGACCCTGCTGGAAGGGGAGCAGCCCGATGCGGTCAAGACCGCCGCCCGTGCGATGCTTGGCTACGGCGCCGCCGCGCAGGTGTATTTTGACTACCGCACCGATTCTCTCGCGGACGCCGGCTATGCCTTCACCCGCGAAGAACTGGATGCCGCCGACGCGGGAGAGACCGCCGGCGTGACGGCGGAAGATCCCTCTGCCGCCTTCTGCGGTGCCACCTTGCTACTGCACAGCCGTATCGGCATCCGCCTGTATTTCACTGAAAACGTCGGCGGCGAACTGCTGTACCACGAACAAAAAGGGCTGTACTACAGCGAACTGTCCGGCATCAGCGCCAACCAACTCGGCACAGCGCAGACGGTGACGGTGGACGGCACCGCCTATACGGTCAGTGTCCTGTCGCTGGCGCGGCAGGTGATGAATAACGAAGCGTATGATCCCGCCTTCCGCGATCTGATGAAAGCGCTCACCCTGTATGCCAACGCCGCCACGGCGTTGTGATAACCAAAACCTACCCCCAAACCACAAAAATCCCGATGGATCCTGCCATCGGGATTTTTTGTAAACGAAAACCACGCGATAGTCGCGTGGTTCAAAAGAGGTTTAGCGATGAACAGAAATCGTAGAGATCAAAGGCAGACGCAGAAAGTGTTTTATGTTATGCCTCCCTCTGACGAGGGAGGTGGATTTTTGCGA
>JAFQQM010000067.1 GCA_017410585.1 Clostridia bacterium
ACTCAATTGCACGAATAAAATAAAAGCTGAGATATTTAAGTTTTATTTAAGAGTTTCGACTGTCTGTATTGTTCGGCTTCGGGGATATCCACCCATTCAACAGTCTTATCAAAATTCTTTCTAACTTCTGATTTGATTTCATCCAAAGAGACAGCAAAGAATTCTCTACGTGTGTTAATTTTATTTAATTTCTTAGATTCGAAAGCATTATGTAAGGCGGTTTCTAATCCAGGTGCATCTTCCGTAAAAATCATTGCATGAATGTCAAAATTAAAGGGAACCGAAGCATCGCTCAATTCATCCACACGTTCTTGAGGATCAAGCCTTCTTGTCATACCTATTTTGTAGACATTTTCACCAAACGCTCCTATATTACTTATGATATATACATATCCTGCTTTGCGATTTGCCTCTCTGTAATCAACATCTTCAATAGCTTTTGCAGTATCACTAATTTGACTCTCTAATTGAACTTTCTTTTCTATCAATTCTGCAGTTTCACCATTCTTTTCAATCTGTGCCAAAACTGTTTTTAAGGCATTTTCATAATGGGTCTGCTCTTTTTTGAGGCGTTTTCTTTCTTCTTCGATTTCTTTAAGCACCTTTGCCTCTTCACGCTCTTGTGCTCTTAATTCTTTCTGACGTTCCTTTTCTTCTTGTTTCTTTTGCTGGTAATCCAAAGCAAGCTTTACTTCTTCAATTTTCAAACGTACATATCCAGGCGAAATACCTATTGCCATAGTTTTTCCCAATTTAGATATTTGCTCGCTGATTTTTTCTATTCTTTCAATTGAACGATCTAAATTCGAAACCTTAACATTGGCAACAATATCATCACACTCTACATTAAATGCACGCAATAGTAACTTTTTATAATTATTTACCATTGTGCGTCCTTGAGCAGCACTTCCATTTACCTGCCAATTTGTATTACCAAAAGCGGCATTATCGTTCTTAATATATTGCTTTTGCTTATCCCTTAATTTATTCAACTCTTCTTTGTATAAATCGGAATTCGCAAACTCAAAAGTAGGTTTGTACAAACCATAATCCAATGCATTAATGTCAACTTCAAAAACAGCAAGTTGCTTGCGTTTTTCTAATATTTCTTGGTCAAGTTTGCTGACTTGTGCGTTCAAGGCACCAATTTTTTCATTGTTGTTATTTATAGTCTTATCCAAACCTGCAATTGTCGATTTTAGGTTAAATATTTGCTGATTAAGATTTTCAATATCTCTTTGTTCCGGCAAGAGTAAACCCGTTAGTCTTTCTATTTCAGCTTGTAATGCTTTTTCTTTCTTAGATGGTCCAAACAATCCCATTTTTCAAACCTCCTTAATACTCATTAGCCAACAATACTGTTAATATTTGATGGTGTTTTTTTGTTTTTGCACAATTTAACGATACCCTTTATCGGCAAAACGAAAAATAGCCAAATAATCCCGTACATCATCCATAAACACGCTAATATCATATACCACATAAGATTCATCATCCCATATACACACAGCATAATTAATCCGGTGGATCCTTTCATACTATAACCAATACCGAAACGCCATTTCCCCATTTTTAATAGCGTTTTATGAAACCCCATATGTACACCCATAATAATTTCCCTCCTTATAAAAAAAGTGCGTAGCCGAAGCCACGCACCGAAAAATGCTCGACTTCGATTTGCTACCACACAAAACTCCACACTCCACACAGAAATGCGAAATAAGAAGTCAGCACTTTTACCGAAGTAAAATGCCCACTTCTGTGTGGAAAAATACATTTAGAGTTTTATGTGGTGATTTTATTTTAACACACTTTTAGAGTTTTTACAACAATTTATAAAAATTATTTTTGTCCCTATTGTAGCGCAAGCATATAATGAATTTAAATCGGAGCAGATGATCCATTTGATGCGGTAAACAAATTACCGTTCTTTTGCCAATAAAAAAGTCGGTCTGTTGACCGACTTTTTTATTGGCTTATTTTTCTGTCGCGGATGGCAGATACAGTTCCCCGTTGTGCAGTTTTTCGCGATCGTTCATACTATCTTACATCCCTTGTTGTTCGTCGAGGGTGAGGCCGTAGGCGGGCATAAATTCCTTCAAAAAGACCTCTACAGCGGGGAGTTTCATGGCGTGCAACGATTGCTCGGTGGACTGGTGAGCCTTGAAAAATTCGCGGTTGCCGAGTTTCAGTTCCTCGGTGCATTTGATCAGTGCCGACAGTTTGTCCGCCGCCTTGACCAAACGCGCTTCCAAACTGTTGCTCTCTTGGTGCAGTAGCGGATAATAGGCCCCTTGCAGATCGTCCGGCAACATCGCCAACAACCGGTCGGCGGCGCCGTCTTCGACCTGTCGATAGGCATCCCGCAGTACCTCGCTGTGGTACTTGACCGGCGTGGGCAGATCACCGGTGATGATCTCCGGCACGTCGTGATACAGCGCCAAAAGCACGCATTTTCCGACGTCGGCATTTCCCTCAAAGCGAGTGTTATGCAACAGCGCGAGCGCGTGCGCCAGCACCGCCACCTCCTGCGTGTGTTCGCTGATATTTTCGGTGCTGGTGTTACGCATCAGCGGCCAGCGGTGGATGTATTTCATACGGGAAAGCATAGCAAAAAAACTGTTAGACATAACGATATACCTCATTGACTGAATTTCTGTTACCAATTATACCATATCCGACAAAATAAAAGCAACGGTTTTTTTCCGCTTCGATTGACAAATAGACGGCAGAATAGTAAAATAGGTGAGGACAAGACGGAAAGGGGGATGCCGATGCCGAGTTGGAAACTGACCGACCGCGTGATGCGCTTGGAAAGCACGCAGGTGATGGGCATTCTCAACGTCACCCCCGATAGTTTTTCCGATGGCGGGCGCTATGCGACGCCGCAGGCGGCGGCCGAGGCGGCCTTGGCCATGCAAGCGGCCGGTGCGGCTGTCATCGACATCGGCGGGCAATCCACCCGTCCGGAGCATACCCCCGTCTCTGCCGAGGAGGAATGGCAACGGTTGTGTCCGGTGCTGGAAGTATTGGCCGGTCGGTTGACCGTACCGGTATCGGTGGATACCTACTACCCGTCAGTAGCCGAGCGGGCGCTGGCGATGGGGGTGCAGATCATCAACGACGTGTCCGGCAGTTTGGAAAATGGGATGTTGGCTGTGGCGGCTAACAGCGGTGCCGGTCTGGTGCTGACCTGTCCTGCCGCCGACTCGGTGGAGGGGGTCACCCTGTATTTTGAGCGGGCATTGGCGGCCGCCGAAGCGGCCGGTATGGACCGACAGCAGGTGTGTCTCGACGTCGGCATCGGTTTTGGCAAGACCCGCGAACTGGATATGGAACTCATTCGCCGCCTGCCGGCGTTGACCGCCCGTTTCCCGCGGCAGCCGTTTCTGATCGGTGGGTCCCGCAAGCGGGTGGTGGCGACCTTTACCGGCGCCAACCGTCCGCCATCCGAACGGTTGGCGGGGACGCTGGCGTTGCACACGTTGGCGCAGGTCGGCGGTGCGCATCTTTTGCGGGTACACGACGTCCCCGAGGCGTGCGACGCCGTCCGCTTGACAGAGGCTTTTCTTGAAAGGAGCAAAAAATAATGAATCATTGGATCGCGTTTCCGGCTCTCGGCTGGGAATTCCCTATCACCGATACGCTGGTGGAATTCCGGTTGTTCGGCGCGGAATTCAGTATTAAATTTTACGGTGTTTTGATCGCCCTCGGCTTCCTGCTGGCGGTGTTGTACGCTTTCCGGCGTGCGCCGAAATTCGGTTTGGATACCGACCGTATGCTGGACGTGGTGTTGGTGTCGACCCTGCTGGCGTTTATCGGCGCCCGTCTGTACTACGTGCTGTTTTCGGAGGATCGGGCGGCGTATTTCGCCAATCCGATCACCATTTTGCACGTGTGGAACGGCGGTCTGGGCATTTACGGCGGTATTATCGTTGCGTTTCTGTCGGGTCTGGTGATGTGCAAACTGCGTAAGGTCAACGTCGGCGCGATGTTTGATATTGCGGCGCTGGGCTTTTTGATCGGTCAAGGCATCGGCCGCTGGGGCAATTTCTTTAATCAAGAGGCCTTCGGCGGCAATACCACCCTGCCGTGGGGTATGACCGGCGATATCATTCAGTCGGGTATGCATATCAACAGCGACGTGGCGGGTTTTGACCCGTCGTTGCCGGTGCATCCCACCTTCCTGTACGAGTCGCTGTGGTGCTTGCTTGGCTTTGTGCTGTTGCATATCATGTCCAAGAAATTTTATAAGTTTAAGGGGCAGATCTTCTCGTCCTATATCATTTGGTATGGGTTCGGTCGCTTCTTTATCGAGGGTCTGCGCACCGACAGTCTGTACCTTGGTTCGATGCGCGTTTCCCAGTTGGTGGCGGTCATCGCGGTGCTGGGCGGCATCGGTCTGCTGTTCCTGTTCCACGCGCTGGCCAACCGGTTGCCGGTGACATTGGAGCCGGTGGCGGCAACCATTCCGCTGGCCGAAGAAACGAAGGAAGAGGAATCCGACGAGGAGACCAAGGAGGAACCCAATGAAAGCAACGCTGATTGACGGCAAGGCGATCGCCGCGGCGGTCCGCGCCGATCTGGCCGACGAGGTGAGCCAACTGCAGGCCTGTGGCGTGACGCCGGGGCTGGCGGTCATTTTGGTGGGCGAAGACCCTGCCTCGCAGGTATACGTCCGCAACAAGACGCGCGCTTCGGCGGAGGTGGGCATCCACGCGGAGGAATTCCGCTTGCCTGCCGATACGAGCGAAGCAGAACTGCTGGCACTGGTGGACGAACTCAACGCCCGCGAAGATATCGACGGCATTTTATGTCAGTTGCCGTTGCCGCGTCCGTTGGACGATGCGGCGGTCATTGCCGCTATCGACCCGCGTAAAGACGTGGATGCGTTTTCGGCGGTCAACGTCGGTCATATTATGATCGGCGATTACACCTTCCTGCCCTGTACGCCCGCCGGTGTGATGGAACTGTTACACCGCAGTGGGGTGGAAGTGGCCGGTAAGCGTTGTGTGGTCATCGGCCGTTCCAATATCGTGGGCAAACCGATGGCAATGCTGTTGTTGCACGAAAACGGCACCGTGACCATCTGCCACTCCAAGACGAAAGAACTGGCGGCGATCTGCCGCGAGGCGGATATTTTGGTGGCGGCGGTCGGTCGCGCCAAGTTTGTCACCGCCGATATGGTCAAGGACGGGGCGGTGGTCATCGACGTCGGCATGAACCGCGACGAGAACGGCAAACTGTGCGGGGACGTGGATTTTGAGGCGGTTGGCGAGATCGCGTCGCAGATCACGCCGGTGCCGGGCGGTGTCGGACCGATGACCATTGCGATGCTTTTGAAGAATACGGTGACCGCCGCCAAGCGCCGTGCGGAAAAATTATAAAAAATTTTCAATTTGAGGCTTGACAAGCCGCGATGTCTGTGGTATTATAATCGGGCAATCGCGGATTTAGCTCATCTGGTAGAGCGCCACCTTGCCAAGGTGGAGGTAGCGAGTTCGAGCCTCGTAATCCGCTCCAACAAAAAGACCTCTTTTGTCTACTGGACAAAAGAGGTCTTTTTGAATGATGTTTGCCACAAAACATTAGGCGAAGCCGACATCATTAGCGTCA
>JAFQQM010000068.1 GCA_017410585.1 Clostridia bacterium
GTTTACGGCTTCGGCGACAAGGGGCTTGACGTATCGGTAGAATACGGCGTGACCATCGCTTACAACGACGTCAAGGACGCTGACGCTGGTTTTCATTTAAGATACCTTTATACGGGCTCCGACGTCGAAACACCGTAATACTTCGGGGCGGTCAAGTGATTAAAGCCTCCGCTTCCTTCTGTCCCGATTGTGGCGAAAGATTATCAAGCGAAACGCTCTTTGACCGTTACAAACGGCAGCATCCCTGCTGTCCCGAATGCGATACGGTGTTAGCCCCCGATTCGCTGTATTGCCCCCATTGTGGGACAAAGCTGAAAATAAAAAAGAATTATGAAAATGGGGGGTACTATGTTCTGCAATCGGAAATGCGATAACATTTCCGTTCTATAAAAGGACAATTTCGAAAAACCGGATTGGAGGAAAACGCCATGTTGAAAAGACCTTTATGCTTGCTTTTGTGCTTATTGCTCGTCATGCCGAGTTTAACCCTCGGAATGACTGTTTCCGCTTCGGAAAGAGAGGACGGAACGGGATCGAGACCGAAATACGTTACCGTAACAAACCAAAGGGAACTGATCGACGCTCTGACCGAAGAAGGAGGGGAAAGGGTCTTTATTCAGATCGGCGCCGATATAGAGGGAGAGCAGTACTATGCATTCGGTCCGATCAGTGTGAAGGGCTATAAGACCGTCGATCTGAACGGTCATAAGATCCGATCCAAGTTGTTTTTTAACGACGGGAGCGAGAATCGCAGTCTGTTTGTCATCGAGGCGGGAGCGTCGCTGACACTGAACGATTCCGTCGGAGGCGGCGAGATCATCCACGACAGATTCATTCCCCCCATGGGCGAAACGAATGCGTATTCCGACATTTTTCTCAGCCGCCCGTTGACGGTGTTTGACGTATACGGCGTTTTGACCGTGAATGCGGGTGAAATCACGGCGGGACATTACGAGAGCGAGTATTATACCTATACCGACGGCTATATCTATGCGGACAGCAGTCCGTCTCCGGGAACCGTCAACTCGATCACGCCCGGTAATGCGGTCGTCGTAAAGAGCGGCGGGCGTTTTGTTTCCAACGGCGGCGAGTATTACGGGCGCGGTTTTACGATCGACGACGAGGGTCAGAAGGATTCAGCATGTGCGGCGGTTAAACTGTTGAGAGGCGCCGAAGCGGTGATATACGCCGGAGATTTTTACGGCAAGAGTTGTGCCGACGTTTTTTCGGTAGGTGACCGGGTCGATCTTACCGTTTACGCGGGCAATTTTTATGCACGCTACGATAACCGCGTTACCGTTGATAAGGCAAACGGCGTCGCCGCCTACGTCAATGTGGATTGCGGCAGGATCGGGATCCCGCTGTACGCGTTCAACCATGAAAAAAAGGATTACACGCATATCTATGTGGATTCGACGGAACATTACTATGATTTTACCGATTATTCCGCAAGCGACGCGGCGGTGTTTCTGAATCTCGGTTCAAGCGGGACCGGTATCGACGTGAGGGTCGAAACGCTGACGGGAAGCGGAACGAAGGCTTCTCCGTATCGGATCAAATACGTTTCGGATCTGAAAACGCTCCTGCGGCAGACGGGGTCGTCAAAGCGTTATCTCCGACTTGAGGACGACCTGAGTGATTTTATCGACACCTTTACCGTAAAGGGCGACGCCGTTCTGGATCTGAACGGACATACGATAAAAGAACGGCTTGATTTCGGCATCGCGTTATCCTCGGATGCCCTTTTCAGCGTGGAAAGCGGCGCAAACCTTACCGTTGACGATTCCGTCGGCGGCGGCGAGATCATCTTTGACAGACGTATCCCGAGTATGGGGGAAACGAACGAGCAGACGGGGATTTTTCTCGACCGTGCGCTGACGGTGTTCAACGTGCAGGGGATCTTGACCGTGAACGGCGGCGAGATCACGGCGGGGCATTATGAAAGCGAGTATTACACATACACGAAAAAATACAATACCGGCGGCAGCACAAGCGCGGGAACGGTCAATTCGATCACGCCCGGAAACGCGGTCGTTGTGCGTGACGGAGGGCGCTTTACTTCCAACGGCGGCGAATACTACGGGCGCGGCTTTACGATCGACGACAACGGTGAAAAAGAGACCGTCTGCGCGGCGGTATGTCTTTGCAACGGCGCGGTGGCGATCGTCAACGCCGGCGACTTCTACGGCAAGAGTTGTGCCGACGTGTTTTCCGTCGCGTGGGGTGCGAATGTCTCTATCAATTTCGGCTACTTTGAGGCGCAGTACGATAATCGGATCACCGTTGATAAGTTGAACGGTACCGCCTATTATGTCAACGTGGACTGCGGCCGGATCGGGCTCCCTCTGCGCTCTTTCTCCCATACAGGCGCGGACAGAAGAGTGATCAAAATCGGTCCGGATCAGTATCCCTTCTCGCTTGATTTTACGACGTCTCAGAGCAACGAGTTTGAAAATCTCGGCTCCGAAGGAATCGGCGCCGACGTCACCGTTTCGGTTCAGGAGAACGGCGCCTCACGGATCGTGCGCGAGGACGGGATCGACGCGGGACTTACCTACAGTCCGACCGATCACTTTGAACTGATCAACGATAACGCGCAATATTACAGTGAAAGCTTTGCGCCGCTGCCGGATGCTCCGTACCACGTTATGAGTTATTACTGGAAGGTCACGCGGCTCGGCGGTAACGGCTGGGAAGACGTTTCCTACGCGCCCGGTGCGCCTGTTTCCAATAACTACTATCTCACCGACACAAACCGCCTTGACCTTTACGCGCTGGCGCGGGATCTGCGCGGCGGTATGACGCAGGGCTCGACCTACCGGATCGAAGCTCACGCCTCCGAATACTGGAAACCCGCTGACGAAGTCATTTACACTGTCAGCGACGACGTGATCGAGATCGACTGCGTGTACGAGCGGATCGGCAATATCTCCCTGCCGGACGACGTGACAGGAATCATTTGGCCGGAGCACGGCAAAAATCCGGTCAATCTGAGTATCGAACAGGAAGCGTTCACCGCGGCATTTACCTTTGAAGAACAAAAAGCAGGCGGCACGCGCTATACGCCTATGTCGGAGCGCAGTACGTTTTCGCGCGGCGGCAGTTACCGCTTAAAGGTTCAGATCACGCCCAAGCCGTACTACCGGGTCGACGCCGAGCACAGCCTGACTGTCGGAGGAAAAACGGCGACTGAACTCACCGTAAGCGGCGGTGTGCTGACCGGATATATCGTCCCGCTCGACGTACTCCCTTCTAAGATCTTATCGATCCCGGTACGGGGCGACCTTTCCGTCGGCGTCGAACTCTCGGCGGCGTCGCCGCTGAACTCTCCGATTTCCGGCGTGAAGGTTTCCACGGTGTGGTACAAGGACGGATCGGCCTATACCGGCACGTCAACGCCTGGCGAATACCGTGCGCTCGTCACCGTCACGGCGCAGGATCCGTACGTTTTCACGGACGCGACTATCGTCACGGTCATGGGAAAAATGTATCCGATCACAAATCTTTCTCCGGACGGTCTTTCGGGATCGGTTCTGACCGATCCGCAGTACATGGGATGCGATCACAGCAAAAACACGAACGGGGTTACCTATGATTCGGAATACCACTATCGGATCTGCTCCATCTGCGGCGAAGAGTTTGAACACGCCGCGCACACCTTCGGAAATTGGAGCCATCAGGGAGGCGAAGACGTCCGGACATGCAGCGTCTGTTCTTATCAGGAGACGGTGAGCAACGGAAGAAGTGAAGTGCCCTACATCCGCCTTACCGGGAAAACTCCGAAAATCGGCGATACGCTTCCCGTGCTTGCCATCTGTGAAGAAGACCGGAAGTACGGCTCGATGGAGAATGAAACAGAATGGTATATCGACGAACTGAACTACAAGAACCGGGTTTCTGCCGACACGGTTATGGAAGAAGGACACGTGTATTTGGCATTTCTCAAATTCAACGTCAGTAACGGCTATTTTTTCACCGATGATACCGAGGTCTCGACGCTCGATCTTTTGGCGTCCACGAGGGAGAATGTATACGGTTCATGGAATCATATCGAAGCGGTGCTTGCCTTCACACCGCGGGCCTATGCCGCCGGTCATTTCACACTCGCTCCTATGGTGGCGGGTCAAACGTACGGCGAATTTCTCTCGGGCTTTGACGCGGATATCGACGGCGTTCGCGATGCGCTCACGGTGGCGGTTTACCAAAACGGTTCTTTGCAAGCGGCTCTCGTTTATAACTATGCGTCCGATTCATGGTGGATCGCTTCGGGCAGCGTTGATGAATTCATGGCGCGCCCGATGGATCCGGAGGCGGAATACAAACTTCTGTTAACGCTTGCGGAAACGGGCAAATACTTCCGCGAAGAGGACGTTCGGGTGGATAATCCCGTCGCGGCGGCGTCTTTCAGCGTTGCCGGCGGCAACCTCGGCTGCACCGTAACGGCGTATTACCGCCTGTGCCCGATTGAAATTGAGGCGGCTTCAATCACGCTGCAGAACAATCTGAAAGAAAACTTTTATATAGAAAAAGAATCCATTACCGAAGGCGGATATACGGATCTTCACGCCGCTTTTGAAATAAACGGTAAAACGGTGACGGCCAGCCAGTTCAGCGAAGTCACCTCCGAAGGAAAGACCTATTACGTATTCAGTCTCCCCGACATTGCGCCGAATCAGATGAACGACACCGTCAAGGTGACGCTTCACGCGGTGAAGGACGGAAAGGAATACGTCAGCGCACCGACCGAGTACAGCGTTGCGGAGTACTGCTATTCCATGCTTAAAAAAACAGACGACGCCGAACTTCGAACACTGCTTGTGAATCTCTTGGATTACGGAGCGGCGGCGCAGCACTACACCGGATATAAGACAGGCGATCTTGCCAACGCAAAACTCACCGAAGAACAGCGCGCGTGGGGTACGGCAACGGATCCGGCCTTAACTTCGGTCAAGAATATTGCTTATCAAGCGGTGGAATCGCCTTTTGTCGTCTGGAAAGGCGTATCCCTCAGACTGGGAGATTCCATCACCATGCAATTCGTGTTCACGGCGGCGAGCACCGACGGGATCACGGTTCGGTTCGAAAATGCGGGCGGAACCATGCTCAAAGAGATCACGGCAGAGGATCTGACCGCGTCCGGCGGGTATTATATCGCGTCGTACAGCGGCATCACCGCCGGACAGATGAGCGAAACCGTTTTGGTCACGGCGTATAACGGAGATACGGCGATCAGCAACACGGTCTCTTACAGCATCGAATCCTACGCATACGCCAAGCAGAACGATGCCGACGCGTCGCTTGCAGCGTTGGTCCGCGCTATGATGAAGTATGGCAATGCGGCGAAAACGTACGGAAAATGACGGAAATATGACGATAAGGCTCAGATCATTTCATAAACCAAAAATAAACGAGATTACGGGGTCAACTATATGAAAAAGTGCAAAAAATATGGGCTTCGACTGCTCAGCATGCTTTTGGCGATCATGATGATCGTATCGGCTGTTCCGATGTCTGTCTTTGCGGTAGATATCGGTGACGGCGGAGTTGGTTACGATGGCGAACAAGGCAATACCATCGGGATTAATACCGGCACAAGAGGATTAGGGTCGACAACCTTCGTCGCTCCGGTCTCTTCGCTCACGGCGGGCGCTTATCAGATCAAAATGGGCGGCGCCGGCTCCGTCAGCGCTGAGCCTGTGACGAACGTACAATGGAACAGCACCTCCGATTCCGGCGTGAAATTCTACTACTACTTGACGGACAGTGTCGGAATGGAGTTTTCCAACAATGCGTACGCGAGCGGCGTCTCTTTGCCGAGCGAATGCGGCACGGTATCCTACAGTTTTGTCTATTACTTTGAGAATCCGGCGGAGAAGGGCAAATCTCTTTCCAACGTCGTGCCGGTCGGTATGACACGGTCCGCGTGGCTTACCGCCTTGTCGGATTATGAGAAGGATCCCTCTCATTTCAGTGACGGATCGCTTGATTATACCGAGTTGTTTCAAACGCAGCTGACATGGGTCGATGCGTCGAATACCACACTGCCTCTCGCTTATTCCATGGGCGGCGACGGCTCCATTGTGTACGAGCCGCATTACTACTCCGTTTTTGTCAAATGGGAGTTGGACGGCTCCGATCCGTTTATCAGCACCGATAACAGCGTCGTCTACGTCCATGACGGCTCGTCCGGCGGCGGCACCGGCGGCGGAACAGGTGCCGGCGGTGAAGGCGGGGGAGGAACAGGTGGCACTTCCACCGGTTTTGTCGCGCCTGTATCGTCGGTCATAGCCAATCCCTATCAGACGGGGAACGGCTCCACGGTCGCAGTGGACGATGTGGAGCTTGTGAACCACGCCGATCCCGGTGTTGATTTCTTCTATACCGCGGTCGACTCCGTTGGCGGAACCTTCGGCGGCGCTCCCTGGAACACGCCTCTCGGCGAACAGGACGGCGTGATCCAGTATGCTTTTGTATATGCCGACTCGCTTCCTCAATACAGAACGATCCGCTCCTTTACCCCGGTAGGCACCTCGCCTTCCGCGTGGCAGACGGCGGTTTCAAATTATGAAAATCAGCAGATGAGTGCCGGCGGTGGCGGCGCAGGCGGCGGGGGAGGAGTCGTCGAGTTCGACTATTCCGATCTGCTCGCTACGCTGAACTGGACCTCCGCGTCGAACAGCCGCCTCTCGGTCTATTCCGATGAAGCGGTGTACGGCGTACCCTCCGGCGACGGAAGTCTGCACTATTCCGACCGTTATTACAGCGTGTTCGTGCGCTGGGTCAAGGACGGCGTTGCCGTTTACAACACGACGGGCAGCGGCACGGTCTTTTTCCATGAAAAGGCGCCGGATATTATCACGGCGCCGATCTCGAACGCTTCCGCCGAGGCGAAACTGACTTCGACCGGTCAATCGCCGCAGGGCGGTACGGTCATTCTGCCGCGGAATCCGGTTGAAACAGGCGTTGAATTCCGCTATTCCGTCACCGACGCCAACAATATCGTCTGGTCTGACGTTCCCGGGGCGAACTATAAACCCCTTACCGGCTCGAATGCCGTGGTGGAATATCTGTGGACCTATACCGACGGCATTTACGGCCTGGCACCCATCGGCACGGATGCGTCTGTCTGGCAGACCACCGTCAACAATTATGAAAACAACTGGTATACCCAGAATCCCAGAATGCCGGTGGATTATTCCGATCTGGTGATCGATCTGCCGGGCTGGACGACAAACCCCGTTCTGCCGCTGTTCGATGACGCGGCTGTCTACGGCGCAGGGAACGGCACCGCGGGGCAGTATACCCCTCGTTACTATTCCTGCATGGTGCGGGTTCGTTTCACTGATGACTCCGGCTATCGCAAGGCGTTCCATTACGTCTCCGGGACTGTGTATCTCAAATACGGCAACCTGGGTGAGTTGAATCCTCCGATCCATCTTAATGCTCTTGAACCCAAGGAGTACAATCCGTCTTACTATTCGTGGTCCGTCACGTCGGCGTCGAGCGGAGCCGCGGGTATCGACACCTATACGCCGGTCACCTATGCCTACGACCTGACCGACAGTCTCGGCCAGCGCTATGCTTATCCCTCCGGCTCCTACACCGCCGTTCCGTATCCGGCGACGGTCAGTTACCTCTGGACGTGGATCGACGAGACCCAGGTCACCTGGCCCCGCACCGCGCAGATTCCCATCGGCATGACCGCCGAAGCGTGGGCGGCGATGACGGAGGGCAAGAGCGAATTTGAGATCAAACAGATCCTCGCAGCTCTCCCCGGCTGGACGACCGATCCGCGGCTCCCGATCTTTTCCGACGGCGCGCGCGACGGCGTATCGTCCACCGATACGTATTCCACGAAGTACTACGGCTGTTATTTGCGCGTGTCGGTTCCGGGCTTTAACGACCTGTATTTCCTTGACGCCCGCACGGTCCGGGTCGCGGCCATGGCGCCGAGCACCTCTGCCACGATAAAAGACCGGGTGTATAACATCTATGAAGGCCACTACGATTATTACGATGTGTTTGTCGGACACTCGGCCGTTGCCAACAGCGCGGGTGTAAGTTACCAGTGGTACGAGTGCGCCGATGCAAACGACACCTACGGCGTGCCGATCGCGGGCGCAAACACCTATACCTACCGGGTCAATTTCGGCAACGAATGCATTGACCGATATCTTTACATGAAGTGTTCGTATACCACACCGTCGGGCACTCCGGTCGTGTGGCAGACCAATACGGCGCATTTCGGCCTGACCGACGCACCGGTCGCGGATGTGCGCGCCAACGCCGGACTGAACTATTACGGCGGCGGCGGGAACGAATCTTACATCGGCGGCGATTCCTATTTCAGCGGCAATTACGAAGGTTTGTGGCGTCCGAGCGGGTTTACCGATTACTCAAAATATTATCAGACCGTCGGTTCGGTCGGCTGCCTTTCTGGCTATGTGAACATTTACGGCGAATGTGACCGTTTGGAGTATCAATGGCTTGTCGGCGACAGCGCGGACAATGTCAACACGCCGATCGGCGACCGTCAGGTCGTCTCCGACCCTTGCCTGTATATGAATCAGCAAAGCGAGCACCTGTACGGCGCCACTGTTGCAAGCTCCCGCCGGATGGCGATCGAGTTGCCATGCCCCTCCAATGTGGTCGGGACCAAATATTACCGTCTTATGGTCTATTGCGTCAGCCCGAACAACAACTCCTACACCAGCTACAGCGACACATTTTGTGTGGAGACCTGGCCGGTATCCCGTCGGGATGAGATGTTTACGGTCACGCCCGAGGGCGAAGTGAACCGCTACCTCGGATTTGAGACCGAGCTTGTCATCCCCTCGGTGATCAGCGGCGTGCAGGTCACCAAGATCGGTTGCTTCAACGATTTCAATACCGTTGTCGGTCCGCAGAGGATCGTCATCCCCGAGGGCGTCACCGAGATCGCGGACAAAGCTTTCTACGGGCTTGTGTCCCTGACCGAGGTCGTTCTTCCCTCGACCTTGCGGTCGATCGGGGAAAAAGCGTTCTGGCGCTGTGGGCTTGCCTCTCTTACGATCCCCAACGGCGTGGAGGTCATCCACATGGACGCCTTCAAAGAGGCGTTTGTCAACACGGCGGAGGTCACCGTCAATGCCGACGGCGTACTCATCAACCGCGGTGCGTTCGCAGGTGCGAAAATGAAAAAATTCGTCCTCAATATGTCGGTTTCGCCCACACTTGGCGCTATGGTGGATGTACCGAGCGTGATCAACGGGGATTCCTACCGCGGTTCCTTCGACGGCTGCGAAAATCTGTATTTCTTCGCGTTCCCGGAGGACTGCTCCGTGATCGTCAATGAAGAGTGGCCCTCGATGATGATCTATAACTGCCCGAACTTGGTCTGGATCGAAAACCCGCAGAACAACGACTTTACCAATCATCCCGGTGACAAGGCTCCGGGGATCGACTCTTGCCTTGCGAAATGCCTGATCTATGAAAACGCCGTCCGTTTCGGCGACTGGATCTGCCTTCCCGACTACGACGTCATCGACAATCCCAGCCCTCATCTGGACATCCATCCGTCGATCTCCGGCACCCCGAACGAGGGCTGGTGCGTGGTGAAAAAACTTTACAGCACCGAAAGGATCGTCACCCTTCCCTCGGAACTGGGCGGGAAACCCGTGACCGGCTGGGGCGGGGGACTGCATTATGCCGGCGGCGGCCGCGTCCTGGACAACGTCGTGTATCTCAACTCGATTACCGGCGCCATGGATCGTGCTTACTGGCA
>JAFQQM010000007.1 GCA_017410585.1 Clostridia bacterium
CCCATAAAACCGGCGGTGCAAAGCAGTTTTTTGAAAAGAAAACGGTTAGCGAGACAACGATGATTGCGAGCGCATACTGGCGTATGACGAGCAATCAGAGGCCGTATCGCGCCCTTTTCTTTCAAAAAACCGTTGCGAGTTCGGCTCGCTTATGGTATAGTTATACCACTTAAGTTATACCACTTACAAAAAAAGGAGCCAATCGCTATGGATCGTTTTCATAACGCGGAATGGATCTTTGCCGCCGGTGTCACCCCGCCGGTGACCGACCGCTACTTCACTTATCACGCTACCTTGTCTGCCCCGCAGGGCAGGGCCACGCTGTATCTGGCCGCCCATGCGGAATACGCCGTTTACCTAAACGGCCGGTTTGTGGATTGCGGACAGTATGACGATTACGAGACCCGCCAGTTTTACGATACCCTCTGTCTGGATGCGTATCTGCAGGCAGGGGACAACGAACTGGTGATCGGTCAGTACGTCAGCGGCTACGCATCCTCTTCCTGCAACGCCCTCATCCCCGGCGTCATCTTCGCCGCGTGGGACGGCGAGACCGAACTGCTGGTCAGCAGTCCGGCGATCCTGTCGCGGGAGGACGTCCGCTATCATCCCGATCAGGAACTGCTCACCCCGCAACTCGGCTATAATTTCAACTTCGATGCCACCGCCGCTTTGCCGCCGCTGACTCCCAGCGTGCCGGCCGGCAAGCAAAAGGCGCTGTATCCCCGCCCTGTCCGGAAACTGGTCATCGGCGAGAGGACCGACGCGAAGGTGGTCGCGCAGGGCGTGTATCTGGAAAACGATAAGACCCTCCCCAAGGCGGTGCGTATGCAGACCGCGTACCTCTCCGCCACCCGTCGGGAATATCTGTGCGCCGGTGAAGATCTCACGTGGCAAGTCCCTGCTGACCGCCGCTGTGACGGTGTGTATTTCGTCGCAGACCTCGGCGGCGAAGCCGCCGGTCTGCTGACCTTGTCGGTGGACGTGCCGACGGATACCGAGATTTTGATCGGCATCGGCGAACATTTGGATGACCTGCGCGTTCGTGCGTCGGTCGGCACCCGCAACTTCTGCTTCCGCACCGTTGCCAAGGCGGGTCATAACGAGTTTACCCATCCATTCCAGCGCCTTGGTCTGCGGTATATCCAACTGCATATTGCCGCCCCCGCCGGTACGGTCAACTACGTCGGCATTCTGCCGACCGACTATCCGCTCACCTATCTCCCAAACCCGATGACCGACAAACTGCATCGCAAGATCTGGGAGGTGGGCGCCAAGACGTTGCAACACTGTATGCATGAGCATTACGAGGATTGCCCGTGGCGGGAACAATCGCTGTACGCGATGGACAGCCGTGTGCAGATCCTGTGCGGCTACTACGCTTTCGGCGAGACCGCCTTCCCGCGGGCGACGCTGGAAATGATGCAGTATGCTCTCCGCCCCGATAATCTGCTGGAACTGTGCCCGCCGGGGAAGGTGGGGGTCAACATCCCCAGTTTCACCGCCGTATACGTCCGCGAGATCTTGGAGTATATGCAGTTTACCGGTGACCTCACGCTGGGCGAAGAAGTATACGATACCTTAAAAACCATCTGCGAGGGCTTTATATCCCGCATTGACGAGACCGGTCTGCTACCGCTGTACTGTGGCAGTTGGGCGTGGAATTTCTACGAATGGCAACCCGGTCTGTCCGGTCATCTCCACCAGTTCGATACCGAATACGACAGCCTGCTGAGCACCTTCGTTTCGGATGCACTGCGTTGCTTTGCGGAGATCACCACCCTGCTCGGCAAGCCGGAGGCGTCGCGCTACGCCGCCGCGTCGCGCGGGTTGGCCGAGGCGGTGCATCGCCATTTCTACGACACGGCGAGCGGCGGCTACCTCACCCGCAAGGAGGACGGCGCACCGCGCCACGCGCTGACGCAGGCGATGGCGCTGTTTGCGGGTATCGTGCCGGAAGAACTGGTCGAGGGTGTGGAACAATGGCTGATGTCCGATACGCTCATTCCCTGCTCGGTCAGTATGACCATCTATGCGTACGAGGCGTTGCTCAAACGCTCGGATAAACACCGCGACTACGTGCTGTCGCACATCGAGACGGTGTGGGGCAGGATGCTCTCTGCCGGTGCGGATACCTTCTGGGAGACCGCCCTTGGCGCGGATGACTTCGAAATGGCCGGCAGTCTCTGCCATGGCTGGTCGGCCGTCCCCATCTATATCTTCAGCCACTATCATTTACCGTAAAAAACGAAAATCCCCCGCTATGCGGGGGATTTTTATTTTTGACTTACCAACAATGATAGTTGCGGTATTCTTTGGGCAGTACGCCGTACTGTTCTTTGAAATGACGGGAAAAATAACTGAGTGAGGAGATCCCTACTTTACTGGCTACTTCGGCAATGGTACAATCCCATTCTTTCAGCAGTTGTGCGGCATATTCCATACGTTTTTGATTGCGGTATTCCACAATGGTCATACCGGTCTCTTCTTTAAATTCCTTGATCAACGTGCTCTTGCTGACGGGAAAGACGCTGTAGATTTCTTTTATTGATAGGTTCATCCATTCAAAGCGGTCCAAGTGTACCTTTAAGTGAGCACCGTGGGTGTGCGCGGCGGGCTTCGATTCAACGCGCTCGTTTAAAAAGGTGAAATAAATGAGATTGTGCAGATAATTACGAAACTGTTCGGTGTGCGTGGTACTGGCCCGTGTACGGATCATTTTTTCTGCTTCGTCCAACAGGAAATTGGCAACACTGGTCGGCAAGGCAACCTGACGGTAACGCATTCCGGGCAGGTCCTTATGCTCGGGAAAGTACATCTTACAGAACCTCTCGAAATACTCTTGGCGGAAAAAGAAAGTAAAATGATTGCCTGTCGGATCGAGCAACTTCCATTCATGCGTGGTGTCTGTTCCTAAAAACACCACGCCTCCCTGCTCCATCAAAAAGCGGCGGCCATTATAAACATTTTCCCATCGGCCGTGGACGATCAGCGTAAATTCCGCAAAACCTTGGTGTGTATGCAACTTGGAATCTTTGGAGTGGAAACTGTAGCCAAAGTCGCTTTCCGTGGTCGGAATGTGTATATAATCGTCAAATCGGTGCAATTCCGCTTCATAATTGGTTGCCACGTTGCTCACCACCTGCCTTTCAACTGTTTTTATTGTAATCAATTGACCGCTCGTTGTCAAGCCAATGCGTTAATAGACAACTGAACGAGTTTTACAAAAGCCGTAAGAAGTGTCGAAAAGACTTTGGTAATCTCCTATATTTTCCTGGAAAAAAATACTCAAATTTGGAAAAAAGTGATAGACAAGCGGTGAAAGGTTTGCTACTATTGAATTACAAGGGGGCAGTGGCATCCTTTTGAATTGCCCCAAGCAAGAGAATTTCATAAAATGGCTATTGTTATTTTATAAGGAGGAAGAATCATGAAAAAGTGTATTTCCGTTATTTGTGTCGTACTGCTGTTTTGTGCGGCGTGCATTTTGCCGACGAGCGCGGCGGTGACTCCGGCTGTCCGTATGGACGGTCCGGTTCAGGCGAAGGCCGGCGAGACGATCAGCGTTGCTATGTACGTGCAGGGCGCGATCGGCGGCGTTGAGGGTTTGATCAAATACGATCCGGCCAAGTTGGACTACGTCGGAACGACGTTGCGTGCTGACGTGGTGGCACTTGGTAATACGGAGGATGTTACCGTGCGTGCAGATGAGGCCGCCGGTGAGATCCATTTTGTGGATCTGTCCAACGTGGACGGCGGCACGGCACCGAACGATGCGTGGTTGGCTGTCAATTTTGAGGTTTTGATGACGACGGCGGGTGATTCGACTGCCGTGACGCTGGCGGATGTGTTTGCCGCGGATATGACCTCTCTCGGGACGGTGGATGTGATAAACGCCAATACGACCGTTACGGTAGTGGATGACAGCAATTTGTCGATCGATATGGAAGGTGCGACGATCAAGACGGATATCGCCAAGCAGGGCATTCGCTTCCAGTCCACCAAGACTGCGGTCGTTACGCCGGCTACTTCCATTACGGAGGCGGGTATCATTATGTTGCCCACGACTCTCTTGTATGACGGTCAGGATCTCGAACTGAATACGGTCGGCAAAAGAGGCGCCACTCCGGCGGTTGCCAAAACGAACGATGCGGACGAACTGGCGCGTATCGCCAACGGTGAATCGTTGTTCGGTACGCTGACTAACGGTACCGTTAACGGTCGTGCCAACGTGCAGATCACGGCGCGTGCGTACGTGAAACTGAGCAGCGGCGCGGTGGTGTACTACAGCCACAACGAAAAGACGGATACCGGCATTGAAACCGGCGAAGCGACGAAGTCGCTGGTGTCGCTGGCGCAGTCGATCGCCAAGAAACAGATCGAAGGCGGCGCCACCGATACGCTCGGTGCGATCCTTACTAACAAGGTACTCGCCGACGATGAGGTGACCGAACTGCTTACCTTCTGCCGTGAGAATTTTGCGTTTTTGTAAGGGGGAATAGCAGGTGAAGAAGTATGAATCCCCGCTTTGGCGGGTAAGCCGTTTGACGGCGGTCTCGATTGTCACCGTTTCGACGGATGACGGATGGAAAGACGAGTGGGACGATGCCATGGAGTCGGAAACCAACGTGGCATCGGACGATGCCTAAGGCAAACAGAGAAATGAGCGCAGTCGTTACGGCAACGCCGTGTTTGAAGGTTTAAGAAACGAACGTGCGTAGCAGAGGAGAATCCGATGAAAAGAATTTGTTGTGCTTTGCTGGTGGTAGCCATGCTACTGGGAATGTCCGCGTGCGGCGGCAACCAACCGGAAACGGTGCCGCTGAACGTGCCGGAAGGCAAACCCCAATATACCGATGATCAGGAGTTAACGCTGTATGCGTATGCCGGTCCGCGAAGCGGCGGATACCGGTGGCAGGTCGGCGGTCAGACGCATCCGGACGATCCGCGGGGTGGCTGGAACAGTTTTATCACCGAAAAGGATTTTCTGGATTATAAAAACGCCGGTTTCACGTTGCTGTATCCCGAGACTGACGTCTCGTACGATCTGACGGCAAAAGGGCTGACGGCCACCAGTTTTAAAGATAGTACCTTATATGAATATATGGAACTGGCAGAAAAGGTGGGACTGGACGTTCTTGTTCACTCCGACACTCTGACGCTGCTGACGCAAGGCAGCGGTGTGTTGGATGAGGACACCAAGTCATACATTGCCGGTATGATCGCGGCCTTATCGAGTTACGACAGTTTTTACGGTATTACGCTGAAGGATGAACCGCGCGTGACCAACTACCAAATTTTCAAGTCGGTCACCGAGTACATCCAAAGCATCAAATCGGATTGCCGCACGCTGACTTGTATGATGCCGGTGTACGGCGCACCGCACCTTGGCGCGCAGGCCGGTGACGGTTCGATCGGTACTTATAAGAAATACATTCAGGATTTCGGCAAGTTGGATAATATGTTCTGTTACGATTATTATCCGCTTCGCTGGAACAACCAGACCGGTGAAAATTATCTGCGTGAAACGTGGTTCCAAAATCTGGAGTTGGCGGCCAACGGCGGCAAGGAAGGCGGCTTTGATATCGGCGTGGTCATCCAGTCGTGTGCTTATGGCCCTGTCGGGGGCGAAGGCATCAGCGACCATGCGCGCTCCATCAAGACCAAGGCCGACGTCGGTTACCAGTTGTATGCGGCGCTGGCGTACGGTGCCAAGACCATCGGTTACTTCACGTATTGGCAACACCGCAGCGAAGGCCATCCGCACATTAACGAGAGTTTTTATGACGGAATGGTGATGTATCCGGAAGCCAACGGTATGGAATCGGTCAAGACGGATGCTTACTACGCCGTACAGGCCGCCAACCTCGAGGTGCAGAAGTTTGACCACGTGTTGCTCAACTATGAATGGCAGGGTACCACCGCTCTCAAGGTGAAAGATGAGTTTCAGACGCTGAAACACGTTGGAGACTATCAAGCACCGCGTATCGAAACGGCTACGGCCACACAGGATGCGATCATCGGCCACCTGAAGGATAAGGACGGCTACGACGGCTTTATGATCGTGAATGCCGTTGAACCGAGCCAGAAAGTTTCTTCTTCTGTAACGGTAAAATTCCGCGAAGCGACCTCGGCGATCGTTTACGTCGAAGGCGAAGAGACGGAAATTCAGTTGCAAGATGGCAGTTATACTTTTGAACTTGGCGCCGGCGAAGGCGTGTTTGTGATTCCGATCAAATAAAGGAGAGAAGAATATGAACGTTGTAAAGAGACTGATTGCAATTTTTGTGGTTGCCGTGTTGCTGGTCGGTATGATGGCCGGCTGTAACACGACGGGTGGCGGTGCGGCCTTGACCGGTGAGTACATCGTGATCAAGGCGCAGTTGAACGGGTTGAAAGAGGCTTGGCTGGCCAATGCGGCCGCGGCTTTCACCCATAAGACCGGCATTCGGGTGGAGTATGAGTTTGACTCCATGCTTTCGGGTACGATGCAAAACGTTCTGGAAACGGAAGGTCTGGCTGTTGCCGATCTGTATTTCGTGCAGACGGGTGAATGGCCTCGCTGGGCGGAAGCCGGTTATCTGGCTGATCTGACCACTATGATGGATCAGCCGGATGAGAACGGCAAATCTTTAAATGATCGTATCATTGGCAATAACCATTATTTGTTGGATAGCGGTGAGAAGGTCAATTACGTGGTGCCGCTGACCTACGCTCCGACGGCATTGGCTTATAACAAGCCGATGATGGATTACCTCTGCCACGACGTTCTCGGTTGGGAAGAGGGTCACGATTACCCGATCAACACCAAGGAACTGAGAGAAGTATTTAACGCGATGGAAAAGGTGACCGCTGAAGGTACCAAGAAAGATCTGTTTACTTACGAGCAATCCGGCAAGACGCACAACGCGCAGCCGATGGTTTGGTCCGGTTCCACCGGCTATCTGGAAATGATGCTGTATCCGTGGCTGTATCAGTATATGGGATTGGACGGCACCGAGAAATATTACAACCAGACGGCGGATATCAATATGCTGGGTCACGACGCATTTTACTACGCCTATCAGGAAATGATGGATCTGCTGGCGTTGGAACTGGACAGCAATAACGCGTGGACTTCGGGAACCTCGATTCCGGGTTGTGCGTCCTTCAACCACGTCACCTCGCAGCAGCGCTTTATTCGCGGTCAGGCCTTGATCTGCCCGACCGGTTCGTGGTTCTGGACGGAGTCTTCGGATCTGATCCAAGAGGAAAATATGGCTGATAAACTCGGCTTTATGCCGGTTCCGTGGCTGTCGGATGCGGAAGGCAACTACCTCATCGAGGAAGGCGCCACTCCCGCTACCGATGCGGAGGGTAACTATCAGTCCATCTCCCGTATGAACAATATCGACTTCTTTATGATTCCGGAAACGGCCGAATATCCGGAACTGGCGAAGGAATTCCTGCTGTTCCTCTTCTCGGAGGAATATATGCCGACGCTGTGTGAGGATCTGCAGTCCCCGATGTGCTTTGAATTTGATGATTCCCAAGTGGAAAAGACCGATTGGTTCAAGCAGGTCGATTACGTGATGGATCACATTACGCCGGTGGAATCTTGGGCGCCCACCAAACTGTTCTGCTACGGTCGCGTCGGTATTTACTACAATCCGTATACGCCGCCGTTTGCCAGCCTTGTGCAGTCGGCCTTCGGAAGCAGCACGGTCTGGATCGATACCGCCACCGGCAAGAAGGTCGCTTCCCGCGAAGCGGCGACCGGCTTGGCTGTTACGGAAAACCTATATAACTATTTGCAGGGCAATTTGGAACGTGGCAAGATCGACTTCAGACTTTCCAAGCAAGAGTTGGGAGTATAAGCCATGAAAAACGGAGTCAGCAGTCTTAAGCGACTTCAAAGGCGGCAGACGCTGTTTGCTTTGCTTTTGGTCGCATGGCCACTATTTATGTTCATCTTCACGCAAGTGATGAATGCTAACATGTTTGTGATGGCTTTCCACAACTACACCCGCGCCGGTACCGATCCGATCTTTGTAGGATTTGATAACTTTGGTGGCGTTATTCAGATGTTTGATACCGATATGGTGATCAATCAGGTCGATGCCACCGTCAATTCATTGCAGGTCGGTGCGGTGACGTTGTTTATCAATGCCCCGCTTTCCTTGCTGTTTGCCTACCTGCTCTTTATGAAAATGCCGGCATATAAGACCTTACGCGCTTTGCTGTATCTGCCGTGCATTACTTCGGCGGTCGTACTTGTGTTGATCTTCCGCAATTTCTTCGATTATGACGGCGCTTTGTATATGATCTACGACCTGCTGGGGGTCAGCGCTAAATTCCCCACGAACGGCTGGTTTGTGAAGGGAACCGCTTGGACAGCCATTCAGATATTTAACATTTGGACCGGCTTTTCTACCAATATGCTGTTCTTTTTGTCGGCTATGAATCGTGTGTCGGATGATTTCGTGGAGGCGGCTCAGTTGGATGGTGCCACCGATTCGCAGATCTTCTTTAAGATCGTGTTGCCGCTCATTTCGCCGACGGTCACGACGATCTTGACCATTTCTCTGGCCAGCGTGTTTGGTTGGGGCTATATCTCGCTTCTGTTTATCGGCGGCGATGCACCGGCACAGGGCGCCGGCGCTCTTGGCTTGACGATGCTCAGTATGGCCAATAACCGTAACTACGGCATGGGTTCCGCTTTCGGTGTGATGCTTACGTTGATCGGCGCACCGTTCACCCTCGCTATCCGTGCATTGGGCAGGAAACTGTCCTCTGCGGAAGAGTATTAAGGGGGGACGAACAATGGCAAGAGCAATTCGTAAAGATCGCGTAAAGACCTCTGTGACCTTCGGCAGTGTCTGCTGGCAGATATTCAAGTGGACCTCTTATGCGTTTATGGTGCTGTGTGCACTCTCGTTTGTGTTTGTTTTTGTATGGCTGGTCATCAATTCGTTAAAGACCGCCAGTGGGTATGCATCCAACTCCTTTGCACTGCCTAAGGAATGGGATTTCCAAAATTACGTTTTGGTTTTGGAGCAGATGACCTACAAAAATCACAATCTGTTCCAACTTCTCGGCAACTCGCTTATTCTTGTGGCGATCAATGTGGTCAATAGTGTCACGTGGCCGCAGTTTGCCGGTTATGCTTGCGCTCGGTTCAATTTTCCGGGACGACGTCTGATCGAGGCGGCGGTATACGTTTCGATGATCATTCCGATCATCGGCGCTACCACCTCGGTTATGCAGATCAAAATGAACTTGGGTCTGTACGATACGTTCTTCGGTGAATTTCTGTTCACTGCCGGCGGCTTTGGCATGGGTTCCATTTTGTATTCCACGCTGTATCGTGGTCTGCCCAAGGCCTATGCCGAAGCGGCTTACATCGACGGCGCCGGCGAGTGGCTCGTATTTTTGAAGATCTATTATCCGCAATCCATCCCGATGATGATGATCTTCGTGATTCAGGGCGTGATCGCGACGTGGAACGACTACGTTGGTCCGTATCTGATGTTGCCGAGTCACCCGACCTTGGCACTCGGTCTGCAGGAGATGCAACAACGTTTCGTTCACTTCGGCGGCGATCAACCGATCATGTTTGCCGGTACGGTGATCGTGATGCTTCCGGTGCTGATCATTTATGCCCTCTTTGCCGATAAGATCATGGGCAATACCGCGATGGGTGCGCTGAAATAATCGGCATTCCTTTCCGTTTCACTTTCGTCTCGTGACGAATAACCAATAGTAAGAACAACCCATTTTTAGAAGGAGGTTATCCCTATGCGTTTAACCAAGAAAATTTGCGTGATCGTGTTGACGATTGCCATGCTGCTTAGCTGCATGTGCGTCTTCACGGTATCTGCGGCGACGGCGATCCAGATAACAGGAATTCTCCCGAATCCGGCGCCGTACATTAGCGGCGAGACCTGGTTTATGTATCTGATGATCAACACCAACCTCGGCTATCCCGATTGGGACAACGGCGGCGTATACACGCAGTCGGTCGAGGTCAACGGCGTAGCGAACACCGTTAATGTCAAGTACGCCGGCGGTACCAATTTGTTCGTCGAGATTCCGATATCTATGCTCGGTGATAAGAAAGACGTCGTCCTCAAGGCAGGTTCGTATACGTCCTCTGCCGGCTATACCTATGAGTTGGCTTCCGATTTCACGCTGATGTATGAGAACTCGGCATGGACGTCGTATGCAGGTGCTACCACCTATCATGACTTTGCTGTTAAGGGTGTCGGCAGCTTCAGCGGCTGGACGGGATATTTGACTGTCAACGCTCCGACCGCCACGCCGTCGTGGGCGTATCCCTACGTAGATTTGACGATTGCCGTTAACGGTACGGTGCTGAATCCGGCAGACTTTGATTTGAAGTTCACCGGCGCATCGGATGCGTATTTCAATATCACGAATCCGCAGGGTGCTTCCCTGGTTGAGGGAACTACCGTTACGATCAGCGGCTATTCCAAGGCATATTTGGAAGATCGAAGCGGCTATGCTTGGAATTGGGGTGCCATTGTTTTGACCGACACCTTTGAAATGGTCTACAATGGCTCGGCGTGGGAAACGCAGATCGACTACACGGATTACAGCGGTAAGCTGACCATGACCGGTGCGGAAACCAACGCCAAAAACCCGCAAGGTCTGCATCTTAAGGGTAATGACTCGCTGAACGCATACCAGATTCCGGTCGAAGGCAGCTGGGATTATAAAGCCCCTGCTGTTGCCGGTGCTGACAACGGTATCTTCCTCAACGGCACTCGTGTGGGCGGCCAGATTATGAAGTACAACAACGCCAACAACTATTGGTATGCAGAGGGCTTCACGGCGTCTAACGTCGGCGATATTCTGGTCATCAAGGGTGCGTTTACCAACGATGTGACCGAGAGTCGTATTAACATCGAAAAGTCGGCGTTTATCTGGGACGGTACCACGTGGGCCAATTATATTGAATACACCACCTACACCGGCACGCTGACCACGGTAGATGCCGAGGTCACTACCAACGTAGGCTCCTTGTATTTGATTGGTTCGGACAGTCTGAACGGCGCGTATGCCGATACCAGCTGGGCCGACCGGTTGCAGCCGATGGACGGCGACGAGAACGGTGTGTTTATCGACGGTGTGAAGATTCCGGTTAACGGCAACGCCGGTAAGATTCTGAAGTATTCCGCCGCCAACCAGTGGTATACCGATATTCCTGCCGCTACTACCGGCACGGTCGTTACCATCAAGGGAACCTTCTATAACGAAGCCCGTGCGACCAAGGTGGTCATCGAGGAAAGCCACTTCCAGTGGAACGGCTCCAACTGGGTGGACTATGTTCCTGTAGACACCACCGTTTACGATGCTATGACGCTGACCGGCGTCAAGTCGGTGGCGCAGACCTCGCCGTGGGCGTGGTATCTGACGACGGCCGAGACCGATCACATCGGTAGTTGGGATTATTCCTTCAACGACCTGACGGTGACTATCAACGGTACGCCGATCGACCGCCAGGCATTTGCCTTCAAATATACCGATACCAACGGTTATTCGGTGTACTTCCAGATGAACGATTCCGCGACGCTGTCGTCGGCGCCGGCTGTCGGTACCACCATCACCATCAGCGGTAAGTCCAAGTGCTACAATAACCTCCTCGGTGAAGCGGTTGTCGGTACGATGAACGGTGTTGAGTTGACCGAGACCTTTACCATGGTATACGATGGTACTACTTGGGGTGTGCCGGTTGAATACGTCGATACCGCGATCACCGGCATCAGCAGCAATACCGCTTTGAACGGTGAGACCTGGTTTGTGTATCTGCAGAATACCCCGGTGCTGACCTATCCGGATTGGGATGTCGGCGGTGTGCATCCGCAGGTCGTCACCATTGGCGGCACGCAGCATACCGTTACCGTCAAAAACGCGGGCGGCCTTGGTTTGTTTATGGAACTTCCGGTCTCCCTGCTGCCGGAGGTGGGCGGTGCGATCACCGTCAATGCCGGTGAGTACAAGAGCACGGCAGGCTACGGTTACAACCTCACAGCCGACTACGTGATGACCTACACCGGCAACGGTTTTGTGTCCGGTGTGTACACCACCGTCACGGTTGCTCCGTCTACCTTCCGTAGTGAGTCCAAATTTAACGTCGCTGAGAACGCATGGGATCTGTATATGGTCTCCCCGACGGGTCTGTTTGGCGAGGACTGGGGCAGTGCATACACGCAGAATGTCACCGTCAACGGTTTGCCGACCGCCATCACCATTCAGCACGGTGGCGGCGGTACGAATAACGGCTTGATGTTCACTCGTATTCCGGCCGCGGTCCTTTCCACCGACGGTGAGTATACGGTGGTGCTGAAGGCCGGCTGGTATGCCGATCATAGCAAGGGCTATGCCTATCGGATCATTAGCGATATTCCGCTGTACGTGAACAAATACGGTGTTTCCTTCACCGATTTCATTACGCCGAGCACGACGGTGAAACCGTCGCTGAGCGTTTCTCCGGATGGCGGCGATGCCGCCGGTGTCCATCTGATTGCCAGCGAAAACGACGGTGCGGCGTATCAAGACGATTGGTCGCTGGCTACGACCGCCAACGGTCTCTCGGCCGATGCCGCGACCTTGTATATCGGCGAAAACGGTTTCTTCCTGAACGGCACGCAGTACGCGCAGGCAGGCACCTGCATCTCCGGTTTCATGAAGAAACTGGGCGAGACCAAATACTACGCCTCTCTGTCGGATATCGGCGCGAGCGCTTCCGAGGGTACCGTGCTGACTATCAAGGGCCTGTTCCACGATCAGAACGGCTATCTGGTCGAGTTCGAGGAATCCGTGTTTGCTTTCAACGGCACCGCTTGGGTGGATTGCTTAGGCGATTTTTCCGACAGTAACACCAAGTATGACGTCGACAACGACGGTCGCATCACCGTAAAAGACGCCGTCTTGTTGGAAATTTATCTGGCTGACAACTATGTGGCGGTCATTAGCAAGGCGTCCGCCGACATCGACGGCTCCGGCGAGATCGATGTCGAAGATCAGCGGTTGTTGCGTCGTAAGATTCTGGGCATTGCCTATGAATACGTGGCCGACGTGCCGCTGGGCACGCCGTACTACGGCACCGCCGAAATGGTGAAGTGTGCATACGATGCGCCGAAACTCGGCACGGTCGATATGGAAAACCGTACGGTCAACTTCCTGTCGGATGACGAGATCGACCAACTGATGGATGATTATGCGGCGGCCGGCTTCACCCATATTCAGACGGAGTTCGTGGCTTCACTGTACTATTCCGAGTACGGCGAGGATTATTTTGTCAACGATCTGCTGTATCGCTACTACGAAGAGGCGGACGAGCGCGGCCTGAAGGTGTTTGTGTACAGCGATGATGTCGTTTCTTGGTTGGTCAGCGAGACCGATGTGGATACGTATGCTCCCAACTGGCGGGAGGTTATCGATCTGCTTGTGGAACAGCAGAGCAAGCACAGCGCATTCGGCGGCTTCTATATGGCGGATGAACCGCATACGGCCGGCCGTTACAACAACTACCTCAAGGTTACCGCATACCTGAAAGAAAACCATCCGAGTGTCGGTATGTGGTGGTGTAACAACCCCAACGCTGCTGCACCGCTCATTCAGACCAACCTCGGTCTGACCTACAGCGAATACGTGGCGAACATGGGCGCTGCTTCCGGTCAGTTCATGTACGATAACTACGTGTTACGTATGTACGATCCGGCCATCGGTAAGACAGATTACTACCTCGAGCCGATATGGTTTAACAACCTGTTGCAGGTTGCCGAGGCGGCTCGTGATAACGGCGGTTTCCAGACCGGCATCACCATGCAGGCTGTCTCGCTTGATGGGGAGAAAAACTGGATCGGTACGACTTGGCAGACCCGTGAACTTACCTCTCAGGCAGACATCGGCTTCCAGGTGTACACGGCGCTGGCCTACGGCATGAAGAGCATCAACTGGTTCACCTATTGGGAACACTGGGATCCCAACACCAACGTTGTGGAAGGCACGGCCATGGTGCAGTCTGACGGTACCAAGAATGGTCATTATGACTGGATCAAGCAGACGCATGCCAACACGGAAAAACTGGAAGGCGTGCTGCTCAACTACAATTGGCTGGGCACCATCGAGTTGAATCTGGAGAACTACGATGACAATAATGACAGCACCAACGAGGGTATCTCCACCTATACGGCGGCAGATAACGACCGTCTAGATACCCTTACCTATACCGGCCGTGCTGTCGTCGGCTGCCTGCAGGATAAGGACGGCTTCGATGGCTACATGATCGCCAATGCGCAGGAACCGCACGAAGGTGGCTCCAGCACCGTTTCTATGACGTTCCACTCGGCCGATCAGGCGATCGTGTACGGTGCGGACGGCTCGGTGACTACCGTTGACCTTACCAACGGCGCTTACAGCGTGACGCTGGCCGCCGGTACCGGTGTGTTCGTGATTCCGGTCTACAACGGCTAATATCTGTTAAAACGGAATGCCCCCTCGAAAGAGGGGGCTATACCGGATTTTAGCGCTTTTTTTGTATTGATCCCTCAAATAAGGAGGAACACTTATGAAATTGAAATTTCGCATACTGTCTTTTCTGTTTTGTATCGCTTTACTGATCGGCAGTATGTGCGTGTTTACGGTCTCGGCCGGCACCACCGATATGGCGCTGATCAGCATCAACAAGGCCGGTGCATCCGGTGCAACGGGCGTCACGTACAATGGTGAGCGGCTGTTCATCTCGTTGCAGAGCAACGCGATGTTGCCCGGCTCGGCATGGGCGATCGAGTGGACGCAGGCGTTGCTGGTTGACGGTGTCGAGAAGACCGGTATCGCCAAAAAGGAAAGCGATTACGGCTACTTTCTTGATATGGCAACCGCCGACCTGCCGAACGACGGTCAGGCGCACACCTTGATCTTCAAGGCGGGTTCTTACACCGCCAATACCGGCGACGTGGTCAATCTGACTGCCGATTTTAAACTCCTCACGGACGGGACGAACTGGTCGGTGGGGCATGTGATGAGCGCCGATGCGCCGGTCATTCTGTATATGGACGTCCGCGCCGCTTTGGGACAATCGGCCAATAATTTCCACCTGATTACGCCGGATGGGACCAATGCCGTTTTGCACATCGACGGCAGTTGGAACGACCGTTTCTTCCCTGCGGATACCGTCTCGGGTGCCTATTTCACCCATGGCGGTACGACCACTCGCTTCCAGATCGGTGGCGAGCAGGGTATGGCGTGCCATGATGGTGGTGCTCCCACGTTCTATATTGAGAGTTTTCCGCAAACGCCGGTTGCCGGTGATACCCTTACCTTGAAAGGCGAGTGGTATTCCACCTACAACGGCGGCAATGAGTTCTCGCTGTACGCTCCGGTCGTGTTCACCTTCGACGGCACCGGCTGGGCGCGAACTTCCGAAATTCCGACGCCGGAGAAGGTTTACCATAACAACTTCACCGGTACGCTGACCACGCTCAATGCAGCAGCGGCCGGTAATGCCTATCAGATGTATCTGGTCGGCTCGGAATCGCTTGCCGCGGTCTTTGCGAGCGCCGATTGGAGCGATCGCCTTGTGCCGGCTGACGATGAAAACAGCGGTCTGTTCCTCAACGACGTGAAACTGCCGAACAACGGCATCAATCAGGGTCTGTTGCTCAAGCATGACGGCGCCAATAACGGCTGGTTTGTGGATTGGGATAGTGCCCGGTCCGCCAAAGCAGGCGATATCCTGACGATCAAGGGCGTGTTCACCAATGATGAACACAGCACGAAGGTGACCGTCGAAGAATGCCAATTTATTTTTGACGGTAGCGCGTGGGCGGATTACGTCCCCCCCGTTATCACCGTTTACGATGCGATGACGCTGACCGCCGTCAATTCGGTGGCGAATACCTCGCCGTGGGCGTGGTATCTGAAAACGGCGGAGACCGATCACCTCGGCAGTTGGGAGTATTCCTACAACGATCTGACGGTGGCGATCAACGGTGAGACGCTCGACCGCACACAGTTTGCTTTCAAATATACCGATACCAACGGCTATTCGGTGTACTTTGAACTGCGCGATTCCGCGACGCTGTCGGCAACGCCGGCTGTCGGTACCACGATCTCCATCAGCGGCAGTTCCAAGTGCTATGAGAATCTTCTCGGCGAAACGGTCAACGACTCGATGCACGGCATCGAACTGACCGAGACCTTCACGATGGCATACGACGGTACGACTTGGTCGCTCTACGTTCCGCCCATCGAGTATACCGAATACACCGGTACGCTGACCACGGTGGGGGCGGATGCCGCCAACACCGACAATACGCAGTTGTATCTGAAAGGCTCGGAAGGTCTGACCGATTGCCCGTGCGATTTCAACTGGGCCAACCGCTTTGCGCCGGCTGACGATGAAAACAGCGGTCTGTTCCTTAACGGCGTGAAACTGCCGAATAACGGCGTGAATATGGGTCTTCTGGTCAAGCATAACGACTGGAACGGCTGGTACGTCAACGGCGAATTTGCCGCCGCCAAGGGTGACGTTCTGGTCATCAAGGGCTTGTTCGTGAGCGATGCTCTCGCCGCCAAGGTGACCATTGAGGAAAGCGCATTTGAGTGGAATGGCAGTGAATGGGTGGACTATGACCCGACTCCGGTTGATTATATCCCGACGACGGTGGATGGTCTCAATATCCAGACCACGAAGAATGCCGACGGTAGCATTTGGTTTTTGTACTTTGATCTGTCAGCAGATCTGCCGGGTGCGGATTGGGAGATCATTGATGACGTCCCCGTTTTCTGGATGCAGAAGGTGATCGTTGGCAACAACGAGCTGGTGCTTACCGCTAAAAAGTGGGGCGAAAACGGCCTGATGGTGGAAGTTCCGGTGGCGAATATGCCGGCCAAGGGCGAAAAATTGACCTTGCTCGCCGGCCAGTATAAGAGCAACGTGGGTTACTACGGCTATGAATTGACTGAGGCGTATGAAGCGGTATGGACCGGCACGATGTGGATCCCTGTTTCGTACCTGCAGATCAAGCCGAGTGAAACCGACGTTGAATTGAAGATAGACGTCAACACCGGCTATGGCGGCGATGCCAACGGCATTTTCCTGCTGACTACTGACCACTTCCCGGTGGATACCACCTGGACCGACCGTGTGCTGCCCACTACCTACGACGGTGTCAGCGGCATCTATTTTAACGGGAAACTGCTCGAAGGCTCCAACCTCTGCCGCCACGGCGAGGGAATGGCGTACCTGACCCTTTCCGATTGTGGTGTTGCTGCCAAGGATAAGGATAAAGTCACCATCAAGGGAATGTTTATCCTCGACGGCTATGCGGTCACCTATAAAGAAGTCAGTTTCTACTACAATGGCAAGCGTTGGATGGAAAAATATGAGCCGGCACCGCCTGAGCACTACACCAAGATTACCGGCGAATCGGTCAATATGGTTTCCTCTTACCGTCCGCAGTATAAGCAATGGGATGTATATATCAACGTGGACGTGCTTTTGCCGGGTGGTATGGATCAGATCTTCTTCGAAGGAATGAAACTGATCGGCACCGACGGCAAAGAATACAGTGTGGTGACGAGCCATTCCTACCAGCATTCGATGTGTGTGCGTATTCCGGCAGAAGCGTTGCCGTATGGATCGAAAGACGGTGCGTACGTGACGCTGAAAGCGGGTAAGGCACTGTCCCCGAATGACGGCGCCACCGGTATTGAGTTGACCAAGGATATTCGCCTTTACTATTATAAAGGCGGTATCAGTATGCTGGAGCCGACCGACGATACCGTTTTTGAGGAGATCGCAATCACGCGGTTGTTGCGTACCGGTAGTTATATTGCCTCTTCCGATGAATGGCATTTTTACTGGTTGCTCGACGCTCCGCTGGAAAACGTCCCGAGAGAGACGCCGTTTAGCGGTTTCCAGATCGAGATCAACGGTAAAGCGGTTGACGCGATCGTGCAAAACGACGATCCCTACCTGTTTGTGCGCATCTCCAAGGCGGATCTGCCGCCCGAAACGTTGACCGGCACTTTGCACGTCTCGATCGGCGCCAAGGGTTATGCCAACTCCGGCCGTAACGGTATTGTGGCTGTAGAGGAGTGGACCGGCATCATCACCAACGGCATTTTGTCCGATCACGAATACGATGAGGTCACTTCGGTGGAAACAGAATTGACCGGTATTCAGATCGTGCAGATGGAAAACAGTTATATGAACGTCTATTTCCGCACGCGTGACAATGTGCCCGGAAGCGTTGGTTACCACGGATACTATGGATTGGAATATCAATATAACGGAGTCTCGTTTACCAACAACGTGGCATGGAAGAGCGGCGGTCCTACGTTGCAGACCTTGTTCGTGATCACGATGCACTACAACGAGATAGGCGGTGCTCCGCAGGATGGCGATACGATCACCATTCCGAAGGGGGCACACGGTCTCAGTGCCGGTCATGAGATGACGATCACCAATACCTTCACTATAGAGTATAAGGGCGGCATTTGGGCCGAGAAGGTAGAGACCGACGTGAAGGCGCCGACCAACGATAAGGGTATTTGGGAGGAATTCCGCTTTGCGGAAGGCTTCATTCCGGTCATACAGGAGAACGGTAAGGTGCTGTGGACCAGCGATGATACCTATCATGATATCACCAGTGTGGATAAGCACAAGGATTACACCTTCACCATCGAAGCGCAGAAATCCTACGACGACGAGTTAGTACCGCCGTTTTACGTCATCCTGCGCGGTAATCCGGTCAACGAGGACGAAGAAATGACCGCGCATTTTATGTATGGCTATCTGGTGCAATTTACTGCGCAGGAAACGGTCGATCCGAACGATCCGAATAAGACGATCTGGACGCAGGGTGTTTCTCTGTGGAAGAACGGCATTAACGACGCCTTGGTCGATCAGTACCGTATAACCTATCACTACGGTAGGAAGGACCATCCGTACTATCAGTATAATCAGACGTATCGTTACACCTTCTCGATCTATAACATCACAGAGGATAAGGTGTGTATCGAGATCTATGTTAACGACCGTTTGGCGTTGCGTTATTACGACGTTGCAACCGGCGATCCGATGGATCCGGTGGTCAACGAAGGCTCCTTCCTGGTTTCGGCAAGTTGCCCGAACTATCTGAGCGGTGAGCCGATCGAATTGGAGCAGATGATCGTAGAGAAGACCGTGTGCGAGACCAACGAAAAGGTCCGCGTGGCGGCTACCTACCCGTCTGTTCTGGATGGCGCGGTCTTTACGGTCGACGGTGAAGGCGGCAAGGTGGTCGACGGTGTGTTCTCGGCAACGAAGGCGGGCACCTATACCATCCATTGCACCTATAAAGGCAAGGATCTCGGGTCTGTGACCATTACGGTCAACAATCCGCCGAAGCGTGACCAACTGGAAACCAACGGTAACGGTTCCTTCCCGTGGCTGTACGTCGGTATTGCCGGCGGCGCGGTGTTGCTGATCGCGGCGATCGTCGCGGTGTTGCTCATCGTGAAGAAAAAGAAAAAGGCTAACGCGTAATTCCCCATAAAAAAGGAACGCCGACGTGAAAACGTCGGCGTTCTTCTTTTTTTAATAAGTCTCATTTTCCGCAGACGATATCGACGATATCGCGGGCGGCAAACGGGTTGATGGTGTTTTTTTGTGCCTTCCGCATCGCGGCGGCTGCTTCGCTGTCGTTGGCGAGTTTGAGGGCGTATTCCACCGCCTGTTCGTCGCTTTCGGCGGAAAGGGAGAGACCGTGCGCTTTAAAGAACTTGACGTTGTCGGTCTCACAGCCGGGGATCTCCCGCACGTGCACCAGCGGCACGTTGGCAACCGCCGCTTCGGTACTGGACAGCCCGCCCGGCTTGGTGATGAGCACGTCCGCCGCCTTCATGTACACGTTGACCTCGGTGGTAAACGGAATGGCGCGTACCACGCCGTTTTCGCCGTAGCGATCGACGATCTTCTGACGGAGATCCTCGTTCTTGCCCACCATCACGCAGGCAAACATCCCGTCGCTCGCACTGGCCACCACCTTGTCGCACAATTTGAGCATCGGCTCGCAACCGACACCGCCGGTCATCACCAACAGCATCTTCTTATCCTGCGGCAGATCGAGAACATCGCGCGCTTCGCTTTGCGACATGGTCTCCGCAAACGCCGCCCGTACCGGAATGCCGGTGGGGTGGATGATGGCGGGATCGATGCCCTTTTCCGCTAACGCTTTCCCCAGTTCGGGATGGGAGGCGAAATAGCCGTCTTGCTTCGACTCGGCCGTAAACGGATAGACGGTGTAATCGGTCATCACGCCGTAAAACGGCACCTGCAGACCGGTGCTTTTGCGCATACCCGCCATTGCGTCCATACCAAACAGATGCACGCTGATGACCGCGTCAAACCGATTGTCGACGATGTAATCGTGCAACTTCTTGGCGTAGCCGGCACGCAGATAATAGACCGGACTGCTTACCTTGGTCTCGCTGATGATATCGGCGGTCTTGTACATCACGCCGAACGCCTTCGGGGTGTGCTTGATGAGCGAGTTATAGGCGTTAGAGGTGGTTTTTTCCACCCACTCGCCCAGAAAATGCAACGGATCGATCTTCTCGTTTTCGATGCCGCGACGCCCCAATTCTTCCGCAATGGCGCGGGCCGCGCTGTTGTGACCTTCGCCGGTGTTACAACTTAACAGTAAAATTTTCATTGCGTCACCCTCTTATCAGAATGATTAGATCTGCGCCTCTATTATACCGCCTTTTTCCAAAAATTACAATATCAAGAAATAAGAAAAAATCGGGTTGCTTGGCAACCCGATTTTTGTTTACAGTAAATGGGCCCGCAACTCGTCGGGAGAGAGGGGAGAGAGATCGATCGGCGGAATGTCAAACACCGTCTTACAGCCGGTCTCGCCCCGCCCGTGCAACCGTCCGATCGCCCGCGCATACGCCACCAGCACGCTGGCGGTGAACTCGGGATTGGAATCCAGTTTGAGGCTGTACTCGATCACGTGATTGGCGCCGCTGCCGGTTTGGCCGGTGCGGATGACCTTACCGCCGTGGGGGATGCCCTTGTGATGGGCGTCCAGTTCCTCTTGCGAGATGAAATGTACGGCGGTATCGTAATCGGCAAAATACTTGGGCATCGTCTTGATCTGCCGTTCGATAGCGGCCAGATCCGCCCCTTCCTTTGCCACCACGTAGCAAAGCCGCGTGTGCTTCTCGCGGGTCGTCAGTTCCGGCTGACTACCACTGCGTACCGCTTCCACGGCCGCCTCGACCGGACAGGTATACTGGCGGGCGTCTGCCACCCCTTCGATGCGGCGAATGGCATCCGAATGCCCTTGGCTGACCCCCTTGCCCCAGAAGGTGTAATCCTTGCCCTGCGGCAGGATGGCGGAAGCATACAGACGGTTGACCGAAAACATACCGGGATCCCATCCGCAGGAGATAAGCGCGGTATGACCGCTCTGTTTGGCGGCGGCATCCACACGGGCAAAATGCGCCGGAATATCGGCGTGGGTGTCAAAACTGTCCACCACGTTGAAATCCGCCGCCAAAGCCGGAGTCATCTCCGGCAGGTCGGTGGCACTGCCACCGCAGATGATCAGCACGTCGACGTCGTTTTTGAAGTTTTGGATGTCGGCGGCGGCATACACCGGCGCCTCCGCCTTGACGGTTGCCGGATCCCGACGGGTGAAGATCCCAACCAGTTCCATATCGTCGTTTTGGTTGATAGCGGCCTGCACCCCTCTGCCGAGGTTGCCGTAGCCGTAGATAGCAATTTTCAAGTAGACCAGATCCTTTCCGAAAAGGGGAATTACAGTTCGTCGTCCAACTTCATCTTGAGATGATCGGACAACACCGCGAGCGACGACGCCATATTTTCGTTTTGCACCAAAATGTCCTCCGGCACGGTCAGTCGTACCGGCGCGAAGTTCCAGATAGCCAACACCTGCCCGTCGATCAACCGATCCGCGACCGCTTGCGCGCTGTCTGCCGGCACGGTGATAACGCCGAGGCAGATGTTATGACGGTGGCAGTAATCCGCCAACTCGTTGGTGGAGAATACGGGAATGCCGTTGACCTCGGTGCCGATGCGCTGGGGATCGTTATCAAACGCCGCCACAAACCGATAACCGATGGCCTCGAACCCACGATAATGCAACAGCGCCCGACCGAGATGCCCAACACCTACCAGCACGATATCGCGGATGTTGTGGTAGCCGAGATGCTCTTCGATGTCGGCGATCAGTTCATCTACCGCAAAACCGGTCTTCGGCTTGCCGCCGGTATGGCTGACCGAAGCCAGATCCTTGCGGACCTTGACCTCGTTTAGGTGCAGATCGGCAGCCATAGTCGGCGCTGAGATACGCGCCACCTGTTCTTGTTGCAGAGCCTGCAGATAATGTAAGTAATACGGCAACCGTTGTAACGTATGCCGTGAGATCGGCTTGACTTCCATAGATCGCGCGCCTCCTTCATCAGAATATATATTCATTATAACACGCGATTTGCCAAAATCAAGAAAAATTCCACCAATTTCTCAAAGTTTCCAACCACTCCACCACCTTAAACCGCACCGCATACTGCTTACCGCCGGAGACGATGGCTTCCCCTTCGCTGTCGAGGACGTCCGCCATATCGGTGGTATCGGTCGCCGCCGATACGCACAGCGGCGGAAACAATACGCACCACCAGTTTTTGCCTTCTCCTTCCCCTAACACCAGTTCCACCGCGCGGTAGGTCCCTGCCGGCAGGGTGACTTCGCCGTAAACGCGGGTGTCAAACCATTGATCGGTGATGATGGCCGAGACGGTGTACGGTGCGCCCGCCTGATCCACCACCGCCTGCGCCACCGCGGTCAGTTCAGGCAACCGTTCGCGGGCGATGGTTTCCGCCTGTTTGGCATCGGCCGCATCGCCGAAGGCATCGCCGGCGGCCTCTACCACCGCATCCCGCACCTTGAGTTTCAAGGCTTGGTCGGCAGGGGAGTCGGAATGGGCGAGGACGTGTAACCGCAAGACACTGCCGCGTACGCGGTCGCATTCCCCCGCAAACCCGCAAAGGGACAACAGAAAACACCCCACCACCCCGAAGGTCAAGGCTTTCATCCAACGTTTCATAAGTAAAATCCCGTCCTTTCTGCTTGGTAACAGCATTGTGGACGGGATTTTTGAAAATTATGCAACAAATGAAACTTCCGGCTACCGCAAGACCCCCTTGCCTCTGGGCGAGGGAGGGTTTTTCGGCGAATTACCCCTTGGCGTCAAACCAAGTCTTGCCGATATTGGCTTCTACCAGCAACGCCACCTTCATCTCGGCGGCGGCCGCCATTTCCTCTTCCAACAACCGCTTGACCGTCTCCGCCTCCGCCTGCGGGGCTTCGACGATGAGTTCGTCGTGTACCTGCAAAATGAGGCGCGCCTGCAGACCTTCCGCCTTCAGCCGGTCGGAGACGCGGATCATCGCGATCTTGATGATATCGGCGGCGGTGCCTTGGATCGGCATATTCCGCGCCACCCGCTCGCCAAACGAACGGGTCATCGCGTTGGATGCCCGCAGTTCCGGTAACGGACGCCGACGACCCGCCAGCGTCACCGCATAGCCGGTCTGTTTGGCGTGTTCGATGAGTGCATCCATAAACCGCGCAATGCCGCTGTAGGTAGCGAGATAACTGTTGATATAGTGCTTCGCCTCGCCGTAAGAGACCCCGAGATCTTCGGACAGCGAATGCGCACCGATACCGTACACGATGCCGAAGTTGACCGCCTTGGCGCGTGAGCGCAACAGCGGGGTCACTTCCTCCTCCGGCACACCGAATACCTGCGAGGCGGTGACGCGGTGGACGTCGGTGCCGCTGTTGAAGGCGGCGATCATATTTTCGTCATCCGCCATGTGTGCCAACACCCGCAGTTCGATCTGCGAATAGTCGGCATCCACCAACGTCCAGCCATCCTTGGCACGGAAAAAACGACGCATCTCGCGCCCTCTCTCCGACCGCACCGGAATGTTTTGTAGGTTTGGCTCGGACGAGGAGATGCGACCGGTGCGGGTCTCGGTCTGATTAAAGGACGAATGAATGCGCCCGTCCTCACCGATCTGTTTGACCAGCCCTTCGCAATAGGTGGACTTCAGTTTCGCCAACCCGCGGTACTGCAGTAATTTATCCACCACGGGATACTCACTCCGGAGTTTTTCCAATACGTCCGCGTTGGTCGACCAGCCGGTCTTGGTCTTCTTGCCGCCCGGCAACATCAACTCTTCAAAAAACGCCTTGCCCAGTTGCTTGGGGGAATTGAGATTGAATTCATATCCCACCAATTCGTAGATCTCGGCGGTCAGCCGATCGGTCTCATCGGCCAACTGTTCGCCAAAGGCCGTAATGCCTTCGCCGTCTGCAATAAAGCCCAGTTGTTCCATCTCCGCCAACACCAACGCCAGCGGCAACTCCACGTCTTTGAGCAGTGTCAGCATTTCGGCGGCGGTCAGTTCCTTTTGCAATGCGTCGCACAGCGCCGGAAACGCCGCCGATTGCTGTTCTGGCGTTTCGGCGGAAACGCCTTGCTCCGCCAGTAGGCGGTCGAGCGGATATCCGCTGGAGAGGGGATTGAGCAGATACGCCGCCAACGCGGTGTCAAATGCCGCCTTGGTCGGTTGCAACCCCTGCCCGAGCATCCACGCATACAGTGGTTTGCTGTCGTGGGTACGCATCGGCACACCGGCTAACCATTTCGCCAGTTTGGGGGTGGGGGAGAGTTTGACCGTCTTATCGGTCAGCGCAAACCACAAAGCGACGATCTCGCCGTCGGCCGTCTCCGCCAACACGTCGGCGGCGGACAAAGCCATCACCTCGGCGGCGCATTCGTCTCCGCCGACGGCCGTTTCCGCAACCGACAACAGCGATAACTGCTCGGTCGGCTGTGCCGCCGCGGGCAGATCGAGTTCCCACTCTTTGATCATCTTGAAAAATTCCAGATCAGCCAGCACCGCCGCCAACCCTTCGCGGTCGATCTCTCCCAGCAGATAGCGGGACGGCTCGGCATCCACCGGTGCTTCGCGGCAGATGGTGCCCAACGTCCGCGAAAGCAACGCCGACTCGCGGCCTTCGCTCAGTTTCTTGCGAAGACTGGGGGTGAGGGACGGATCGTCGGCGTGCGCCAGCACGGTATCCAAGTCCCCAAACTGTTGCAGAAGCGACAACGCGGTCTTTTCGCCGATCCCCGGCACACCGGGGATATGGTCGCTGGAATCACCCATCAACGCCTTGAGATCGATCATTCCTGCCGGCGTCAGACCGTATTTGTCTTCCAAGGCATTGGGGGTGATCCAATCGGTCTCCGGCTTGCCCATACGGGTGGCGGAGAGCAGGACGGTGGTCTTATCGCTCACCAACTGGAACGCATCGCGGTCGCCGGTGGCGATATACACCGTATGCCCTGCCTGCTCGGCCGCCAGCGACAGCGTCCCCAGCAGATCGTCCGCTTCGTAGCCGGCACGCTCCAACACGTGGATACCCATCTTTTGAAGCACGTCCTTGGCGATCGGAAACTGATCCAGCAATTCCTGCGGTGTTGCGTGACGTCCCGCCTTGTATTCGTCGTACAGTTGATGGCGGAAGGTGGGGGCATGCACGTCGAAGGCCACCGCGATGCCGTCCGGTTGCACCGTTTCGCGCAAAGACGACAGCGTTTTGAGAAAACCGTATACGGCGTTGGTAAACCGCCCGTCGCGGGTGGTCAGCACTTTGATGCCGTAAAAGGCACGGTTTAAGAGGCTGTTACCGTCAATAAACAGAAATCTCATGCCTTATCCTCACTCTCTTTGGCGGCTTTTTTAGCCTCCTTCTTGGCGGCTTTGGCGGCTTCCTTTTCTGCCTTGGCCGCCTGTTTCTCCGCCATCTCATCCGGCGCAAGTGACTGCAGAATGTTCATCGCCGCCAACCGTTTGGCGTTGGCCTCCAACGCCAGCGACATGGCTACCGCCGCCAGCGCGGTACGTTCGTTGCCGGCCGTCTCGATGCGATCGACCGTCTCGGCTAACGCGGCTTGCTGTTGCAGCAGGAAATCGTCGTACAACGGCTGGATGTTTTCGCCAAACGCCAGTTCTTCCGATAACTGTGCGATCTGCGGCAACGGCAACTGTGACTTGAGCATGGCGATCATATACAGCATCGCCAGATGCTCCCGCCCGTACTTTTTCTTGTCGGGACGCGGCAATACCCCGTCCTTGACGTAGTTGTTGATCATACTGGAGGTCACGGGATTTTCACCGTCCAACGACGCCACCGCCAACTCCTTTTCCAGCAGGGTCAGCACCTGATCCATATACAGTTTCAACTCCGGCAGACGCGCCCATTCGATGACGTCGGAGGCGGTTGCCGCCTCACACCAGATTTTCAAAACTTGATCTTCTGCTTTCTTGTTGCTCATATCCGCTTTCCTCCTTGGGGAAATCTAATTTGTAGTATACCACACTTTGAAAAACTTTGCAATGTTTGCATTTACTTTTTGAAAAAATATGTTATAATATGGTACAGTTCAAAGAAACCGACAAAAGGAGACGGATTATGCGACCGCGTCATAAGAAAAATCTCACCAAGCGGCTGGATGCCTGCAAGGACAATATCATCCATATCGAAAACGATGCCCGTGACTACCGCGAGGTCATCAAGGAGCAGGCATGGATCGACACCGCCGCCTATTTCGGCAACGATAACCCCATTCATCTGGAGATCGGTTGCGGGATGGGCACTTTCATCGCCACGCTGGCGGCACGCAATCCGCAGATCAATTATATCGCGGTGGAGGTGGTAGCGGACGTCATCGTCGTTGCCGCCGAAAAGGTGCGGGAAGCAGGGCTCAAAAACGTGCTGTTTGTGCGGGTGGATGCCATCTACCTGCCCAAGTATCTGGCGCCCCGTTCCATCGACCGTATTTATTTAAATTTCTCCTGCCCCTACCCGAAAAATTCGTATAAGGCGCACCGTTTGACCCATCGCAAGTTTTTGGCGCTGTACGAGCGGTTGCTCACCGCCGACGGCGAACTGTTGCAAAAGACCGATAACCGCCGCTTTTTTGAGTTTTCGGTGCTGGAATTTTCGGCGGCCGGTTGGGAGATCTCGGATCTTTGCTGTGACCTGCACGCCGAGCCGGAACGCTATCCGGATAACATCATTACGGAATACGAAAACCGCTTCTTAAAACTCGGTCAACCCATCTATTGCCTGACCGCCGCCCCGAAACGCTGACGCGTTTATGGAAGGATGCCAACCTCCCGCCCGTTAACCCTGCCCGCCGGCCGACCGGCGGGCGTTTTTTTTGTAAACGAAAACCACGCGATAGTCGCGTGGTTCAAAAGAGGTTTAGCGATGAACAGAAATCGTAGAGATCAAAGGCAGACGCAGAAAGTGTTTTATGTTATGCCTCCCTCTGACGAGGGAGGTGGATTTTTGCGA
>JAFQQM010000069.1 GCA_017410585.1 Clostridia bacterium
ACGAAAATCATCCCAAAATCCATAAGACCGGCGGTGCAAAGCAGTTTTTTGAAAAGAAAACGGTTAGCGAGACAACGATGATTGCGAGCGCATACTGGCGTATGACGAGCAATCAGAGGCCGTATCGCGCCGTTTTCTTTCTAAAAACCGTTGCGAGTTCGGCTCGCTTATGGTATACTAATACCCGTAACGCGATTTTTCGGAGGTTTAGTATGGAACAACGTGAACATCTCGGCAGCCGCCTCGGTTTTATTTTGCTGTCTGCCGGCTGTGCGATCGGTATCGGCAACGTCTGGAAGTTCCCGTATATGGCGGGGCAGTACGGCGGCGGTATCTTCGTTTTGATCTATCTGTTTTTTCTGGTCATTCTCGGTCTGCCGGTACTGACGATGGAATTTGCGGTCGGCCGTGCCGCCCAAAAGAGTCCGGTGCGGATGTACCACGCGCTTGGCGCCAAACGCGGGTGGCGTGCCCACGGCTATGCCACCCTCGCCGGCAACGCGCTGTTGATGATGTTTTACACGACCGTTTCGGGTTGGATGTTGCGGTATTTCGTCTCCACCGCCTCCGGCGAACTGCAGGCGCAGGTCAACAGCGGGATGACCGCCGAGGTGATGCGGGAACAGTTTGATGGGTTCTTTAGCGGCGTACTGGCCGACCCGTGGACCATGATGCTGTATATGGGCATCGTGGTGGCGGTCTCGACGCTGGTGCTGTTGCTTGGCGTGCAGAAAGGTCTGGAGCGGGTCACCAAGTATATGATGCTGGCGCTGATCATCATTATGGTGGTGTTGGCGGTATACACCTGCTGTTTCATCCCCGGTGGCGGCGAAGGTCTTAAGTTCTATCTGTTACCCTCGACCGACCGTTTGCTGGAGACCGGCTTGGTCAACGTCATCTCCGGCGCGATGCAACAGGCCTTCTTTACGCTGTCGCTGGGCATCGGCGCGATGGCTATTTTCGGCAGTTATATCGGGAAAGACCGGTCGCTGTTGGGCGAGGCGGTTCGCGTGACGGCGCTGGATACCTCGGTGGCATTTTGCTCCGGCCTGATCATCTTTCCTGCCTGCTTTGCGTACGGCATCCAGCCGGATTCCGGCCCCAACCTCATTTTCATCACCCTGCCGCACGTGTTTGCGAATATGCCGGGCGGCCGTATCGTCGGTAGCGCGTTTTTCGTGTTTATGTCTTTTGCGGCCCTGTCCACCGTGTTGGCGGTGCTGGAAAACCTCATTGCCTGCCTGATGGATATCCTGCATTGCAAGCGCCGGATTGCGTGTTTGGCGGTGGGGGTCGGCATCTTCCTGCTGTCGCTACCTTGTGTGTTCGGTTATAATCTGTGGTCGGACTTCAAACCGTTTGGCGGCAGTTCCACGGTGCAGGATCTGGAAGATTTTATCGTCAGCCAGTTGCTACTGCCGCTCGGTGCGCTGACCTTTACGCTGTTCTGTACTACCCGTTACGGCTGGGGTTGGGACAATTTCATCGGGGAAGCCAACCTCGGCAAGGGCGCCAAGATCAAAGCGTGGATGAAACCGTATATCCGTTTTGTGTTGCCGCTCATTATCGTGGCGGTGTTCGTGCTCAGCCTCGTCTCCTTCTTTGCATAAGAAAAAAAGCGTACTTGCCAAGGGCAAGTACGCTTTTTGTTTTGGTTTTATCGGATGTGACCGTTGCCGGTGATGAGGTATTTGTAGGTGCAAAGTTCTTCCAGCCCCATCGGACCGCGGGCGTGCAACCGTTGGGTGGAGATACCCATCTCGCATCCCAACCCGAATTCACCGCCGTCGGTGAAGCGGGTGGAGGCGTTGAGATACACGGCCGCCGAGTCCACGCCGGCCGCAAATGCCGCCAGCGCCGCTTGGTCGGTCGAAACGATGGCTTCGCTGTGACCGGTGGAATGCGCCGCAATATGCGCGATCGCCTCGGCGGTGGAGTCTACCACCTTGACCGCGAGGATATAATCGAGGAATTCGGTATCGAAATCCGATTCACCGGCGGGGGTGCCGTTGATGATCGCCGCCGCCCGCGGACACAGCCGCAGTTCGACCGGACGGTCGGGGCGGGCATCCACCAGCCGCGCTTTGAGTTGCGGCAGGAAGGTGTCGGCGATCTCGCTGTGTACCAGCAACACTTCTTCGGCATTGCACACGCCGGGGCGGCTGGTCTTGGCGTTTTCGATAATGTTGAGTGCCATGGCGGTATCGGCGGCTTTGTCTACGTAGACGTGGCAGATGCCGGTGCCGGTCTGGATGCAGGGGACGGTGGCGTTTTCCACGCAACTGCGGATGAGTCCTGCCCCGCCGCGCGGAATGAGCAGGTCGACCAGACCGTTGGCGGTCATCAGTTCGCGGGCGCTCTCGCGAGAGGTATCTTCCACCAGCGCGATGGCGTCCGCCGGCAGACCGGCTGTGACCAGCCCTTCGCGGAGAGCGGTCACGATGGCGTTGGCACTCTGCCACGCGTCCTTGCCGCTACGCAGTACGCAGGCGTTGCCGCTTTTGACCGACAAGGCGGCGGCGTCGCTGGTGACGTTCGGGCGGCTTTCGTAGATGATGGCCATCACCCCCATCGGCACCGCCATGCGGCGGATGAGCAGACCGTCCTCCCGCACCGATTCTTTCAACACCTGTCCGACCGGATCGGGCAGTTTCATCACGTCGCGGATGCCGTCCGCCATACCGGCGATACGGGCAGGGGTGAGCAACAGGCGATCCAGCAACGAATCGTTGATGCGGCCTTTGGCGGCTTCGCAATCGGCGGCGTTGGCCTCCAGAATGTTCTGCTGATGGCGCAGTAACGCATCGGCCATCGCCGACAGCGCGTTATTCTTTTGTTCGGTAGAGGCGATCGCCACCGCCGTTTTGGCGGCCTTCGCCTTTTCCAATAATTCGCGTGTGGTCATTTGGTCTCCTCCACGGCAACAAAACGGGTACCGGCCGGACGGCCCTCGGCGATGTCGTACAGCAGTTCCGGCTTGGCACCGTTGGCAATGATCATATCGATTCCCTTTTGATTGATCAACTGCGCGGCCTTGAGTTTGGTGGCCATACCGCCGGTGCCCCATTTACTGCCGCGTCCGCCCGCCACCGCCATCAGTTCCGGTGTTACGCCGTGAACCTCGGGGATCAGTTTAGCGGTGGGATCGGTATGCGGATCGGCGGTATACAGACCGTCGATGTCGGTCAACAGCACCAACAGGTCGGCTTGCACGCAACCCGCTACGATAGCACCCAGCGTATCGTTGTCACCGACCGCGATCTCGTGGGTAGCGACCGTGTCGTTTTCGTTGATGATAGGCAACGCGCCAAATTCCAACAGACGGAACAGCGTGTTTTCCACGTTATGGCGGCGGTCGCTGTTTTCGATATCCTCACCGGTCAGCAGAATCTGCGCGACGGTGTGATTGTATTCGCTAAACAACTTGTCGTAGGTGTACATCAATTCGCATTGTCCGACCGCGGCGGCGGCCTGCTTGCCCGGCATATCGGCGGGACGTTCGGTAAGTCCCAACTTACCGACACCCATTCCGATCGCACCGGAGGAGACCAAAATGATCTGGTGTCCGGCGTTTTTCAGATCGCTCAATACACGGCAGAGATCCTCCACGCGGCGGATGTTCAAGTGACCCGTTGCGTGAGCGAGAGTGGAGGTGCCGACTTTTACGACAATTTTCATTTTCCCAATTCCTTCGTTCTTTCATAAGCGGCAACCACCGCATCGATGATATCGGCGCGGAAAGAGCCTTGCTCCAACCGGCGGACGCCTTGAATGGTACTGCCGCCCGGACTGCAGACGGCATCCTTCAGCACCCCCGGGTGCTGACCGGTCTGCAACATCAGTTCGGCAGTACCGGCGAGCATCTGGGCGGCATACAGCAACGCCTTATCTCGCGGCAGACCGCAGGCCACACCGCCGTCGGCGAGCGCTTCCATAAACTGGCAGGCAAACGCCGGACCGCAACCGGAGACCGCACTGCCGGCGTCGATGAGTGCTTCGGGGATGCGATCGAAGCGACCTGCCCCGTCCATAAAGCGGATAAACTCCGCTTCTTCTTCGTCGGTCACGCCCTCGGCGGTGTACAAGATCATTCCTTTGCCGACCGCGGCGGGGGTGTTGGGCATAATGCGGATGACCGGATAGTCCGCCCCGCACAGTTCGCGAATGCGGGCAACCGACAGTCCGGCCGCCATGGTCACCAGCACGAAACGGTCCAACCGCTTGTTCAGTACCGGCGCGAGTGCGCCCAGCACCGCCGGCATCACCTGCGGCTTGACCCCTAAAAACAGCCAGTCACAACCGGCGGCAAGCGCCTCGTTGTCGGCGGCGTGACCGCCGAGTTCGGCGGCCAGTTCTTCGGCTTTTTCGGCCAGACCGTCCGCCAACCACAAGTCGGCGTCGCTCTTGGCGGCGGCACGCGCCAGCGCTCCGCCCATATTACCGCATCCGATAAATCCTACTTTACCCATCTGTCTTCTTCCTTTCGGTTGATTGCCGTGAATAAACTCAATTATATCACTTTGACGTGTGAGGCGTCAAGCGGCATCTTCGCTCTGGATGGTGATCTCGTAACCGATCTGATCGAGGTCATCCTCCGCCACCTTCACGTGCTCCGGCGCAATGTACAGCAAAAACGCGGTACGTTCGCCCGATTTCACCTTGAAATCGGCGGGGATGTTATCCGATCGACCGGCGCCTAAAACGGTGCCGTCCTCGTTTTCCAGTTCGATATAAATGGAGACCGGATGCTGATCGGCGGTCATCCCGTTGCCGAGATCGAGAAACACCGCCAGACTGCCCTCCAGCGTGTAATACACCCGTGTGACCGCCCCTTTGATACCGTCGGTGGAGAGTTCCGCTTGCATCGCGCTGTCGATGTACTCGCCTTTGGTCTCGTCTTTGGCTTTCATATCCTGTGGGTTAAGTGCCATATAGATGATGCCGATGACCAACACCAGCAACACCAATCCGACCAACGCCCCCAGAATGATCAATCCACTGCGATTTTCGGGTGCGGCCTCGCGGCGCAGTTCCCGCTGTAACTCGCGTTGCGCTTGGCGCTGTTGTTTCTTTTCTTCTTTTGTCGGCGTCTCCGCCGCTTGTTTATCAAATATCGTACCTTGTAACGGATCGTGTTCGCTCATATCGGCCACCGCCTTTCGAAAAGCATTATAGCATAAGTTGTTCGATCGCACAATGCTTTTTTCGCATTCGTCTTGCAATTTTTCCGTCGGTTTGCTACAATGAACGCGGAGGGGAGAGCCGTATGACTAAAATTTTATTTATCTGTCACGGGAATATCTGCCGCTCGCCGATGGCGGAGCGGGTGTTTCGGGCGATGGCGGCAAAGGCCGGTCGCGCCGGTGAATTTCGGGTGGACTCGGCGGCAACCAGCCGTGAGGAGATCGGCAATCCCATCTACCCGCCGGCGGCGCGGTTACTGAACGCTCACGGCATTGACCCCCGCGGACACGCCGCCAGACAGGTGACATCGGCGGATTACGCCGCGTACGACCACCTCGTTTTGATGGACGAAAACAACCGCCGGAATCTGCACCGTCTGCTGGGCGGTGATCCTGCCGGTAAGGTCAGTTTGCTGATGGAGTGGGCGGGGAAGAACAAGGACGTTGCCGATCCGTGGTACACCGGCGACTTTGAAGCCACCTACCGTGACGTGAGCGAGGGCTGTGCCGCCATTTTGAAACAACTTTGAAAAAACGTCCCGATGCGTTTGGCATCGGGACGTTTGGTTTTATTTCAACAGAATGCCGCCGCCGGCCGGCAGGTCGATGACCGTTCCGCAGGGGGTGAAGGTGCTGCCGTCAAAGGCGGTCAGATCGCCGTCGACTGTCAGCGTGAGGGTGACCGGTTGCTGATAATCGCGGTTGACGATATAATAACTGCCATCCTCAAAGCAACCGACCACGGCGTTGCCGCCGGATACGGCCTGCAGTTTGCCGAAACCGGCAAAGGCGGTGGTGCCTTTTTCCGGTGTGCCGACGTGGAATACCCCCGCCGACTTGGTGTTGAACAGAACCTCGCCGATCGGGCGGATCTTGCCGTTGATGTCCTGCACGTCGTACCAGTGCTGGCACTTGGATCCGTCGCCGTTGCACATCGCGTTGGACCAACGCCAGAACGGATCCTCACCGGGGTTCCAATAGGTAAAATAGGAGAGGCGGTGGAAACCGTACGCCAGACACATATTGACCTCCCACAGGATCTCGGCATAGGTGAGATTGCGGTAGGGACCGTGTTCGATGAGCAACACGATGAGCATCTGCTCAAGATCGTGATCCAGACCGACGCGACGGACGTCTTCCATATTTTCAAAGAAGATATCGCGGTCTTCCAGCGAAAGGACCGATTCGCGGATCATCCGCTCACGCTCGTCGACGGTGTCGTCAATGGCGGCAACCTGCTTGTCGCGGCCGAGGAAATGGTAGTGGTCGTAACTGATGAAATGCGGTTTGACCACTTCGGCAAACCGACGCAGGTGGGTGACGTAGTCCACGTCGCGCAACTGTTCGGGAGAGGCGTAGTTGGGGTACAGATTGATGACCGTTTCTTTGTCGGGGGCGTATTTCTTAAACGCCGCGACGATGGCGGCCAACGTTTCAAAGCATTCGGAATGCGGCTCGTCGCAGATATCGAAACCTTCGATATTATCGAAAGCGGCGTAGTCGGCAACCACTTCCTTGACGGTGGCGTCGGCCGCCGCCGTGTCGTTTTCCCAATAGATCTTGCTGATACGCGGATCGCCCACGTCGGCGCGGATGCCGTACTTGGCCATAATGGGTAAGGCGGCTTTGTTGACGGCGGTGTCGTGGTTGAGTTGCGCCAGCGTGATGCCGGAGGCGGCCATCTCGGCGATGACCTCGTCCTTAACGACGTACTCCGGAGTGGGACCGAAGAAAAAGGTGATATCAAACCGTTTCATTGCACATTCCTCCCGTAGGGATTTGTTGGCTTTATTGTAGCAGAATCAAAAAGCAAGTGCAAGGTAAAAATGCGGTTTTGAGCAAGAAAAAGAGAAATAAAATTTTCTCTCTGCTTTTTTCGCAAATTCTCTTGACAAGGCGGGTTTGTTGTGGTAAAATTCATTTTGCTGTCAAGCGACAGCGTGAATAAGGGGGAATTCCCGAGTGGCCAAAGGGGACAGACTGTAAATCTGCTGGCAACGCCTTCGGTGGTTCGAATCCACCTTCCCCCACCAGAAAAAAGCACTTGCGAAAGCAAGTGCTTTTTTCAACTAAATCCACCCTTGCGGGTGGGTGAAATATTGCTTCGCAATGTGAAATACGCCTGCGGCGTGTGAAATTCGCCTCGACGGCGAGTGGGTGGATTTAATTTCACTTGATGCGATAGCATCAAATTTCACAATTTACGGAGTAAATTATTTCACCGTGAGCGTAAGCGAACGATTTCAC
>JAFQQM010000070.1 GCA_017410585.1 Clostridia bacterium
ACAGATCGCCCAACGGGCGATTATCCCTCCACCGCCTAACGGCGGTCCCCCTCCCTCTCGGCGAGGGAGGCTTTTTAGGGTGGCAGGTTGCCGCCCCAACGGTTTTTCGCCGATTACCGGCAACCGTCCTCGCCTCCCTCTGACGAGGGAGGTGGATTTTGGCGTAGCCAAAAGACGGAGGGAGAGAAAAAAACTACCCCTCAGTCGGCTGCCGCCGACAGCTCCCCTGACAAGGGGAGCCGGCAAAGACTGACAACCCATTTATGGGTGGCCGGCAACCGCCATTGCGGGAATGGGTACGCTCCACCATAATAAGCGTGATCTTTTACGGCGTGACAAACTGTTACATTTTTATTGTAACATACGGTTACAATAAAAGCAAGGGTGATAGTATGGTCGGCTTAAAAGAAATTCGCAAAAAGCGAAATCTAAATCAACAAAAAGTGGCGATGGACCTGCATATTTCCCGTGAATCCCTCTCGTATTACGAGAACGGAAAACGGGAGCCGTCTTTGGCGATGCTGGTGGCGCTATCGGACTATTTTAACGTCTCTATCAATTATCTGATTACCGGAAAAGAATTTGAAAAGAAATAACCCCGTCGCTTGAGCGATGGGGTTATTTTTTTTCTTATCTCTTGACAAATCGCATACTTCGTGTTACGATGTATTACGTAAAGGGAGGTATCGTATGGATATACAGTTGAAGCGCGGTCTGTTGGACGTCTGCGTGTTGGCGGCCATCAAGGACGAGGATTCTTACGGTTATAAGATCATCAAGGATATGAAACCGTACATCCAACTGTCCGAATCGACCTTATATACGATCTTAAAGCGTCTGGAGACGGCGGCGATGCTTACCGTCCGCACCGCTGAACACGGCGGTCGCTTGCGGAAGTATTATCGCATTACCCCTGCCGGCAAGCGGCGCATCGAAGAATTTAAAGGGGAGTGGCAGGAGATGGTCTCCATCTACCGCTTTGTCACGAAGGAGGATACCGATGAATAAGCAGGAATTTTTAGATAAACTGCGTGCCGGTCTGTCCGGCTTGCCGCGGCAGGATGTGGAGGAACGGCTGGCGTTTTATGCCGAAATGATCGACGATCGGACGGAAGACGGTCTGTCGGAGGCAGAGGCGGTGGCGGCGGTCGGTACGGTGGAAGAGATCGTGGCGCAGGTGTTGGCAGAAACGCCGTTTGCCAAATTGGCGGTCGAGCGGGTCAAGCCGAAACATCGGCTGAAAGGCTGGGAGATCGTGTTGCTGGTATTGGGATCACCTCTGTGGCTGTCGCTGGTGATTGCCGCCGTGTCGGTCATCTTCTCGCTGTACGCGGTGCTGTGGTCGCTGATCGTCGCATTATGGTCGTTGTTCGGTGCTTTCGTCGGTGGGGCGTTCGGCGGTCTGCTTGGCGGCATTGTGCTTGCTCTTACGGTCAACCCACCGGCGGGGTTGGCGCTTATCGCCGCCGGATTGGTGCTGGCGGGTCTTTCGATCTTGCTGTTTATCGGCTGTAAGGCGGCAACCGCCGGCATCGTCTGGCTGACCAAGCGCATTCTGCTTGGGATGAAAAATGCGTTACTGAAAAAGGAGGAGATCCAATGAAGATTGCTGTTATTGTCGCAACGGTGCTGATACTGGCCGGTGCGGTGCTGGGCGTTGCGGTGATGGCGGGAAATCATTGGGATTTCCGCCGGCTGGATACCGCGGACTTCGAGACGAATATCCACGAGGTCACCACGGATTTTTCGCATATTTCGATGGATACCGACACGGCGGATATTCGCTTTGTGCCGGCAGAGGACGGCCGATGCAAGGTAGAATGCATCGAGGACAGCAAGGCCAAGCACACCGTTTCGGTGGAGGGGGATACCCTCTCTGTCCGCGTGGAACGCAACAAGAAATGGTATGACTACATCGGCATTCATTGGCAAACGCCTCAGGTAACGGTCTATCTGCCGAAGACCGCTTATGCCACCTTAACGGTGAATGAGGACACCGGCAACGTCGATCTGCCGAAAGCGTTTACCTTTGAGCGGGTCGACCTTTCGCTGTCGACCGGTCGCGTGACACTGTCTGCCACGGTGGCGGGGACGGCGAAGATCGAGACCAGCACCGGCGATATCCGTGTCAAGGACACGGCCGTCGGTAAATTGGATCTGTCGGTTTCGACCGGTAAGGTGACGGTGGAGCAGGTGACCTGTACCGAGGACGTCCATATCGAGGTATCCACCGGTAAGACCGAACTGACCGCCTTGACCTGCCGCCATCTCTCAAGCGAGGGAGATACCGGCAGTATCACGCTGACGCAGGTGGTCGCCACGGGAAAATTCGATATTGAGCGCAGTACCGGCCGCGTCAAATTTGACCGCTCGGATGCGGCGTCCATCGAAGTGGAGACCGATACCGGCGACGTCACCGGTAGCCTGCTGACCGATAAGGTGTTTATTACCGAAACCGATACCGGTCGGGTAGACGTACCGCATACGACCGCCGGCGGACGGTGCGAGATCTCCACCGATACCGGCGATATCACCATAACCATCGGATAAGGAAAACGCCTTGGGTATTCCCCAAGGCGTTTTTGTCACTTGCAATTTTGCCGCCGCTGGGGGGGGGTGCAAAAGGAACAAAATATATAACTTGAAAAATGCAATAAAAAATGTTATATTGAGTGAAAGAAAAAGTTGGGTGTTATGCGGAATTTTCGCCTTGCGGGAGTGACTGCTGCAAGTTACGATGCTTGCGGATAACCAAGCCTCCCTCTGACGAGGGAGGTGGATTTTTGCGAAGCAAAAAGACGGAGGGAGAGAATTGTGAAAGAATATAATAAATCGAATATCCCTCTTGCAAAAATCTTAAGAAAAAATATGACTCCTTGGGAAAGAAAACTTTGGTACGAGTTTTTAAGGAATTATCCCATAAGGTTTCAACGACAAAAGGCCATTGGGAATTACATAGCAGATTTCTATTGTGCCAAAGCAAGACTCATTGTTGAACTTGATGGTGGCGGACATTATACCTCTGAGCAAACGGGAAAAGATAGTATTCGTACCGAAGAATTAAGAAGTATGGATTTGACAGTGTTAAGGATTTGTAATTTAGATATTGACCGTAATTTTAGCGGAGTATGTGAGTATATAGATTTGTATGTTAAAAAATCTCTCCCTCAGTCAGCTTCGCTGACAGCTCCCTCATCAGAGGGAGCCAAAGGTTAATTTTGACATAGTATACAACACAATCAGAGAAAGGAGGGGAGAGAGGTGCAACTGTCCTACTACATTCCCAACCCGATCGTGACCGACCGTCGGGCGACCGCTTACGGCGTGGCGCTGGATATCGGTACCACCACGTTGACCGCCGCCTTGGTCGATTTGAGCGACGGCGCGCTGACCGCCGCGGTCTCAGCGCTCAACAGCGGCCGCCGCTATGGGGCAGACGTGTTGTCCCGTATTGCCGCCGCTAACAGCGGCAACGCCGCCGACCTGCGTCTCTCCCTGCAACAGGATACCGATCGGCTGATACGGCGATTGCTGACCGAAAGCGGCGTGTCACCCGACCACGTCACGCGGATGGCGGTTGCCGCCAACACCACGATGATACACCTGCTTCTCGGGTGCGATACGTCCCGCCTCGGGGTGGCACCGTTCACGCCGACCGTGCTGGCGCCGGAAACCAAAACCTACCCCCAAATTTTCGGAAACACCACCCTTTCCTGCAACGTGATGATCCTACCGGCGGCGTCGGCCTTTATCGGCGGTGACGTGATCGCCGGTGCGCTGACGGTGGATGCGTCCCCTTGGTTGTTGGTCGACCTCGGCACGAACGGTGAACTGTTGCTGTTCGACGGTAAACGGTATTGGGGAACGTCGGCGGCGGCCGGCCCTGCCTTTGAAGGCGGTGGTCTGTCTTGCGGCGTCGGTAGCATCTACGGTGCCATCTGTTCGGTACAGATGCGCGGTTACACCCCGCGATGCCGCACCATCGGCGGTCAAACGGCGGTCGGTCTGTGCGGCTCCGGCGCGGTGGAAGCACTGTATGAACTCCGAAAGGTCGGTATGATCGAGCGGGACGGCACCCTGCACGATCGTTATGCCGACGGCGTTGTGCTGGCCGAAGGTGTCACGCTGATCCAAAGCGATATCCGCCAACTGCAGTTGGCGGTGGCGGCCATCCGCACGGCGGCGGATCTGCTGTTGCGGCAGGCAAACGTCGACCCCTCGCAGGTGCAACTTCGCTTGGCTGGCGGCTTTGGCGCACAGTTGAACGTGACCGCCGCCAAGGGGATCGGTCTGTTGCCGGAAACAGCGTCGGCATCGGCGGTCGGCAACGCCGCACTAAACGGTGCGGCGGCGGTCGTTACGCGCCCGCCGTTGCTTAATAAAGCGATTGCGATCGCCGAGTCGGTCGACGTGATGCAACTGGCAGATCTCCCCGAATTTGAGGGGGAGTATATGGGAAATATCGGTTGGTAAGGAGAAGGAATATGACACGTGAGGAAATGGCGAGAGCCTATTTTGCGGAAGGGTATAATTGCAGTCAAGCGGTGGTGCTGGCGTTTGCGGAGGAGATCGGTCTGCCGCCGGCACAGTTGGCAAAAGCGGCGTCTTCGTTTGGCGGCGGTATGGGTCGTCTGCGTGAAGTTTGCGGTGCGGTATCGGGGATGTTTTTGGTCTGCGGTTTTCTGATGGGCTACGATGACCCGCAGGCATCGACCGAGAAAGCGGCACATTACGCCCGCATTCAGGCGTTGGCGGCCGCGTTCAAAGCGGAAATCGGCTGTGATACCATCGTTTGCCGCGAACTACTCGGCGCGGAGGGGAAGGATACTTCTCCCACGCCGTCGGCGCGAACGGCTTCTTACTATACCCGCCGTCCCTGCGGGGATATGGTCGGGGTCGCCGCCCGTGTACTGGAAAACTACTTGCGGGAGAATGCGAAATAATTTCCGAAAAAAGCGAAAAAACCGTTGACAAACCAAAACGATTCGTGTATAATAGCAACGCTGTTGAAATTTAATAGCGTGTTTTCGGGGTGTAGCTCAGTTTGGTAGAGCGCTTGGTTCGGGACCAAGAGGCCATGGGTTCAAGTCCCGTCACTCCGACCAGAAAAGAACCCACATTTGTCTACGACAAGTGTGGGTTCTTTTCAATGAAATAAATCCCTTGCGGGATTTGTGAAATAACGCTTCGCGTTATGAAATAGCTGACGCTATGAAATACGCTGCGGCG
>JAFQQM010000071.1 GCA_017410585.1 Clostridia bacterium
CTCTCTAACTCATTGTATATCCAAGCCATAAGGCTTAAACATCAAGATCAGAGTCTTTGTCGAGCTCTTCTTACTTACGCTTTTCGCGTGCTGTCATCCTCGCAGATGACACGATGATGTTTCGTACACCACTAAACGTAAATTAACGGGTATAGTGTGTTTATTCCTGTCTTTCATTGTTTAATTTTCAAGGTCCCATCGCCGCCCTGTTTTTCGGCAGCTTTGCTATCATACCACACTGAAACGCCGTTGTCAAGCGTTTTTTTGAGATTTTTTTGAAAAATCTTGCGTTTTTAAAAACATCTCCCGTTCCATCAAAAAGCATGGCGAACGGGAGAGGTTTTTGTGCAAAATGATAGCTTATTTTTGCGGCTGGCGAAGCACCGCCGCCGACAACGGCGGCAACACCAGCGTGGTGCCTTCCAGCGTGGAGTTACCAAGCGCCAACGCCGCACCGTGCCAGTTGTACGGTAACGGTATCCGCTGTTCACACCCACCGCGGTTGACCGCGCAAAGCAGGTGCTCTTTCTCGCCGCGACGTTCAAACATCACCAGCGCGGCATCCATCTTCCACGGCAGGTAGGATCCGTCGGTCAGCGCCGATGACTCGCGGCGAAGCCGACCGAGGGCACGATACCAATCCTTTAAGGCGGTATCTTCTCTGCCCCACGGATAGGTGGCGCGGTTGAAGGGATCGCGGTAGCCTTCCATACCCGCTTCATCGCCGTAATACACGCACGGTACGCCGGGGAGGCAATACTGCAACGTGGCCGCCAAGCGCAACAAACGGAGTCCCCGCTCACGGGCGGACGGCGACAGGCGCTGTTCCGATTGCCAGCCGCGGCCGCGGCCGCCGACCGGTTCGCCGGCAAGCATCGTGAGGGCGCGTTCGGTGTCGTGGGTACCGATGTGATTCATCAGCAACCGCAGTACCTGCGGCGGATAGTTTTCCGCAATACGCAGGACACGGTCGTGAAAGTCTTCCGAGTGTCCGCCACGCAGGAAATCCAACACGGCGTTGCGGAAGGGATAATTCATCACGCTGTCCAACTGGTCACCGAGCAGATAGCGGCGGCGGTGGCCGTAACTGAACTTGTTACTGGCGTCCTCCCAGACCTCGCCGAGCACCAGTGCTTCCGGATCTTCGGTCTTGGCGGCTCGGCGAAGCGCATCAAGGAACTCATCCGGCAGTTCGTCGGCAACGTCCAAGCGCCAGCCGGATGCGCCCGCGCGCAACCAGCGGCGGACGATGCCGTTTTCGCCGTTGATATAGTCCATATACGACGGGGCGGTCTCGTTGACCTCCGGCAGAGTATCGAACCCCCACCAACCGCCGTAATCTTCCGGCCAGCGGCGGAAGTGATACCAACTTGCATAAGGCGAAGCGGGCGATTGGTACGCGCCGACCGTCTCGTAGCGGCGGTTTTTATTAAAATAGCGGCTGTCCGAGCCGGTATGCGAAAACACGCCGTCCAACAAAACGCGGATACCGCGTTTCTTCGCCTCCGCACACAGGGTCGACAGCGCCTGCTCGTCCCCGAGCAACGGATCGACCGTTTCGTAGTCGGCGGTATCGTAGCGGTGGTTGGAATGGGATTCAAAGATCGGATTGAGGTACAGACAGGTGACGCCGAGATCGGCGAGGTCATCCAGATGAGCGGTGATGCCCGCCAGATTACCGCCGAAAAAATCGTTGTTGCGGATCTTGCCGAGGGCATCGGGACGCCAATCGGGCGTCTCCTCCCAGTTTTGGTGACGTTTGCGGTCGGCCGGTACGGGCGGCAACGCCGTCTCCGCCTTGGCAAAGCGGTCGGGGAAGATCTGGTACATCACGCCGCCGGCAAGCCAATCGGGGGTCACAAAGGACGGCTTGTAGACGGTCAACTGCCAGTTTTCAAACAGCGCCAAATGATCGGTGGGCACCGCCCATCCGCCGCGACTGCGGGATAACCGGCAAGGCCCCTCCGCCGTCTGCATCATAAAATGGTAAAAATACAAGCCGATCTTTTCGGGACGGAAGCCGCATTCCCACCATTCATGGGTGTCGCCGTCCATCTCCCGCCAGATCAGGTCGACCGTCTGCTCGTAGATGTCGTCACCGCTGACCTGCAACGTAACGCGGCTGACCCCCCAATGGCGCGGAGTACGGACGCGCAGTCGCACTTCCTCACCGAGGGCAATTGGTCCGAACGGATCGCGGTAACACCGCTCCGCCGAACAGAAAAAAGGTTCTCTCATGGGGTCTCCTCTTTTACCTTATATAGTATATCAGCCGAAACGCTGTTTGTGTTCGCGTCCCTTGCGGATCTGCTCAGACAGCGACGGGCGGTCCTGTTCGGCCAACGCACGGCGATAGATCTGCAGATTGGTTATCAGTTCATCCAGTTCCGCACCCAAGGCTTCACGGTTAAGCAAAAACAGTTCCGACCACAACGCTTCGTCGATGGTCGCTACACGGGAGACGTCGCGGTAACTGCCGGCGGCGTAGCCGACGTGGTCGGCACAACGCGGTGAGGACACGTACGCGCCCGCCAACACGTGCGGGATCTGGCTGGTGTAGGCGATCATCCGGTCGTGATTTTCGGGACTGGTGACGGTCACGCGGGCGGCGCCGACGTCCAGCGCCAGTTGACGGATCGTCTCCACCGCTTCCGGCGGGGTGGCGGCGGTCGGGGTCAGAATGTAACTGCAGGCGCGGAAGAGCGTGGCGTCCGCGTGAGCCAATCCGTTTTGCTCCTTGCCCGCCATCGGATGAGCGCCGACAAAGGCGACGCCGTGCGGCACGCAAAGCGACTCACATTCCGCCACCAGCGCGCCCTTGACGCCGCAGACATCGGTGACTACCGTGCCGGAACGCAGTTCGGGTACGTGTTGGCGGAGTAGCGACACGGTCGCCGACGGGGACACGCACAGTACCACGATATCCGCCTCACTCCAGTTTTGCGGGTCAGCGGGACGGGCGATCGCACCGATATCCAGAGCCTGCTCCACCGTCTCCAGACGGCGGGAAGTACCGATGACGGTATACCGCTCCGAACGGGTCAGCGCCAGCGCCAAACTGCCGCCGATAAGCCCCAGACCAACGATCAATACGGTTTTCTTTTGCATAACTGCTCACTCTTTTCCAAACCTTTGCAAATAGGAATTTTCAAAAATTTTCAAAAATCGCTTGACAAACCAGCGAAAACTGCATACTATTTATCTGTACAGTGTAACTGTCATCTACTATATCACAAATTCCGCCGTCTGTCTATACGGATTTTTCGGCGGGAGCGTTGGAAGGATGGAAGATTCATGGTTTTTGAAAAAGTGAAAGCGATCCTGGTCGAACAGTTTGGTGACACCACCGCGTTGACCGAAGAGACCCGCATCCACGACGATCTGGGTGCCGATTCGATGGACGTGGTCGATCTGATCATGTCGATCGAGGAAGAATTCCACATCGAAGTGCAGGATGAGGATATCGAAAAGATCACCACCATCGGCGATCTGGTCACCTTCATCGAGGAGCGCGCCTAATTACTGTCCATTGCAAAAACGGCTGTGTCGGTTGACACAGCCGTTTTTCGTTCTGTTTACAGCATATCGTTGACGTTTTCGATGAGATGCCCCACCTTACGGGCGGTCAGGTTGACCTGACGGCGGATGATCCGCTTATGCCGATGACACCAATGGCAGGCCAGCGCACCGCCGACCATTCCGGCCGCCACCCCCAGCAACATCCCTTTGCAATAGTTCGCTTTCGCACTCATTTTGCATTCCACTCCTTTCGCTTGGTGTTAGCGTATCCTGATATAAAATAAATATACCTTATATTTTAACGATTACCACTTGCAATTATCAAGTAAATCGGTTATAATAAATCGGTAAGCCGTGTGTTGCGGCATACGGGTGGATGGGTCCCGTGCGGCGAATCGCCGTGAACCATGTCAGGCGGGGAACCGAGCAGCATTAAGCGGTCTCATTCGCGTGCCGCGGGTCGCCTGTTCACCCGTATGCCGGAATACACGGCTATTTTTTCGAAAGGGGGTCTTCCCTTGTATCAGGTATTATACCGTAAGTGGCGTCCGAAAACCTTTGCGGAGGTGGTCGGTCAGCCGACCGTGACCACCGCGTTGCAAAACGAATTGCGGACCGGACGGTTGGCACACGCCTATCTGTTCATCGGTTCTCGGGGCACCGGTAAGACCTCCTGCGCCAAGATATTGGCCAAGGCGGTCAACTGCTTAGAACCGGTCGACGGCAATCCCTGCGGCGTGTGCGCCAACTGCCGTGCGGCCGAGGAAGGCAGTCTGCTGGATATCACCGAGATGGACGCGGCCTCCAACCGCGGTATCAACGATATCCGCGGCGTCATTGAGGAATCCGCGTATCTGCCCAGCGTCGGCAAATACCGCGTGTACATTATCGACGAGGTCCACGAATTGACCAACGAGGCGTTCAACGCCCTGCTCAAGACGTTAGAAGAGCCGCCGGCGCACGTGATCTTTGTGTTGGCAACGACCGAAGCACACAAGGTGCCTGCTACCATTTTGTCCCGTTGTCAGCGGTTCGATTTCGGGCGTATCCCGTCCGAGGAGATCGCCGCACGGTTACAGCACGTGGCCGTGCAGGAAGGTTTCACCATCGACCCCGAAGCCGCCTTGTTGCTGGCGCGGTTGGCGGACGGCGGTATGCGCGATGCGCTGTCGCTGTTGGATCAATGCGTCTCCCGCAGTAACAACGTCACGGTGGATATCGTGACCGCCGCGGTCGGTCTGGCGGGTACGGAGCATATGTTCCGCCTGCTCGGCTGTATGCGGAATAACGATACCGGCGACGCGCTGTCGCTGGTAGCAACCCTGCACGAATCCTCCAAGGATATGGAGCGGCTATGCACCGAACTGGCGGATTTCTTCCGGCAGTTGATGATCTGCAAGACCGCCAAAGATCCCGCTCTGTTGCTGGTATTGCCGGCGGCGGAACTGGCCAAGATCAAGGCCGAAGCCGATAACCTCAGTCTGTCGGCCATCCTGCACGCGATCGACGTGTTGCAACGGGCGAAAGAACGGATGCACACCGGCGCCGATCGCCGCGTGGAGATGGAGATGGCGGTCATCAAATTGTGCTCGCCCGAACTGGATATGGATATCAGCGCGTTGACCCGCCGGATCAAGGCGCTGGAAGACGCTGTGCGCGGCGGTTGCGCTTTAGCCCCCAAAGCGACGGAAGCGCCCACCGAAGAAGCACCCGCCAAACCGGAAGCAACGCCGGCGGCCGAAGAAGCGGCACCGACGCCGGCAGAAACACCCGCCGAGGAAGCCCCTGCGGTGAGCGAAGGTCCCACCCCGTTCCTCCAATGGAGTGAGGTGTTGGAGACGCTGTCGGCGCACAGTCAGGCGTTGTACGGGTTGTTATCCGGTTCGTCGGCGATGATCAGCGGCGACCGCGTGTTGGTCACCACCGACAACCCCTTCGTCAAGGATATGATGCAGGAAGACAACAACGCCAGCCGTCTGTTGTCCGCCATTCGCAGTGTGACCGGTCGGTCTTACCGATTGGGACTGAAAGCGCCGACGGCACCGGCCGAGAAAGCGCCGGATCCCATCCAAGCGGAAGGGCCGCTCTCGGATTTCTTACGCCGCAGCCAAGAAATGGGCCTGCCGGTCGATTATAACTAAAGTGAGGTAACAAACGATGAAAGCAAGACTTCCCCAAAATATGGGCGGTGGCCCCGGCAATATGCAGAACATGCTCCGTCAGGCGCAGAAGATGCAAGAACAGATGGCGGCACTGCAGGAAGATCTGGATAACCGTACCTATACCGCAACCGTCGGCGGTGGCGCCGTGACGGCGGTGGTGGACGGCAAACACACCGTGCAGTCGCTGACTATTTCCAAAGACGTGGTCGACCCCGATGACGTGGATATGCTGAGCGATCTGGTCACCGCCGCGGTCAACGAGGCGATCCGTCAGGCGATCACCACCTCGGAGACCGAGATGGGGGCTATCACCGGCGGGATGAATCTGCCGGGGTTGCGCTAAACAAAAACCGCGTACAATAAGGAGGTGAAACGCCATGGCTTCGTTAGCGGCACCGCTCGCCAAACTCATTGAACAACTGGAACAACTCCCCGGTCTGGGACCGAAATCCGCACAACGCATCGCGTTTCATATCCTATCCATGCCCACCGAAAAGGTGGCGGGATTGGCAGAGACCATTACCGATGCCCGCAGTCGCATCCACGAATGCACCCATTGTTGCAATCTGACCGAGTCGGAGGAATGCCCCATCTGCAGTGATCCCACCCGTGACCGATCCACCATCTGCGTGGTCGGTGATCCGCGGGACGTGCTGGCGATCGAACGGACGCGGGAGTACCGCGGACTGTACCACGTATTGCACGGCAATCTGTCACCGATGGACGGTGTCACACCGGAAAAGTTGCGCATCAAAGAACTGCTCCACCGCGTGACCGAAAACGATATCACCGAGGTCATTATGGCGAACAACTCCACCGTTGAAGGGGAGACCACCGCCATGTACCTCTCCAAATTGCTGGCTCCCTTCGGAATCCGCGTGACGCGGCTGGCCTACGGTCTGCCGGTTGGCGCCGATCTGGAATACGCCGACGAAGTGACCCTTCGCCATTCCATCGAGGGACGTAGCCAAATGTAACCCCCGACGGAAGGAGGTGCCGGATTTGGCGGCTTCAAAAGAAAATTTCAAGACCATCGCGGAAAACCGCAAGGCGTTCCACGAATACTTTATTGAAGAACGGCTGGAAGTCGGCATCGAACTGGTCGGTACCGAGGTCAAAGCCCTCCGCAAAGGCGGGGTCAACCTAAAAGATGCGTGGTGTTCCATCGTCGGGGGCGAACTGTTCGTCAACGGCATGCACATCAGCCCCTACGAACAGGGGAACATCTTCAACCGCGATCCTCTCCGCGTGCGGCGATTGCTCGCGCACAAGCGGGAAATTATGCGGCTGTACGGCTTGCTGAAACAGCAGGGACTGACCCTCATTCCGCTGTCCTTGTATTTTAAGGGCTCCCGCGTGAAGGTGTCGGTGGGACTCTGCCGCGGTAAGAAACTGTACGACAAGCGCGAGGACGCCGCCCGCCGCGACCAAAAACGCGAAGCGGAACGCGCCGTCAAAGAATATAACGCCAGATAAAAGCAACCACTAAGAGGCACCCTCCATAAGGACGGTGCCTCTTTTTTAGTAAGACAAGCCTCGGCTATGTAGGGGCGGCGGATGGTGCATCATCGGCGCGATCGTCCCGTTGCTGTCCGTCTTGCCGACCGGCGGGGTATGGCTGTTGGTAGCGGGGGGCGTTGCCTACACCGTGGGTATTATGTTTTATCGGTTGAAAACCGTTCCGTATACCCACGCGGTCTGGCATCTGTTCGTCCTGCTCGGCGCGACGTTGCAATATTTCAGCCTGTACGGTTACGTATTTGGATAAAAGAAAAGGCCTTGTCCTTCGACAAGGTCTTTTCTTTATCCGATGATATACACGTTCATATTGCGGCGGCCGAACATCGCGCATTCTTCGTAGGTATCGTAAAACACGTCCACCACGATATCACCGCGCATCGCCGCACCGCCGGTATCCCCCGCCACGGCGTATCCGTAGACAAATTTGCCGTCCGGCGAGACGATATACAGTTTACTGCGGTATGGGATGAGGTCGGGATCGACCGCCACCACACCCTCTTGCGCCTTCATACCGATGGAAGTCCCTGCCCCCGCCGGTGCCGTGTAGGCGGTGGCCGAGCCGGTGTGCATCTCTTTATAGTTGATGGGCTGACCCTTGGCATCCAGTTCCAGCGTGATACCGCCCACCTCGATGATGCGGCTGACCACCGGTTTGGTGCCTTTAATGAGGACCTGCGTCAGCGGTTGCAGGGTGATCTCCTCGCGGCTGACCTCAGTGGAGACCAGTTCGCCGTTTTCATACCGCTTGCAATAGGTGATCTCCTTTTGGCCGTTCTTGCCTTTTTGCGCCACCTTTTCGGTGCCGGAATCCATATTCTTATCCCGCTCGATCGTGGTGGGATACGGGACGAGTTCCTTCTCGGTATAAAATTCCAATTTCACGCGGGTAACCGTCACGGCGAGGTCGGCGGCAACCACCGACTGAGCATCCACCGACAGTTCATCCCATTCTCCTAAGGTGATCCCCGCTTTAGCGACCGCTTCGGCAACGGTGCCACCCGCCACGATCACCGAGGCGGTCTGGCCGTCCGCCGTCACAGCGACGCGGTAGGTCTCGCTTTTGGCGGCGGTGGTGGTGGCGGTCTGTTCCGATTCACCGGTATCGGTAGAGGCGACCCCCATCTGACGGGTATCCTTCAGTTTGGCTATACCGGCAGAGCCGAGCGTGACACCGCACAGCAGCAGAACAGCCACCAGCGACGACAGCATCCGCTTGCCGCATAGCATTCCCGCAAACTCTTTCCAAAATAAACGGTTCATAGCGATCGTATTCCTTTCGTTACGTGGTTGCATTATACTCACCGCTCGGCAGGATGTCAACCGATGGTCGATGAAGGGTTTTGTGCAGGATAAACAAGAGTTTTGGTTGGGTTTTCCACCTCGTCAAGCGGGCGTTTTCCGCGGTATCGAGGGGAAAATCTGCCGCAAAGCGCCTCTTGGCGGTCAAAGGTCGCGGTTTTGAGGGGGTGGTGAATTTTTGTGCAACCCGCTGAAATTGGGTGACTTGACAGAATAGCAAACTCCCATATATAATAGGTATATAAAGTAAAGCCGTTTTAGAAGGGAGGGCTTGCCGTGAAATACAAGTTATTGGCGCTGGTCGCCGCTTTGGCGATCCTGCTGTGCGTCGGTTGTTCCACCACCAACAAATACGGCGATGCCTTCCGCTTTCCGCTTGAAGGCGAGCCACAGCAACTCGACCCGCAGATGGCGCAGGATACCGCCTCGGTAACCGTGTTACGGTCGCTGATGGAAGGGTTGACCCGTTTGGATGAGAACGGACAACCGGTAGCGGCCATGGCGGAAAGTTGGCAGGTAGGCGGTACGGTATGGACCTTCACGTTGCGGCAGACCAACTGGTCAAACGGACAACCGGTGACCGCCGCCGATTTCGTTTACGGCTGGCAACGGGCGGTGGATGCCGCCATCGGCTCGCCGCTCAAAAACCGCTTTGATAACGTCAAGCGGGTGGAGGCGGATGGGGATAGACGGCTGGTCGTGGAACTGCATACCGCCGATGCCGATTTTGCCACGGTGGTGGCGGACACCGCCTTTTTCCCCTGCAACGAGGCGTTTTTCCTGCAGACGCAGGGGCGGTACGGTATGGAGATGGAACACGTTCTTTGCAACGGTCCGTTCCGCGTAACCGCGTGGGAACACGGGGAATACTTGATTATGCGCCGAAATGACGGTTATTATGCGGCCGAGGGCATCCGTCCCGATGCGGTGCGGTACGTCATCGGCGAGGTCAAAGACAGGGTCAAAGCATTACAGGAAGGCGAACTGGATGCCTGCGAATTGACCGCCGAGCAAGCGGCGAAAGCGAACGGCAAACTGCCGCTTTTCTCGGTCTGTGACAGCGTGTTCGGTCTGTGGTTCAACACGTCGGTAACGGGGTTGACCGACCCGACCGTCCGCGTGGCACTGCGCGATACGGTGGAATGGGAACTGGTACGACAGCAGGCAGAAGCAATGGGACACAGCGCCGTCGGAACAGACTTTGTCCCGCCCGCCGCCACAGTCGGCGGAAAGGCGTACCCCGCCGGCACCGCCGCCGATGCGGTGATCGGCAACCGGCAAGCGGCGGCCGATACGCTGAAAAAAGCGGGCTTGCCGACCCTCACCGTGCTGTGCTCCGACCGCCCCGACGAACTGCAGTTGGCGCGGTTGATCGTGCAATCTTGGCAGAAAAACGCCGATCTGTATTTCTCGTTACAGCCGCTTTCCGAAGCCGAACTCACCGCCCATCTGGCGGTAGGCAACTACCAGATCGCCATTGGCGAGGCGGTGGGCGCTTCGGGGGATGCCAAGCAAGCGTTGGCGGCGTATCTCTCGGACGGTAGCGACAATATCACCCGTCTGCAAAATGCGGCTTTGCGACAACAGATCGCCGAAGCGGATACGGTCGGCAAACTATTGGCCTGTGAACAGCAACTGCATTCCCTCTGCCCCGCCGTGCCGCTGTGGTACGGTACACGGTGGTTTGCCACCGGCGAGGACGTTACCGGCGTGCAGATCCGTCCTTTCGAAGGCCGTCCTTACGGTGCGGTGTACGAATTCACCAAAGCGGATAAATAATTTCCAAATAAAAACCTCCCCCTGATTTTCAGGGGGAGGTTTTGGTTATTCCGTAGGGAGCCAGACGGCCTTGGCGCGGAAGCATTCACCGCGTTGGTGCGAACCGGTCAGCACCGTTTCGGTGCCGTTCTCGACGGGGTATTCCGCCGCAAAAAGTTGCAACCGATCGTCCGGCAACGCTTCGCGCAGATACTCGATAGCAAACGAGAGAAAGCGTTTGCCGAATGCCTGATCGGGCATAAAATCGGTCAGCAGGTCGGCATAGACCGTGTTGTTTAGGTGGTGGTTCCAATCGGTCACCGAGTGGGTCACCACCGATTCGGCAACCGCCATCGGCTCGGCGGCGGGAGACCATTTCTTCGGGTCGGGACAGAGGGTGGTATCCTCAAGATCGACCAAAACGGAGGGGAATTTTTCGTAAAATACGCGTGGGCGAAGCGGACGGTGCTCGGTCGTATCTACCAGTGCAAACGCCGACACACTGCTGATCAGCAGTTCGTCTGTCTCCTCCGAGCGAAATTCATAGCAACGGAAAAACTGCGCGCCCTGCGTACCGCGCGGCCATGTGCGGATGGCGATCTTCTCCCCCAAAGTCGGCGAGCGAAGGATGAGCGATTGCGTGCGGGTCAGCACAAAGGCGATACCCGCCTCCAATAATTGACAAAAACCTGCCCCTCTTTCTGCCAGTTGCATCTCTCCCACTTCCTGCTGTAATTTCAGTTGCGAGGACAGACGCAAGGTGCGGTCGGGGCCGGCATCGTAAGTGGTGATATGGGTATGCCATACGTACGGGTTTTTGAACATCGGATCTCCTCCATACAAAAAGGCGTGCTGTTGCACGCCTTTTTGACTGTCTTATTTCTGCGGTTTGATCACTTCGATACCGCCCATAAACGGACGGAGAACCTCCGGCACGGTCACCGAGCCGTCGGCGTTTTGATACTGCTCGACGATGGCCGGCATAATGCGGCTGGTCGCCAGACCGGAAGCGTTGAGGGTATGCGCAAACTGCAGTTTTCCCTCCGCATCGCGGTACTTGATGTTGCCGCGGCGGGCCTGATAATCGCGGGCGTTGGACGCCGAGGAGACCTCTTTGTAGATGCCCATCGACGGGATCCACACCTCAATGTCGTTGGTGCGGGCCATCGAATACGAGCAGTCGCCGGCCGCCAACTTGGACAGTTGATAATGCAAGCCGAGTTTCTGCACCAAACGCTCCGCCTTACCGACCATTTCTTCAAACGCTTCGGCACTGCCTTCGGCGGTGGTATACTGCACCATTTCCACCTTATCGAACTGGTGACCGCGGATCATACCGCGCTCCTCCGAGCGATAACTGCCCGCTTCGCGGCGGTAGCAGGGGGTATAAGCGCAGTATTTGCGCGGCAGTTCTTCCAGCGTCAGCACTTCGTCGCGGTGCAGGTTGACCAGCGCCGTCTCGGCGGTCGGAAGCAGGAACTTCGGCTCGCCGGTCGGGTTGCCGATCTTGTACACTTCATCGGCGAATTTCGGGAACTGACCGGCGGTCAGACCGCAGGACTCGCCCAGCATATGCGGCGGCAACAGGAATTCGTAGTCATCGGCCAGATGCTCGGAAATGAAGAAGTTGAGCAACGCCCACTCCATACGGGCGCCCATACCGCGGTAAACCCACGCGCCGTTGCCACCCAATTTCGCACCGCGCTTATAGTCGATCATACCGAGCGACTCGCACAGTTCCACGTGATCTTTCGGGGTGAAATCGAAGGTCGGTTTCTCGCCCCACACGTGGATGATGGCGTTGTTTTCCTTGCCGCCGGCGACCACGTCATCGTACGGCAGGTTGGGCAACGACAGCATCAGATCACGCTGGCGGGTCTCGATCTCGCCCAGTTTGGCGTCCTCTTCCTTCACGGTAGCGGACAGTTCCTTCATCTTGGCCATAATGGCCGAGACGTCGCCGCCCTCTTTTTTGATCTTCGGAATCTCGCGCGAGGCGGCGTTCTGCTCTGCCTTCATCGCATCCACCTTGGCGGTGGCGGCACGACGCTGTTCATCCAGATCGAGGATCTCGTCGATGACCGCGTCCATATCCTTTTCGCGCTTCTTGCAGCAGGCCTTGACGTAATCGGGATTGCTGCGGATGAGTTTGATATCTAACATTGGTCGTTGCCTTCTTTCTTATTTCTCACCGGCGATGGCGTTGGCCAGATCGCGCAGATCGTCTTGCGAATAAAATTCAATTTGCAGTACACCGCCGGTCTTGCCCGGAATGACTTTGACTCGACGGTCCATCGCCTCGTTTAGGGCCAGTTCCACTTCCTTATAGTAACTGACGATGGGGGTCTTTTTGGTCTGCTGTGCGGCAGGGGCGTGGGAGGCCTTGGCCATCCGTTCCACTTCACGCACCGACAGTTGCTTGTCCACCGTCTGATTGGCGGCGGCGATCATCTCCGCTTCGGTATCGAAGGACAGGATCGCACGGGCGTGACCGGCCGACAGTTTTCCGGTGGTCACCATCTCGGTGATCGCCTGCGGAAGATTGAGCAGACGAAGCGCGTTGGTCACGGCCGGACGGGATTTGTTGACCGCCGCGGCGGTCTCTTCCTGCGTCAAGCCGTAGGTCTCCATCAGCGACTTAAAACCGAGCGCTTCTTCCATCGGATTTAAGTCCTCACGTTGCAGGTTTTCGATCAGCGCCACCGCCGATGCCTGTTGCTCGGACATTTCCCGCACCACGACCGGCACTTCCGAAAGGCCCGCCATCTGCGAAGCACGCCAGCGGCGTTCACCCGCCACCAGTTGATAACTGCCGTCGGTCATCGGACGGACGAGCAACGGTTGCAACACACCGTGCTGGGCGATGGAATCCGCCAGTTCACGGAGGGCTTCGTCATCAAAGCGCTTACGCGGTTGGTTGCGGTTGGGGACGATCTCAATGATGGGCAACGAGATCTGCGTATCGTTATCCAGAGCGTTTTCCGCAAAAATCGAGCCTAAGCCTTTTCCCAGACTATCTTTTTTTGCCATCTCGTTTTACTCCTTCTCAATGCTTTCGGATCAGTTCCTGCGCGAGCGCGTCGTACGCCTTGCATCCGCGAGAGGAACGGTCGTAATAATTGATCGGTTTGCCGAAACTGGGGGCCTCCGCCAACCGCACCGATCGCGGAATGGGGGTAGCAAACACCTTGCGGGGGAAGAATTTCTTGACCTCCGCCATCACCTGCTGGGTGAGGTTCAAACGACCGTCAAACATGGTCAGTAATACCCCTTCTACGTCCAACGTCGGGTTATGCAGACGCTTGACCTGCCGCATGGTCGCCATCAACTGTGCCAGACCTTCCAGCGCGTAGTATTCGCATTGGATGGGGATGATGACCGAATCGGTCGCGCACAGCGCGTTTAAGGAAAGCAACCCCAGCGAGGGCGGGCAATCGATGAGAATATAATCGTAATTTTCCCGCACCGGCGCCAAGCCGGCTTTTAAGCGGGATTCGCGGCGGTTGACCGCCGTCAGTTCGATCTCCGCACCGGCCAGCGCCTGATCGGCGGGCAGCAGGTGAAGATTTTGAAACGGCAGTGGGAGGATGGCCTCTTCGGCGGTGCCGTTGCCGATGAGCAGGTCGTATACGCTGGCTTCCACTTTGTTCTTGTTGATACCGACGCCGCCGGTGGTGTTTCCTTGCGGATCCATATCGACTAACAGCACACGCTTGCCGGCCGCGGCCAGCGCCGATGCCAGATTGACCGTCGTGGTGGTCTTGCCCACGCCGCCTTTTTGGTTGTAAATGGCGATGATACGACCCATTTTTTGCCCATCCTTTCCCAGAATATCCTATATTATACCATAATAAAAACCGCGACGCAACAGGTTTTTATTTTTTATTTAAAGCAAAATTTCTTCATTTTTAACCTTTCTTGCAGAAACGAATGCCGTTTATCGTGAATATTTACGAATGCTCACAGCATACATGGCCGCCAAAGTCAAAAAGAGCAGGCTTTTGCCTGCTCTTTTTTGATGATCACGATATAAAATCAACGGTTTATTTCAACTTGTCCGCAGCGGTCTGGTATTTCTTGGGGGTAGTACCGGTCTGCTTTTTGAAAAAGCGGATAAAGTAACTGACGTTGTCCATACCGAGGAGGTTGGCCACCTCCTGCACGCTCTTCTTCTCGGCGGTCAGCAGTTCCTTGGCACGCTCGATCCGGCAACGGGAGACGTAATCGGAAATGCCGCAACCGAAATGTTTCTTGGCGATGGCATACAGCGAACTGCGGGAAAGATGGAACCGTTTGCACAGCGCTTCGGTGGTAAGCGGCTGGTGGAGGTGATCGCGGATGTAACTTTCGATCACATAAGCGGTTGTGTCATTTTTGACGCTCAATAAACTGTTTTGCCAGATATATGCCGTACACATTTCCACCAGTTTGGAGATGGAATCGATATAGGCCGGCGAGCGGTAACGCACCTTTTGGATACCTTCTTCCAGCGTAACGGAGTCCAACCCATACCGCAACGCCTTCTCCTGCAAGCCCTCCAGCAGGGGGGATTTATCCTTGCTGTCAGTGATCTGCCCAAACAGCATATAGCCGATGACCATATCGTGTTGCATGACCGGTGCCGCCACTTCCAGCAGACCCATATGGCATTTGTAGGCATAGGGGGCGTGTGTCTCGGAGCATTTCTCCAGCGCCGCTGTATCGCACTCGATGCACCGTTTGGTCAGCACCGGACTTTTGCGCACCTCGGCGCAGAACTGACACATCTTGGAAGGATAGGCGCAGATGTTCACTTTATTGGCATCGTACACCGCCAGCATCGTATGGCTGACGTCGTAAAAACTTTTTGCCAACGCGAGCAGTTCTTCTTTATTGGCTTGTACCAGCATACGGATCCCCCCCTTAATGCAAGCATAATACGAAATATCCTGTCTGTCAACAAAAATAATCGAAAGTGCTATTTTTTTGAATTATTGTGCCTTTCCAACGCGGCGAAACCTTTTTATACTTAAATGTGAAAGGGGGTATTCCCATGAAGTGGTACGAAACCTGTCACCGTCGCCACCTGTTGGATATGCACATCGACGATTGGTCTGACGAGTTTCTGTCGGCGTTTTCGCCCGAAGAATATTTCCGGTTACTGAAGAAAGCCAACGTGCAAGTGGCGATGATCTATCTGCAATCCCATCTCGGACTTTGCTACTGGCCCAGTCAGACCGGCAAGGTACACCGGCATTTTATCGACAAGCCGGACGATATGAAAAAACTCATCGACCTCTGCCGCCGAAACGGCATTCGGGTGGTGGGGTATTACAGTCTGAATTTCAACACGTGGGCGCACGATCAGCATCCCGATTGGCGGATGCGGGAGGCGGACGGGCTGTCCCGTCGGGAATCGGACAAAGGACAACGGTACGGATTGGTCTGTCCGAACAACGGCGACTACCGTGAATTCGTCTTCCGTCAGATCGATGAGATGCTCGCCTTCTTTGAACTGGACGGCATCTTCTTTGATATGCTGTTTTGGGAGCATATCTGTTACTGCCCGTCCTGCCGCGACCGTTATCGGCGTGAGCGCGAGCGTTCCCTGCCGCTGAAAGGGGAATGCACCCAAGAGGAATGGCTGGATTTCTTCGATTCTCGCGCTTATTGGATCGGCGATTGGGCCAACGCGGTGACCGACTACGTCCACCGTATTGTCCCCGATCTGCCGGTGGAGCACAACTTCTCCGCCTCGACCGGCGGGTTTGATCTCTGTTGCCGTGATCTGGTCAACGAGGCGTGCGAGTACGTCGGTGGCGACCGCTACGGCGGGCAGTTGGAACAGTCCTTCGTCTGCAAATGTTACTACGATCTTTCCAAACATCTGCCGTTTGAGTATATGACCGGTCGGTGCGTCCCCAACCTGTTGGCGCACACCGTCACCAAAACCGAAGATAAACTGGAACAGCAGATCCTGCATACCTTCGCCCATCACGGTGCGTTTCTGGCCATCGACGCGATCGATCCGGTCGGCACGATGGATGAACGGTTTTACACGTTGCTCGGCAAGATCTACGGTAAGGCGGCAGGCTACGAGCCACATATGACCGGCGATCTGACCGCCGACGTCGGCATTTTCTACAACTTCGATTCGGGTGCCAACCTGCAGGAGGGCGATACCCCCTCTAAAGCGTTTTTACATTTCGGCGGCAGTCAACGGATGCTGACCAACTGGTCGGCCGCCGAGCAGGCGCTCAAGCATCTGGTCAAAGCGCATATTCCCTGCGGCATCACCACCAAGGGGCATACCGACCGTTGGGGACAGTACCGCGTCATCATTGCCCCCAACGTCAACCGGCTCGACGAGCAGACGGTGGACGCGCTGATCGCCTACGTGGCCGGCGGCGGGTGCCTGTATATGAGCGGTTGGGATGAAACACGGCTGTTGGAAACGCTGGTGGGAGGCTGGTATCGGAAACATCTGATGTCCACCCGCGCCTACGTCTTCCCGAGCGAAACGGGCGAAGCGTTGTTTGAAGGCTACAACGAAAAGTATCCGCTTCCGTTGGATACCGGTGTACCGATCGTAGAAGGCATCCCCGAAAAGAACGTCCTCGCCTATCTGAAGTTGGCGTACACTTCCCGCGAGGTGGGGTACTGTGCTTCCATCCATTCCGACCCGCCCGGCGTGGCAACCGACCATCCCGCGCTGGTCGAAACGACCTACGGCAAGGGCAAAGTGCTGTGGAGTGCCGGTGCGTTGGAATTCCATCAGCCATCCGATTACGGGCGCATTTTGCAAAATCTGCTCCGGCATCTAGACAGCCGCCCTTATACTGTCAGCAGTACGGCGGCGGGCAACGTAGAGATCATCACCTTCCGCGATCGCAACAAAGTGCGTGTCAGCGCGGTCAATCTGTCGGACGAGGACACGCTGTATACCATCCCCGACTTCACGGTCACCGTCCGAAGCGAGCAAACGCCGCTTTCGGTCACCCGTCTGTCCGATGGCACGGCATTGCCGTTTACCGCCGGCGACGGCGAGGTCACCTTCCCTGTGTCGGGAGTACGAATTATGGATATGTTTGAAATAATTTTTGAGGAGGAATAAACCGTGTCGATTGCTAAAAAACTGTTAGAAGAAGGCCGCGGCGTTTACCGCTTGGCCCCCACTTGGGTCCCCCGTGCGTTTTGCCGTCCCGGCAAGCGTATCAAACTGCATCCCGATGATTATTACGTATTGGGATTAGAACGCGGTGGCATTGACGAGCGTTGGTTTGCCTCCACCACTTGGGCGGAAAACGGCCCTGCCACCCCCGACGACGAAGGACTTTCCTATATCGTATCGGCCGACGGCACCGAACGCATCCTTCTGCGGGATGCGGTGGCTGAACTCGGCGGTGAGGTCATCGGTGAGGCGCTGTGGAGCAAGTACGGCAAATGGCCGATGTTCTCCAAATTCTTTGATAACGCCGGTCCGTTACCGCATCACATCCACCACCGCGACGAACACGCCAAGCGGGTGGGCGCTGACGGCAAGCCGGAAATGTATTTCTTCCCGTCCCAATGCAACAACCACGGCGGGGAATTCCCGTTTACCTTCTTCGGTGTCAACCCCGAGGTCACCAAAGAACAGGTCAGACAGTGTCTGGTCGATTTCCCCAAAGGAGACAACAAGTTGCTGGATCTCTCCCGCGCCTATAAGTTGGTGCTGGATACCGGTTGGGACGTGCCGCCCGGTGTGTTGCACGCCCCCGGCAGTCTGTGTACCTACGAGCCGCAGTTTGCCAGCGACGTGTACGCGATGTACCAGTCGGTGTTGTACGGCGGACAGTGCGTTTCGGAAAATCTGCTGTGGAAAAACTGCCCCGAAGAGGAAAAGGGCAACGTGGATTATCTGATGGACGTCATCGATTGGGAAGAAAATACCGACCCCGATTTTACCAACAACCATTTTATGGCTCCGCGTGTCATCTTTGAAAACGAGCAGGCGAAGGAAGAGTGGATCTGCTACAAATGCCCGTTGGTCTCCGCAAAGCGCCTGACTGTCAACCCCGGTCAGACGGTGGTCATCCGCGATATGGCGGCATACGGTCTCATTTTATTGCAGGGACGCGGCAAACTCGGTGTCTGGGATATCGAAACCCCGACTCTGATCCGCTACGGCGAACTGACGAATGACGAATTCTTCGTCACCGAAGCGGCCGCCAAAGAAGGAATCACCATTCAAAACACCTCTGCCACCGAGCCGATCGTGATGCTCAAGCATTTTGCCGAAAATCCCGAATTGGTGATTGAGGGGTGAGCGCATGGCACAGTTGTACGGTACGCAATTTTCCAAGAGCGACCTGCTCAAGCGGGTAGGCGATATCAGCCAGATAGCCGGTGCTACGCGGTTTGAGTATACCGAAGGCAAGGCCAAAGGCACCGCCGCCATCGAGATCAAAAACGGCAGTGGCCTGCGATTCGTCGTGTTGCCCGACCGCGGTATGGACATCGGCTACACCGAATGCAACGGCATCGCCGTTTCGTATATTTCCAAAACGGGGGTGGTCAACCCCGCTCATTATGACGAAACCGACTTTCTCCGCAGTTTCACGGGCGGTCTGTTGACCACCTGCGGACTGACCTATATGGGTGCCGCCTGTGTCGACGAAGGAGTTCCCCTCGGCGCGCACGGCCGCATCGCCAATACCCCCGCCTTTGACGTGTGTTTGCGGCAGGAATGGGTGGAAGACGACTATCTCATTGAAGTCAGCGGCAAGGTGCGCGAAAGCACCGTGTTTGGCGAGGATTTAGTACTGACCCGTACCATCTCGACCAAACTCGGCGAAAACGCCATCCGCATCCACGACGAGATCGAAAATCGCGGTTTCGTGCATACGCCACTGATGGTGCTGTATCATCTGAATTTCGGCTTCCCGCTCGTTTCGGAATCCACCATATTGGAGACCAACGCCATCAACTGCCGCCCCCGCGATGACGATGCCGCCGAAGGGGTCGGACGGGAATGCATCTGTTCTGCCCCCATCCACGGATTTCGGGAGCAGGTGTTCTACCGCGATGCATTCAAACACACGTATGCGCGGTTGAGCACCCTGTCGCTGGGGTTGTCGGTCGGCGTACATTTTGACGGCAGCGAACTGCCGTATCTGGTGGAGTGGAAGCAGATGGGAGAACAGGAATACGTGATGGGACTGGAACCCGCCACCTATCCGCCCGACGGCCGCGCCAAAGCCCGCGAGCGCGGAGAACTCCCCCTTTTGCCCCCACAAAAGACCAAGACCCACGACCTGCTGATCACGTTCTAATGAAAAAGACCTTGTCGCAAGACAAGGTCTTTTTTCTGCGAAAGAGTAACCAAACGGAGCAGAATTGAGGTAAAAGTAAGTAAAAGTACATCAGGTTAAAGATGTTTATATAGCAAGGAGATTGTCGACTTAAAATACTGTTCTTGGAAATGTGTTAATTCCGCAATCTCTTCCTGCGTAAAAGTCATACCATCCGGTGCAACTACCCATTTATGTTCTATATCATTCTCACGATTGATAATGGCTATTATTCTTCCGGTAAACTCAGAAACAGGCTCTGTTATACCTAAAACATAAGCATCCTCTTCTTCACCATCTGCAGCCATTGTCCCTTCAATATAGCCATAGTTTATTGGATAATATATGTCCGGATGCTCAGGATGATAACTACCCAGAGGTCTGTCAACAGTTACGGTAACGATCGGACCTATCATTTCATATTCTCCTTTGC
>JAFQQM010000072.1 GCA_017410585.1 Clostridia bacterium
GGATTTCATTTTCGGGCATAGCCCTATTGGCCTGCCGGCCACGCACCGCTAACCGGCCACCCATAAATGGGTTGTCAGTCTTTGCCGGCTCCCCTTGTCAGGGGAGCTGTCGGCGGCAGCCGACTGAGGGGTAGTCTTTCGGTTTCTCTCCCTCCGTCTTTTTTCTTCGCAAAAATCCACCTCCCTCGTCAGAGGGAGGCATAACATAAAACACTTTCCGCGTCTGCCTTTGATCTCTACGATTTCTGTTTATCGCTAAAGTTCTTTTGAACCACGCGACTATCGCGTGGTTTTCGTTTACAATAAAAAAAGACCACCGATCGGTGGTCTTTTTTTATGGATCATCTCTTGGAGGTGACTTCCGCTTCGTATTTCTCGATCTCGGCAAACCACTCGCCGTCCACCGGCGCACCGCACACGCGGCAGTATTCGTCCCAGATCTCGCCAAACGGCATAGTCTTTTCCTCTTCCAACATCACCATCAGTTTGGTGAAGTTGCCTTCGTCTTGCAGTTTCTTGAGTTCCGCATGCGGCTCAAGCAACGCAAACAGCAACGCCTTCTGCAGGTTACGGAAACCGGTGACCCACGCGGACACGCGGTTGATGGAAGCATCAAAGTAGTCCAGCGCGATGAACACCTTATCCAGACCGTCGCAACGGACGATCTCTTTGCACAGTTCCTTGGTCTCGTCGTCAAACAGCACGACGTGGTCGGAGTCCCAACGCACACCGCGGGTGACGTGCAACGCCATCTTCTTATCGTACGCCAGCACAGCGGAGATCTTGTCGGAGACGACCTCGGTCGGATGATAGTGACCGTTATCCATCAGGCTGATGCAATCCTCGCGGGAATCGGCATACTTGAGGCACCATTCCGCCGAGCCGACGGTATAACTTTCCACACCGATACCAAACACCTTGGACTCGGCGCAGGGGAACACCATATCCTTATCAAACTTCTCGGAGAGGATCTCGTCGAAGGACTGCTTGTAGCGCAGACGCGGCCCGATGCGGTCGGCAGGAACGTCTTTGTAACCGTCACCGGTCCAGATGTTCATCACGCAGGGCTGACCGAGTTGCTCGGCGATATACTGCGAGATGCGGACCGACGCCTTGCCGTGCTCCACCCAGAACTTACGGGTCTCCTCGTTGGGGGAGGACAGGGTCAGCGGATCGCATTTCGGATGGCTGAAGAAGGTGGGGTTGAAATCGCAACCCATCCCGCGCTCTTTGCAGAAGTCGATCCATTTCTGGAAGTGCTTCGGCTCCAGTTTGTCGCGGTCCACCCAGCCGCCGTTCTCCTCATCAAAGATGGCGTAGCAGGCGTGGATGTTCATCTTAACCTGACCCGGCACCAGCGACACGACCTTGTCGATATCCGCCATCAATTCTTCCGGCGTGCGCGCACGGCCGGGGTAGTTACCGGTGGTCTGGATGCCGCCGGTCAGCGGCTTGTTCGGATCGGTGTCAAAACCGCGGACGTCATCGCCCTGCCAGCAATGCAGAGCGACCGGCACGGTCTTCAGTTTGGCAATGGCCGCATCAACGTCCACACCGAGTTTGGCGTATTTGGCTTTGGCTTCTTCAAAACTCATCTTACTTTACCTCCTTGATTTCAAAAGAACGACGCACCAACTCACGGCAGGTGGCGAGGTCCCAATTTTTATCGTACATGATCTGCGAGAGCAGGTTGCCGGTGGCGGTGCCTTCCTTCAGGCCGGTAAACACCTTGCGGCCGGACACTTCGCCGGTCAAACGGTTTAGGTACTTATCCGCACTGCCGCCGCCGACGATCTGGATGGCGTTGACCTTCTTGCCGGTCAGACGTTCCAGTTCATCCGCCGCATTCTTGTAGGACAGCGCCAACGACTGGTATACACACTCCAGCACGTCGCCAAGCGGCAGTTCCGGCCGGCCAAGCACCGTGCGGATGGCTTCGATCATATCTTCCGGTGCCACAAAGGACGGATGGTTGCAATCCACGATGCCCGTGAAATCGCTGGCCATCGCCATTTCCATCATCTCGTCGTAGGTGTATTTCTTGTTGAGGTTTTTGCGGATGTTCTGGAACAGCCACATACCCATAATGTTCTTGAGGAAACGGAAGCGGTATTCCACACCGCCTTCGTTGGTGAAGTTGCAGGCACGGGCTTCCTCGGTGGTGACCGCCACGGCATTCTCCACACCGACCAAACTCCACGTGCCGGACGAAATGTACATACTGTCGTCGGTCAGCGGGATCGCCGCCACCGCCGACGCGGTGTCGTGGCTGGGAGCGCAGATGACCGTCGCATTAAAGCCGACCTCCGCCTGCACCGCCTCGGAGAATTCGCCGATGGGCGTACCCGGCGTGGACAGCGGCAGGAAGATGGACGGATCAATGCCCAATGCCGCCAGAATATCGGTATCCCACTGCTTGGTCTCGGCATTGACCAGACCACCGGTGGTGGCGTTGGTGTATTCGTTGGCCATCCGACCGGTCAAACGCCAAGAGAGGTACTCCGGCATCATCAGAAAATGCTTGGCGTTATCCAGTTTTCCGCTCTGTTTGTCGCAGTACAACTGGAAGATGGTGTTGAAGTTGTTGCGGGCGATGCCCGTTTTGGCGTACAGTTTCTCGGCCGGAATAACGTCATACACCTTCTCCGGCACGCCGTCGGTGCGGGAGTCACGGTAACCGACCACCGGCAGGATCTCTTTCTCATCGGCATCCAACAGCACGTAGTCGACACCCCACGTGTCGATGGCGACCGTCTTCGGGAGTTTGCCGATCTTTTTGCAGCAGGCGATACCGTTGATGACCTCCTGCGCCAAACGGTCGTGTTCCCAAGTGAGTTGACCGTTTTCGGTGTTGAGCCGGTTTTCAAAGCGGTAGACCTCTTCCAACACCAATTTGTCGTTTTCGATATAGCCAAGGATATGACGCCCGCTCGAAGCGCCGATATCAACAGCCAAATAATACGTCATAGTTTCTTTCCTCCGTCAGAATTTTTCAATAACCGTGGTGGTGACCGGCGAGACGACGTTCATCTCCCCGTTATGGATCGAGACGGTGAGATCGCCATCCCGAAGCGGGATGGTCGCTTCGATATCGGTCAGCCCCAACAGATGGGGTTCCACCGTCACCCGCTCGCCGCCGTTTTGGATATGGACACCGAGGATGTATTCCACGAAGAATGCCAGCACGCCGGACGACCAGCCGTGGCACAGCGAATGGCGGAACTGCTGGTAGCAGTACTTGCCGAAATCACCGTGGAGATCCAACTCGCCTTCCTTCGGCAACTCATCGATGCGGCTGCTGCCTTCCAGCCAGCGGATATCGAAATCCTCCCAGAAACTGGTGGCACCGCGGGAGAGCATCCCGCCGTAGTAATCCTTCAGCATCTGCAACATATCGGTACCGCCCGCCTGCGCGGTGGCGGTGAGAATGTAATAAGACATAAAGGTGGAAAGATCGGCGGCGCCGCCTTCCTGCAACATGGCGGCGTCGTCCGCCTGACGGCGACCCGCCAACACCTGAAACGCACGAACCGGTTTGCGGGTGGTGGGGGTGTCGATATATCGGACGAGTTTCCGCAAGATCTCGCGGCAATCCGCGTTTTCTTCCACCGCCAAAAACTTCTCCGCCGCATAGCGGAACAGCGAAGAGGTGCCGGACGGCGCATCGGGCGTCTGGTGGGTCGACCAGTCGAGGAAGTATTCCATTCCGTAGCCGCCGGGGAAATTCATCGTGCCGTCTTCCGCAATGCAACTGTTGAGGCGAGCCATCACCGCCAACGCATAGTCGCGGTTTTGCTCATAGTACGGCTTGTCACCGGTGATAGCAAAATAATCGCACAGATTGACTACCCACCACACCGAATAGGGCGGAATATCATTGACCCAGCGGTCAATGGGAGTCTGCTCCTTAAGGAAGGTAAGCGAATTGGGAATGTTCGGGATCTGCCCGAACAGGTACAGCGCGGTGAGCGTCTCGGGGTGCAGGTCACCGCACCACACCAGACGGTCGCGCTTGATGCCGTCCCACACGTAGCCGTTTTGCATACACAGTTTGAGGGTATAAGCGGCGGTGTGCAGAATGTCGTTTAACAGCGTATCGTTGGTCTCAAAAGAGGCTTCCCGCTCAAAATACGGCAACACCGACGACGCAAAGATGTTTTGCACCCGCACCTCGGCATCCGCCAGCAGTTCCAACCGCACAAAGCGGAAACCGGTCTGCCCGAAGGTCAGGTCGGACATATTGGAAGTCACGATCTCAAAATCGCGCGGGGAATGGTCGTTGGTGGCGTTTTTCACACCGATAGTGGAGCAGGCCTCCGCCACCGATTCGCCAAAGGTCACCCGCCAGTTGACCGTACCGGACGAGGACCGAACTACCAGACGGATACCGCCGCAGATCTCTTTACCGAAATCCAGCAATATCCACGAACCGCCGCCCTGAAAGATCGCGCATTGATCGACCGCAAAGGACACGCTCGCCGCCTTGGGATTTAACAGTTCCTCGACACGAACCACTTGGTGAGAATCAAGCAACCGTACCGGCACCCATTCCTCACGCACTTCTTCGTATTGTAAGCCATTGGCGTGAATTATCATAATCTTTCCCTCCGGGAGTGTAAAATTTTACCACTTGCTATTATAATCTTTTTCCCGTCAATATGCAAGAGGGAAAAGGCAGAAAAGAGACCAATTTATTTGGTATTCTTCCACAAATGATAAGAAAAGGAGCGGATTGCCATTCCCATAGCAAAATAGGACGCGCCGGTTTCTTTCAAAAAACCGTTGCGAGTTTGCTTCGCTTATGATATAATAAGAAAGATTAGTAAAAAATACAGATTGAGGTATGATAGCAGTATGGGTAAGATGAGACGATGGGTGTTTTCGCCGCTGGACAAAGCGGCGGCGGCCGCGCTGGCCGAAGAGTGCGGCATTTCGCCGTTTTTATCGCTGTTGCTCGCCGCACGCGGCATCACCACCGCCGAAGAGGCGGAACAGTTTTTGGGATGCGGTGAATTGACCGACGATCCCTTTGCGTTTGCGGATATGGATGCGGCGGTATACCGCATTCAGCAGGCGTTGGATAATCATGAAAAAATGATGGTGTTCGGCGATTACGATGCCGACGGCGTCACCGCCACGGTGCTTTTGTATTCCTATCTGCGGGATAAAGGCGCAGACGTGGATTTCCGCCTTCCCCGCCGCGACGGGGAAGGCTACGGGTTGCACCGCTCCGAGTTGGAAGAAATGGCGGCGGCCGGCACCAGCCTCATCATCACGGTGGACAACGGCATCACCGCCGTGGAAGAGGCGGCGACCGCCAAAGCATTGGGGATGGATATGGTCATCACCGATCACCATATGCCGCAGGATCGGTTGCCGGAGGCGGTGGCGGTGGTCGATCCGCACCGTCCCGATTGTGAGAGCCAATGCAAAGAATACGCCGGCGTCGGCGTGGCGTTTAAATTGGTCTGCGCCTTAGAAGGCGACAGCGACACGGTACTGGAACAGTACAGCGATCTGGTCGCCATCGGCACGCTGGCCGACGTGATGTCGCTTCGCGGCGAGAATCGCCTGCTGGTCAAGCGGGGATTGCAAAAACTCAATCAAAACCCGCGATTGGGTTTAGAAAAACTGTTGGAAGTGGCCGGCGGCAACAAAAAGCAAACCTCCACCTCCGCCGTCTTCACGCTCGCACCGCGCATCAATGCCGCCGGACGAATGGGTGATCCGACGCTGGCGACCTCGTTGCTGTTGTCGACCGACGCGGCGGAAGCCGAGCGGCTGGCCGAACAGATCAATCAGATCAACACCGACCGCCAAAAGAGCGAAAGCGATATTTTAGTGGAACTCGACCGCGTACTGGAAGAGCATCCCGAATGGCTGTACGACCGCGTACTGGTGGTGGCCGGTCACGGTTGGCATAACGGGGTCATCGGCATTCTGGCCGCCCGTTTACTGGAACGGACCGGCAAACCGTGTATCCTGCTGTCGGTGGATGAATATGGTCACGCCAAGGGCAGCGGACGCAGTATCAGCGGTTTCTCGCTGTTAAACGCCATCACCGCCTGCGCGCCGCTGTTGGACAATTTCGGCGGTCACGAACTGGCGGCGGGTGTCGGGTTGCGGGCAGAGAACATCGATGCTTTCCGCCGTTGTATCAACGAATACGCCGCCGCACAGTATCCGATCGCGCCGGTGCCGACCCTGACGCTGGATTTCAAACTTTCCCCTACCCAGATCGATCTCGACAAGATCGATCAGTTGGAACGGTTAGAGCCGTTTGGCAGTGGCAATCCACAACCGGTATTCGGTTTGTACAATATGAAGATCACCGGCATCACGCCGGTTGGTGCCGGCAAGCATCTGCGGTTGAATCTCTCCCGCGATCAGGTGACCTTGCCGGTGATGTGGTTCCGCACCACGCCGGAGGAATGCCCGTTTGCCGTGGGCGATACGGTCAATGCGGCGGTCACCTTCGACCGCAACGAATTCCGCGGTGTGGCCTCGGTCTCGACGCAGATCAAGGAGATCGCCTTTGCGGATATCGAGCCGGACGAGCAGATCGCCGCCTATCAGGATATGGATGCGCTCGCCCGCGGCGAAGCGCCGTTACATTTGCCGGCATCCGCGCTGGCACCCAGCCGCGATCAATGTGCGGTACTGTATAAATATCTCCGTGCGGGCGGCGGCTTTGCCGGACGCGCCGACAAGTTGATGCACGCGCTGAGGACCACTTTTCCCCATCCCGCCACGTTGCTTTGCGCGTTGACCGTCTTGCAACAAGCCAAACTGCTGGCCGTCTGCGAGGACGATACCGTGCTGACGGTGTCGCTGTTGCCGGCGACCGGCAAGGCGGACTTGGAGGCTATGCCGCTGATGCGGCAACTGAAAAACTGATCAAAGGAGGCGCATCGTATGGTCAATAAATGCGACCTGACAACCGAATTCAAACGACAGATCGAAGCAAGCGAGAAAAACTACGATCTGGCGCTTATTGACCGCGCCTTGGCGTATGCCGACGCCGCCCACGCGGGACAGTTCCGCAGTTCGGGCGAAGAATATATCTGCCATCCCATCGCAGTGGCGACCATCGTGGTGGAACTGGGGCTGGACACGCAATGCGTGTTGGCGGCCTTGTTACACGACGTGGTGGAAGACACCCCCGTTACCACCGAGCAGTTAGCCGGCGAATACGGCGAGGAAGTTGCCCAACTGGTAGAGGGTCTGACCAAACTCGGCAAGATCCCCTATTCCACCCGCGAAGAGCAGCAGGCAGAAAACGTCCGCAAGATGCTGTTGGCCATCTCCAAGGATATCCGTGTCATCCTCATCAAATTTGCCGACCGACTGCACAATATGCGCACCATCGCCGCACTGCCGGATCAAAAACAGCGCGACATCGCCAAAGAGACGATGGATATCTATGCGCCGTTGGCGCATCGCTTGGGTATCCGTTCCATTAAAGAGGAACTGGAAGACCGTTCGCTGCATATCCTCGATCCCGTGGCTTACCAAGAGATCGAAGAAGCCATCGCCCTGCGCAGTGAACAGCGGATCCCGTTTTTAGAAGGCGTACAGCAGGACATCAAAGCACGGCTGGAAGAAAGCGGTTTAAAGCCGACCATCACCGGTCGTATCAAAAGCCGCAACAGCATCTACCGCAAGATGTACATCCAAGGCCGCGATATCGACGAAGTGTACGATATCTATGCGTTGCGTGTCATCGTCGACGAGGTCAACGACTGTTATAACGCCTTGGGTATCATCCACGAAATGTTCCGTCCGTTGCCCGGACGGTTTAAGGATTATATCTCCACCCCGAAATCCAATATGTACCAATCGTTGCACACCACCGTCATCGGGCGGGAAAAAGTGCCGTTTGAGGTACAGATCCGTACTTGGGATATGCATTTTACCGCCGAATACGGTATCGCCGCGCATTGGAAATACAAACTCGGTATGCAGAAAAGGGATCGGTTTGAGGAGCGTATCGCGTGGGTGCGGCAATTTATCGAAAGCCAGAAGGATGCCGACGATGCGGAGGATATCGTCCGCGCGATCAAGACCGATCTGTCTAACGACGACACCTTCGTATTCACACCGCGCGGTGACGTCATTACGTTGCCGGAAGGCAGTACGGTCATCGACTTTGCGTATGCCATCCATACCGCCATCGGCAACCGCATGACCGGCGCGAAGGTGGACGGGCGTATCGTGCCGCTGACCTACAAGGTCAAGACCGGCCAGATTGTCGAAGTGCTGACCTCTCCCCCGCCGGGACGCGGACCGAGCCGTGATTGGCTGAACATCGTCACCACCGCCGAAGCGCGCAGTAAGATCCGCACGTGGTTTAAGAAGGAACGCCGCGAGGAAAACATCGAGCAGGGACGCGATCTGCTGGATAAGGCGTTGCAACGGGATGCCATCCGCCTGACGCCGGAGCAATACACCGAACTGTTGGAAGCGGAAGCGCGCCGTCAGCATTGTAACACGCTCGACGATCTGTATGCCGCCATCGGTTACGGCGGTCTGTTGGTCTCCCGTCTGTTGCCGCGTATCCGCGAGAGTTACGCGCGTATGGTCAAGGTGGCACCGACGCCGGAAGAGATCATCCAGCCGGTCAAGACCGACCGTCCCAAGCGCAAGCACAAGGGCGGGGTCATCATTGCCGGCGAGATGGGCGATTGTCTGGTCAAGTTCTCCCGTTGTTGCAATCCGCTTCCCGGAGACGACATCATCGGTTTTATCACCCGCGGAGCGGGTGTGTCTATCCACAAACGCCATTGCCGCAACGTACCGGCCGATCCCGCTACCTCGGCCGAACCGGCGCGCTGGGTGGAGGCGTCGTGGGAACAGAACACCACCGGCGAGTTTAAGGTGACCCTCACCATCCTCTGCCACAACCGCGAATCCATGCTGGCGGATATCCTCAGCCAGTTGGTGGCACTGCACATCCCCGTCCACGCCGTCAAAGCGAAGGATATCGACCGTGACAGTTGTCTCATCGGCACCACCATCGAGGTGCAATCCATTGAACAGTTAAACGGCGTACTGGCACGGCTCGAAAAAGTGCCGGGCGTCACGTCTATCCGGAGGTAATCTATGCGATTGGTCTATCAACGCGTCTCTGCGGCTTCGGTCGTGGTGGACGGCGAAACGGTGGGTGCCATCGGCACCGGCTGTGTGTTGCTGTTGGGCGTGCAACAGGGCGATACCGAGGCGGAAGCCGACCTGCTGGCGCGCAAAGCCGCCGAACTGCGGGTATTTTCAGACGAAAACGGCAAGTTTTCTTACTCGTTGCTGGACATCGGCGGCGAAGCGTTGGTGGTATCCAACTTTACCTTGTCGGGCAACTGCCGCCACGGTCGTCGACCGGAGTTCATCTCCGCCGCCCGTCCCGAAGTGGCCGAGCCACTCTATGAGTATTACGTAGAAAAACTGAAACAGGCCGGCGTAAGCAAGGTCGCCACCGGCCGTTTCGGAGCGGATATGCAGGTAAACATCACGGGTGACGGTCCGGTCACCATCTGGATGGATACCGACGAGATGAAAAAGAAATGAAACAGATCTTTACTTTCCCGCTCGGTCAATTGCAAGCCAATTGCTACCTGCTGGTCAGCGACGGCAAGGCGTTGGTCATCGATCCGGGCGGACCGCCGCAAGCGGTGCTTCATAAACTGACGGAGTTAGGCGCCGAATTGGAGACGGTGCTGCTCACCCACACCCATTTCGATCATATGCTGGGCGTTCCCGCGTTACTGCGGGAGGGGGTACGGTTGCTTGTTCCGGAGAAGGACGCGGTCGGGTTGACCGACGGGCAATACAACCTCACCTCTCTGTGGGGAATGGGTTTTCTGCCGCCGCTTCACGCCGACCGGCTGTTACGGGAAGGGGATACCGTCACCTGCGGTGAGTTTCGGCTCACCACGTGGCACACCCCCGGTCATACGGCGGGTTGCAGTTGTTATCTCACCGACTCCGCTTTGTTCTCCGGCGACACGCTGTTCGAAGGCAGTTACGGGCGGGTGGACCTGCCCGGCGGCGACCCCGCCGCGATGCAACGGTCGCTTGCCCGCCTGATGGAGTTGCCCCGTCCGCTGACCGTCTATCCCGGTCACGGCGGTGCGTTTGTATTCTGACCCGATGGAGGTGGCTTTGTGGTTTTAGTCTTGCAGGGTCACGATTTTCACTTTGAAACCGAAAATATCTGCCGCTTATTCTTGCCGCAGGAAAAGATACTGACCGTACGGGAACGGCCGGAGGACGCCGACGGCGTCGTTGCCACCGCTCGCTTGGATACCGAAGCCGACGGCGCGCACATCCGCTGTACGCTGGCGCTGGATGCGTGGTTTGGCGAGGAGACCGCCTTCGTGGCGGCCGCCACCCCCAACTACACCGCCGCCTGCGAATTGGAGACCGCCAAAGCGCTGTACCGGCTGTTTGTGCGGTTATTCGGCACTGAGCAGAGTTGGGGGGTGGTGACCGGTGTGCGTCCGGTCAAACTACTCCGCAGTAAAATTACCGAAATGGGGTTGGATGCCGCCACCGCGTGGCTGACCGATACCATGCTGGTCAGCAAAGAAAAGACCGCGCTGGCGCTACGGACGTGGGAGGCGGAAAACCGTATTCTGGAAACCTCCCGCCCCGAATCGTTCAGCCTGTACATTTCCATTCCCTTTTGCCCCACCCGCTGTGATTACTGCTCCTTCGTGTCCCACACCACCGAACGGTCGATGGGGCTCATCCCCACCTATTTGGAACTGTTGCAGCAGGAGTTGCGGCTGACCGCCGACATCGCCCGCGAACTGGGATTGCGGTTGGAATCGGTCTACTTCGGCGGCGGCACCCCCACCTCGCTGTCCGCGCCGCAGTTAGGCCGGTTGCTGGACACGGTCGAGCAGGCGTTCGACCTCTCCACCGTGCGGGAATACACCGTCGAAGCGGGACGTCCCGACACGGTGACCGCCGAGAAGTTGCAGACCATCCGTGCGGCGGGGGTCGATCGGGTGAGCATCAATCCGCAGACGTTGCACGACAGCGTCCTGCAGGCCATCGGCCGGAAGCACACCGCCGCCCAGTTTTACGAGGCATTCGACCTCGCGCGGCAAGCCGGTTTTGCCCATATCAACACCGATCTTATCGTCGGGTTGCCGACCGATACGGCGGAAGGCTTTATGCAGACGTTAGACGGCATCCGCACACTTCATCCCGAAAACGTCACCGTACACACGCTGTCGATGAAACGCGCTTCCAATTTGGTGGTGCGGCATCTATCGGATTATTCCGGCGGTGAGCAGGCGGCGGCTATGACCGCCTATGCCGATCGGATGCTGACCGCCGACGGCTACCATCCCTACTATCTGTACCGTCAGGCACGGATGGTGGGCGGGCAGGAAAACGTGGGCTGGTCGCTGGACGGTCACGACGGTCTGTACAACGTGTGGATCATGGACGAGACCCAGACCATCCTCGCCTGCGGTGCCGGTGCCAGCACCAAACTCAAACAGCCGGACGGCCCGCTCATCGAGCGCATCTTCAACCACAAATTCCCCTACGAATACAACGACCGCTTTGCCGAACTGGTCGAGCGGAAAAACGGGATCCGTGAGTTTTACTCGCGGTATCCGCTGTCATCGGAGGACGACCAATGAAGATCAAAACGATCAACAAGACCTACGACGAGGTTATGGCACTGCCCAAGCCGAAACGCAAAAAGCCGTTAAAGCCGCTGTTGTTTTGGCGGTGTCTGGTATGGCTCTTGTCGTTGCCGGCTATTCTCAAAGCACGGTTTACCTATACCGGCGAAATGCCGAAAGGCCCGTGTATGATCCTGATGAATCATTCCTGCTTTATGGATATGAAGATCGCCTACCGCATTCTGTTCCCCCGTCCGTTTTGCATCGTCTCCACCAGCGACGGGATGATCGGCAAGCGGTGGCTGATGCGGCAGATCGGTTGCATCCCCACCCAAAAATTCGTCAACGATCTCGGCTTGCTGACCGATATGCGCTATGCACTGAAAAAAGGTGCCAGCGTGCTGATGTATCCCGAAGCCAGTTACAGTTTTGACGGCACCGCCCATCCTATCCCCAAGCGGATGGGGGTCATCCTCAAAAAACTGGACGTGCCGGTGGTGATGATCCGCACCTACGGCGCATTTACCCGCGATCCGCTGTATAACGAACTGCAACTGCGGCGGGTGCCGATCTCGGCCACGGTGGAATGCCTGCTCACCCGTGAGCAGTTGGCCGAGCGATCGGTGGAAGACATCGACCTCATCCTCGAAAACGCCTTTACCTTCGACCATTTCGCATGGCAACGGGATAACGGCATCGTGGTCAAGGAGAGTTTCCGCGCCGACGGCTTGGAACGCATCCTCTACCGTTGCCCCCATTGCCAGACCGAAGGCAAAACGGTGGGCAAAGGCACCACCCTGACCTGCACAAACTGCGGCAAGGTGTACGAATTGGACGAACTGGGACGGCTGGCCGCCACCGACGGGGACACCCGTTTTGATCATATTCCCGATTGGTATAACTGGCAACGCGAACTGGTGCGGGAACAACTGCAAGCGGGCGAATACTGCTTGGACGTGCCGGTGGATATCGCCATGCAGGTGGATTTCAAGGCCATCTACCGCATCGGCGGCGGACGGTTGGTACATAACGCCGACGGCTTTACGCTGACCGGCGAGGACGGACGGGTGTATTTCCAACAGCCGCCGCACAGTTCCTTTAGCGTCAACACCGATTATTTCTGGTACGAACTGGGAGATATCGTCGGTTTCGGTGACAAAAACGCGATGTTCTTCTGTTTCCCGCCCAGCGACGTACCGGTCGCCAAGGTGCGGTTGGCGGCGGAGGAACTGTATAAACTCACCAAGAGACCCCGCCGTGAGCGAAACCGCACCCCCATCCCTGCAGAATGAGGAGACTTCGCCCCTTTGAATCCATTTTACAATATAAAAGCTCTGTGCCGATTTTTCGGCACAGAGCTTTTATATTATGTATCCGTCACAGAGAAATACTTATCACCGATTTTTCTCGCCGTACAGTAGCATTTGGGTATTCTTTTCTTACGTTGTCGCATAGGGCATCTAATGTTTTGTGCAAGCCTTGACCAGAACCGGTAACAACCATTCCCTTTTCTTCAAATTCCAGATATTTCCCATCAACATACTCACAATCATCAATGTCCCAAAAAGCGCTTGGCAAGCGATCCGTTCCAAAAAATTCAACGATCCGCTCTTTCTCTACTTTTCGCTGCTTTTCGTAACGTTCTGTTGCGCTTATTTGTTGCGCAGCAATATGTTGTTTTTCATAATGGATATAATTGCGTAATTCGTCAACCTTTTCAGCGGCATCACAACCATCTATCCGAAATATTTTAACGTAAGCGACTATTAAATATCCAAAATTTTCTTGCTGATAAGATATGATAACGTCCGTAGCGGAAAGCTTACTCTTTTTGTTCCAGCTGTATATACAATGCAGAAAATCATAAACATTACTGATCGTAGCCGGAACAGCATTGGCGGGGTCTTTCCCTCCAGTGCTATCTCGATCTTTGAATACGAAATATATAACAACAGCGATAAGTAAAAGAAATAGAATCCACATCATTTCTTCTCCTTACTTGTCGTATTTTTCAATCATATCATTTGTTCGGCCCTTTGCCGGCTCAAATTTGTTGCAAGCATTCTCATCTGCCTTTACCGACTGATTGTACCGCGTGCAAGTAAAGCTGGTTGAAAACCATCCGGTGTAACCGCTCGATAAATCACAGTGAATACAACTGCCACACCGACCCATATAATCCTTTTTCGCCATAAAAAGACCTCCCACAATTTATTTTAGCATAATTATACTCAATCTTTGAGTAAATGTCAATACTCAATTTCGGAGTATGATAAACTTTTGATATCCAGCCAACGGAGGAAAGAAAATGGATTATCGAAAGATTATGCGAGAATTGCGGGAAGATCGTGATTTAACGCAAACCGACATTGCCAAAGTCATCAATAAATCACAGCAAGGATATAGTCACATTGAATCCGGACGTGCAGAATTAAAAATTGATGATTTAATCAAATTATGTGATTTTTATGATGTTTCTGCCGATTACTTTATCGGGCGGAAATAAAAAAGACGCTGATTATTCAGCGTCTTTTTTGATATAGTCCTCTAACCTCTTGTCCGGCAGGGGGTGGAAGGCGTCGGGCGCCAGTTTGGGAAACAGCGCAGGAAACAGCGACAGATCGGCCAGCAACGCGTCCTTTTGCGGGCGGGTCAGCCGATGGATGGCGTATTCCAGTTTGCGGGCATCGTTTAAGGCGGGGGTCTCCCACACCATCGCCAGCCGCTTGACCGTCCGATAGCGGGTGTACTTGGCGCAGGCGGGGGTCTTGTCGACGTGATCCCGCAGGCGCTTGGCAAGGTCGGTCGCAATGCCGGTATACAAACTGCCGTCACCGCATTCCAACATATACACGTACGCCATACACCCACCCCCTTTTTCCTTTATTATAACACGGGCGGACGATGCCACACAAGGGGGGAAATTTTTTAAGCGCAGACAGCAAAATAGCGCGAGGAACGCACCCATGCGCTATCTTATAAAGCAATGACAACCGACGCGGCAAAAGCAATGCCTACCGCCAGCCAAGTCTTTTTGGTGACCGTTTCCCGACGGAGTCGATCCACCACCGCCGACAGCACGATCACCCCGCCGGTGACGATGGGATATTGCACGGTAGCGGGGATATGCAACAACGCCAGCAACAACAGGACGTTACCGGTGGTAGCAAACAGCGAGTAACCGGCGGCAAAAGCCAGTGCCTTACCGCTATGGCGAAAGATGCGGCTTTTGTCCGCGAGCAGAAACACCAGACAGACCGCTACGAGCACGATACGGCTCAACATGACGTACGCGTTGCCGGAGACCGCGTCCTTGCCGCTTTGATGGATGACCGCAATGACGCCGGAGAGGCCGTTGGCGATAAACACGGCTAAGTAATATTTCAGCGCCCCTTTCCGGCTTTCCCCCTTCTTCACTGTCAACAACAGCGAAGCGGCGATCAGCAGACAACAGACCAGACCGGTCCATTGGAAGTCCTCACCGCGGCACAAGCCGAACAAATAGGGCAGTATCATCCCGCCAAGCATGGCAAACATCGAATACAACGAGAGGTTGGCCACCGCCAACGCCTTGATGGACGAATAGGTGTACAGCAGATTATTGATGGCGCTCGCCGCCGCCAACGCCAATGAAAACCACGAAAATTCCCAGCGAAAGCCGTTGAGCGCAAAGGCGTACACACCACCGATCACGCCGGTGATGAGTGCGAAGTTCCGCGCCACCGGCCAACCGCTGCCACATTCCCGTTCGTAGCCGCTGTTAAACACAAATTGCAACGAAAACAGCACGGTGGCGGTCACGATCATTCCGTAGTACATCATTTTTTCGGTTGACTCCCCTGCTGTGTGGCCATAGCGTGGTAGCCGCTGTCGCTGGTTTTATCCTTCTGCCACAGTGCCAACTGACGCTCGTACACCTCTTCCTCAATTTCCGGCGTGCCGCCGCGTCGGGTGGGCAGCAGTTGCTCCCCTGCCGCCTCCGGATCGGTGCAGGCGGTATCCTTCCGCCAACGCTCCCGCTCGGCGGGGTCACGGAGATCGGGGATGGTCATCGACTTCCCTCCCTCCAGAATGGAGCGGTAAGCAAACAGACCGGGCAGGAACATATCCATTGCCTCGTACACGTCAATGATATCGGCGGTCTTATCACCGCGCAAATATTCCACAAAATGATACATCGAATAGAAATCCGATCCGGCGTGGCCGAAACCCTCTGCACGGTCGTCCAACGGACGGACGGGGTCGTAGGATTCCGACGGGCGGCGGGCATACTCGCCATCGTATTCGTCGGCGGAAACGTAGATATGCGTGATCGAACCGTCGGCAGAATACGGACGTCCGCTCTCCATTCGCCCCTTTGAGCCATATACCGAATACCAAATGGCATCGCGGTACAGACCGCCGTGTAGGCTCTTAACGATAGCACCGTTTTCCAGCGTCACCATCTCGATACCGAACTCACCGCCGCATGCTCCCACACGCTGTCGGCGGGCGTTGTGCGCCGATTCAAAGCCGATGACCGACACCGGACGCAACCGGCTCATGTGAATGATCGGACCGAGCGAATGGGTGCAATAGAAGGTGGAATACATTCGATTACGCCAATGATCCCGCTCACCGTAGGTGATGCTCGGCCAAATGGTCTCGCCGTTATGCACGTACTCGCATTCGGCATATTCCAACTCGCCGATCTTGTTCTCGGCATACAGGCGGGTCATCTCCGCCGTTGCCGGCATAAAGCAGTAGTTCTCGCCGTAGGCGTAGGTCATACCGGTCTGCTCCACCGCCTCAATCAGTTCCACCGCTTCCTTCATGGTCTGCACCGGCAGTACCTCGGAGAATACGTGCTTACCCTGCTTCATTGCCCGAATGGCAAACGGGGCGTGTTGATGGGCGTAGTTGGCCAGCACCACCGCATCCATATCGTGCAAAATAAACTCGTCGAAGTTGTCGTAGAAGGTGATATCCAATCCCCCTGCATACTGCTTTTGCGTCTCCAACGCCTCAACCGATTTGTCGCATACCGCCACCACCTCGGCGTTGTCCGCCCGCTTGCAATAGTTGATCATACTGGTGCCGCGATACGCGCCCAATACGCCGATACGAATCTTTTTCATCGCTACCTACCTCCTGTCCGATTACCCCCAGTATATCGCCATCTTTGCCACTTAACAATGGATAATTTCCTGTTATTTGAGGAAATTAGTTGACTTTACCGCCGTTTATGGTACAATGCAGACGGGTGATGTAAGATGTATACCAAAAATATCTGCCTGTTCGTGCCCTATCGCGGCGAGACCGACGGGCTGTATACCGCGCGTTTTGTGCTGGAAACGGCACAGTCGGCGGATACCACGTTGCGTACCGCCGCCACCGTGCGGGCGTGCTACGTCTGCGAGGGTAGCGGACAGTTGCATTCTGTCGGACGGGTACGGCCGCTTGGGGTGGGCGATCTGTTTTTCACCTTTGAAGGGGAATTGTTCGCCATCGAAAACGTCAACGGGTTGAAGTATATGTATATCAGTTTTCTCGGCGGACGCGGAAACCAACTGCTTGACCGGCTCGGCATAAATCGGCACAACCGACTGTTCCATCGTATGAATCGGGTGGGACAATTCTGGGAAACGGCACTGGGGATGCAGGTGGAGATGACCGACGTCATCACCGAAAGTGCGCTGCTGTACGCCTTTTCCTGCATCGAACAGCAACAGACCGCCTCACCCAACCGTGACGGCGGCACCGTGGCACGTATCCGCCAAGCATTGGAAGACGGCTTTTCCCGCAGTGAACTGTCGCTGGAAACGCTGGCATCCGATCTGGCGTATAATAAAAAATATCTCTCCTCGCTGTTTAAGAAAACGACCGGTGTCGGGGTGGTGGAATACCTGCAGAGTCTGCGGATACAGCACGCTTGCGCGATGATGGAGCAGGGATTTACCGCCGTGGCGGACATCGCCTCGCATTGCGGCTTTGATGATCCGCAGTATTTCTCCAAGGTCTTCAAACGACACCTCGGCCTGACCCCCACCCAGTATATCCGACAACGGGAGAAATAAAAAAAAGACCTTGTTCAAGGTCTTTTTTTATTGACAGCCGAGAAATCATTCGGCCAGTTGAGCGACCTTTTCTCGGTATTGCTCGATGGCGGAATCGGGGGATAAGATCCGCAACGCACCGCCAAATTGGAACAGCCATCCCCAAAAGGTGGGGCTGAGTTGCACCTTGACGGTGGCGGCGCATTCGGTCTCTCCCAGCGGGATCATTCGGGTGTTCTCACCAAAGCGGTCGTACACCGCGCCGATGAGGTGGTTCGCAAAACGGATGGTGATCTGTTCCGGCTGACCGCCGTACATCTTAAACGCCTGCTCGGTGTAGCCGGCAACGCTCTCGCGCAGTATCACCGCCTGCTCGCAGATCGGCTCGTCGATGATCTCCACGCTGTCCATTCGATCCACGCGATAGTTGGCGGTGTTGCCGTGGCGGGAACTGTAGGTCATCAGATAGTAGTTGTCCTCGTTGAACACCAGCCCGACCGGTTCCACCACGTAGTGATGCCCGTCACGGCGGTACGCTTTTTGCCCGTTGGCGTCCAGATCGTAGTAACGGAAGATGACCTTCTTTTGCCGCACCAGTGCCTGTTCCAGACGATCGACCGTGTAGTAGATAGACTCGTTGCTATGCTTGCGGGTATTGAAACTGACCTGATTGCCGGTGAGGATCTCCGCCTGATGACTGCCGCCGAGAGCGGCGATCTTACCGATGAGTTCTTCGGTCTTTTTCTCGGTGACGAAACTGGCCGCCTGCACCGCGTCGATGAGAATTTTGAGTTCCGGCACGCTGAAACTGCGGTCTTCCACGTAATAGCCTTTTTCGTGGCCGAGCATCGCCCACATCACCTCGAAGCCTTGCTCGTTGAGCAGGGCGATATCCCGCGACAGCGTGCGTCGGTCGCAGGTGATGCCCTGCTCGACCAAGCGGGCGCAGATCGCAGACGCGCGCAAAGGATGCTGTTCGTCGGTCTCCTGCCGCAAGATCTCCATCAGTTTGAGCAGTTTGATCTTCTGGCAATTTTCCTTCGGCATAACGCCACCTCCGTTGGGGGTTTGTTTTTTCTCATCGTGGGGGATTGTTTTTTCTCATTATACCACCCCTTCCGGCAAAAGTAAACCGCCAACCCGCACATTTTTGTTACTCTTTCAAAATAAGCGGGAGTTTTTGATGCGGGGAAACAAAAAAGCACCACCGACGGGTGATGCTTTTTTATTTTGAAAGGGTTGCACAAATTCGAACCCTCGTGATGATTATACTATAAATCACAAATAAAATCAACGGCATAGCCGTTGCATATCATCAACGGTATTAACCGTTGCATATCATCATTGCGAAAGAATTTTTGATACACACCTAAAGGTGTGATGAGATACAAGGGCGGTCTTACCGCCCTTGATGATATACACGCTGACGCGTGATGATATACCATTGCTTTCGCAATGGATAAAAAAATCCGACAAGTCGAAACTTGTCGGATTTTTTGGCCCGCCCGGAGGGATTCGAACCCCCGGCCTTTGGAATCGGAATCCACTGCGATATCCAGCTTCGCCACGGGCGGCGGTACTTTGATATTGTACACCATTTCCGTTCGTTTTGCAAGAGGTATTTTTGTTTTGTTATCTCTCTTTCTGTCGATCGCCTTACCCACCATTATAGGGTTGCTTTTCTGTTGCCGATGTGGTATCTTAAAAACAAAGGAGTGGGATATGCATGAAACGATTGATCGTTTTGGTGGTGGCGGTGGCCGCCGTTGTCGCGATAGCGGCAGTAGGCTTGGGGCAACGCTCAGGCACCGTGGATTTTCGCGGCGAGGTGATCGCCATCGATACAGCGGGTGAGCAGGTAATCTTGACGTTGCATGGCATCGGTGACACGCAATACACCGTCACCGCCGATGCCAAGACCAACGTACACTATGATCATCCGGAGGACGGTTCTATCCGGTTGGAAGAAATTCAAGTGGGAGATACCGTCGAAGGCGATTACAAACGAGCAGGCAAACCCTATGCCAAGGAACTGGAAGTCTTATACCGATAACGCAGGAGGCAAAAAAATGAAACGGATCACCGACGTGGCGTATGGAACACATCCTCGCCAAAAACTGGATTGGTATCTCCCCGATAGCACCGGCTTTCCGCTGATGGTGTACATCCACGGCGGTGGGTTGGAAGGCGGTCGCAAGGAAGAAATGACCGCCGCCGGCACCCAGTTGGCGGAGGCGGGTATCGGCTTTGTCAGCGTGGAGTACCGCCTTTATCCCGATGCCAAGTACCCCGAATTTATCGAGGATGCCGCCCAAGCGGTGGCGTGGGTCACGGCTCATCGCGCCGAATACGGGGCGGGCGAAGCCCTCTACGTCGGCGGCAGTTCCGCCGGTGGGTATCTCTCGATGATGCTGTGCTTCGATCCGCAGTGGCTGGCACCCTACGGCATCGACCCCGCCGATATCACCGGTTGGATCCACGATGCGGGACAGCCCACCACCCATTTCAACGTCTTGCGCGAGCGTGGCGTGGACACCCGCCGGCTGATCGTGGACGAGGCCGCCCCACTCTATCATATCGGCACCGCCGAGCGGCTGGCACCGATGCTGTTTATCGTCTCGGATAACGATATGGAAAACCGCTGGGAGCAGACTATGCTGGTGTTATCCACCTTAAAACATTTCCGCTACGATGAGAGCCGCATCCAACTCAAAGTGATGCACGGCAGTCATTGCCACTACGTCGTCATTCCGAAGGAGGACGGCAGTAACGCCTTTGCCGATATTGTGCAGGAATATATCACTAAATAACAAAAATCTACCCCCGATATAATCGGGGGTAGATTTTTGTTTATCCTTCGGTATAGGTGAGGCGATAGTATCCGTCGGCGGGGAGGTTCGGTTGCCACGGGGGCAGGGTCGTGCGGCCGTCGTTTGCCGGTTGATCCGCATAGCGGATGCTATCCACCGTCTGTCCGTTTTGGTCGGTCACGGTGACCGCCACGGTCAGCCGTTCGCCGCGTTTGGTGCCAAACACCACCGGCGTCACCGCAAAGCCTTCGCCCTTCAGCGGATCGACGTCCGCCGAGGTGACGCAACGGGGCGCAAACAGTTCCCGTAGGGCGTAAAACGCCAGTTTGGGGTAGCCGTACATATCGATGGGCGGTTTCAAATAACCGCCGTCATTCGCGCCGCTCATCAGACAGCACCACAGCATCCCGTCCGCATCCTGCAACCGCAGTTGTTTGGTGGCGTAATGCGCCGCCAGCGCCTGCCACGCTTGGCTTGGGAGCCATTCGTCCTTGGAGAAACGGAAGCCGAGAACGTCCTCATCGGGGAACTCATACGAATACTCGTTAAAATAGGTTGCCGCTTCGGGGACGGTCGGATCGGGGCGGCCGATGACCGCATACTCGCTCACCAGATACGCCCGCTGTCGGTTTTGCAACAGTTCCGGCTGGTGCGACCACGCCTGCCGGCGAAGTTTGTCCCAGCCGCTGCCGTAGCCGAGCAGGATGGCGTACGTATGCGCCGAGCGCACCACCAGCGGGTCGGTCCAATACGGCGAAGCGGTCACCGCCCTGCCGGTATGATCGGCGGTGCCGGCATCGTTATAGTAGGCGCAACCGGCGGTGGGATAACTGTCCCCCGCGTAATACAAATGCGAGATGGGGCAAAGAAGGCGGGTGGTATCCACGCTTTTGACCGCCGGCACGAATTCCTCGCAGATGCGATCGATATCCGACAACGTCGGGTGATATTCGTTCGCGCCCTCCCACATCACGATGCTGGGGTGACTGCGAAGCGGTTTGATCTGTTCCAGATAGGCATCCCGCGCCGCCCAATGCGGCTGGAACTGCATCTGTTCCACGCTGTCAACGTGGCGGGTGGTCCAGATGAGCAGGATGCCGAGACGGTCGGCATACCGCGCAAAACGGCGGTCGTTGTTGCCGTAGCCGAGTACGTGCAAGCGCAGGGTATTCCCCCCCATCGCACGGATCATCAAGAGTTGCCATGCCACCTGCTCGTCCTTCGGACAAACGTGGGTCACCGGCGTTTCGTCGTGCGGCGGCAACAACTGCATCGTCAACGCGCCGGTCATCACCACGCGTTGTCCGTTTACCTGCAACTCGCCGTTTTTCTGTTGGATGACGCGGAAACCGGTCTCGATCACCGTGTCGTCCACCGCTACGCCGTCCACCGTCGCCTCCAGACGCACGGTATACAGCGTCGGCGTCTCCGGCGACCACGGCGCGGCCGCAAAGGTGAGGGTGCGATCAACGGTCTCTTCGGCCGCAAACGAACCGATCCGTACCTCTTCGCCCGCTTGCGGATACAGCGGTCGCAGGTAGACTTGCAGTTTGCAGGGGGCGGAGACCCGCGCACGGATGCGGGCGCGGACCTTGCCGCCATCGACCGACAGCGTATCCACCACCGGCTCGGTCACCGCCACGCGGTTATATAGAAACAAGGTTGCCGGTTCGGCAAACCAACCGATATAGTTATCCTGCTGACGATGCCAGTTGTACAGCGATTGCGGCCCACGCGGGCGCACCAGCAACCGCAGCCAATTGTCCCCATCCCGCAGGTAGGGGGTGACGTCCAAGGTCAGCGCATCAAAACCGTCGGTGTCTGCCACACAAACGCCGTTTACGGTCACTTCGCCATCCGGATCAAGCGACGGCACCGACAAGACGGCTTGTTCGTAAGACCCGACCGTAAAGCGTTTTTCCAGCACCAGCGCCTTATCGCGGTTGGCATAACCGCCCACCGCATACGGCAGTTTGACCTCGCCCAACACCTCGGCAGAGGCAGACACGGCGGGGGCGGGCAGAAAGAAATCGGTCACCGTTTCGGCGGCAGTCTCCAGCCGTTCCGGCACAAGCCGCCAGCCGCCGACGTGAAACATCCCGCTGTCGACAAACAGTAAATCGGGATCTTGTGCGCAGGAAAGCGGCAGATCACGGGTCCATTCTCCGCCCACCGCAACGTCGTAGGTGGTGGGGCCCAACAGCAATTCCACCCGTTGCGGGGTACCGAAATCGAAATGCCCCACCGTCACGTTCTGCGGATGATACGGGCAACGGTCGCCGATGCGGGCCACTACTTCGCCGCTTGCGTACAAGCCCAGTTTGACCACGTCGCGCACACCGGCGCGCAGTTCCACCGTCTTACCGACGGTGGTGTCCCCCACCTTACCGAAACCGTCCACCGCGTAAGCGGGGTCGATCTCAAAAGTGAAGATCAGCCGTTTGACCCGACCGACCGGCAGGCGGTAACCCGCCGACGGGGTGGGGGCAACCTCTTTCGGGGAAAACACCAACGCCCCGTCCGTAACGGTCGCCGCGGCGGTGTACAGTTGCCAGCCGACATATTTCTCCGGCTGTGGCAATAACGACGCCGTCATCCGATCAAAGCGAACGACACGGGTCCGTTGCGGGCAGGCGTGATCCCGCTCAAAGGCGGCCGCCATCTCGGCGGCGGCGGTCGGATCGACCGCTTTTTGCGGGCGGGTGGGGAGATCGTGTGCCTCCTGCATAAACGCCGCATAGCGGTCCAGAAATTCCCGTCTCTCCGACGCGGTCAGTACCGCGTCATCGGTGAGATCGGGTGCTTCCGGCAACCGGTGATGATAATAAATGAGTTCCTGCGTCTTGTTCATAGATGCTCTCCGGCTATGAAAAATTAGAGAATTTCCACCGCCACACCTTCCGGTGCAACGACCGCCGCCACGCCGTCGACGATCTTGACGGTCAGATCGCCCTGCGGCAACGGGAAGGTCGCTTCAATGCGGGACAGCCCCAGCGGATGCGGCGAAACGGTAACCTGCTTGCCACCGTCGGTGATGCGCACACCGACGATATATTCCGCGATAAAGGCGTACACGCCCGACGACCAACCGTGGCACAGCGAATGACGGAACTGCTGGTAGCAATGCTTGCCGAAATCGCCGTGGATATCACGGACGCCTTCCGGCGTCAATTCGTCGATGCGACCGCTGTTTTCCAACCATTCGACGTCGAAATCTTCCCAAAAACTGGTGGCACCGCGGGACAGCATCCCGCCGTAGTATTCTTTGATCAGCGGCAACATCTCGGTCCCGCCGGCCTTGGCCAACGCGGTGAGAATGTAATACGCCATAAAGGTGGAGAAGCCACGCGCACCGCCGGCCTCCAGCATCGCGGTGTCATCGGCTTCGCAACGCCCCGCCAGAATTTGGAACGCGCGCACCGGCTTTAAGGTGGTTTCACCGGCCGTATACCGCGCCAAACGCGCCAACAGCAAACGGCAATCGGCGTTTTCCTCCAGACCGAGGAATTTTTCCGCCATCATCATAAACTGCGCCGCCACGCCGGCCTGCGCTTCGGGATGATCGGCGGTGGACCAATCGAGGAAATACGACCTCTCCAGCCCGAAATCAAAGTCACCGTTTTCCTGCACGTAGGAGGCAATATGCGCGATCACGCGGCGTGCATAGTCGCCGTAGGTATCCAAAAGCGTGCGATCGCCGGTGAAAGCGATCATATCGCACAGGTTGATCACCCACCACGCCGAGTAACTGGGGATGGTGTTCATCCACGTATCCGCAGGGGTAGACTCTGCCAAAAACGCCAGCGCGTTGTCCATATTCGGCGTCCGACCGAAACGGTACAACGAGGTCAGCAATTCGGGGTGCAAGTCTCCGCACCACACGACACGGTCACGCTTGATGCCATCCCACACGAAGTCGTTTTGCATACACAGTTTGAGGGTGTAGGCGGCCGTTTCAAGGATATCGTTTAAGAGCGGGTCGCTGGTGACGATCGAACCTTCGCGGGCAAAATCCGGCAACACCGAGGTCGCGAGAATACTCTGCACGACCGTGAAACGCTCACTTTTGAGTTCCACCTTGACAAAGCGGAAACCGGTCTGACCGAAGGTCTGGTCGGACATATTGGGCGCCTCCACCGTAAAATCGCGCATGGCGTGATGGTTGGTGGCGTTCTTCTCATCAATGGAAGACAGCGCCTCCATCACCGATTCGCCGAAAGTCAGCCGCCAGATCGAGGGCAACTCCGCCGAGCGGGTGAGCATACGGATGCCGCCGCACAGTTCCCGCCCGAAATCCAACAATACCCACGAACCGGCCCCCTCAAAACGGGTAAAACCGTCGCAATGGAACGCCAAGGCACACGGTTTTTCGTTGAGCAGGTTTTCCGGCTCGGTTACTTGATGCGAAGCCACCACCCGCACCGGCAACGATTCGGTACGGATCTCACGGCGGACGGTGCCGTTGCTTTGAACTGTCATAATACTCGCTCCTTTACGGCTCTTGAAATCGGTTTCAGTTTTCTTTATAGTAGCACATTTATATGGCATTTTCAAGCATTTTCGGCAAAAGCGTTGCACGTTGCAACCACCTTATGGTATAATACTATTATACTCCCAATGAGAGGAATGGCTATGAAACACGAACGCATTGCCAAAATCAAAATGACAGCCGCTATGGTGATATTCGGCACGCTTGCTCCCTTCGTGCGGGCGGTCGGGGTCGGTTCGGGCGAACTCGCGCTGTATCGGGCGGTGATGGCCACCGTGCTGGTCGGCGGTTTTCTGCTTGTCACCCGCCAGCGTATCCCGCTAGGCGGCATCAAAAAAGAACTGCTGTTGTTGCTGTTATCCGGCGCCGCGATGGGCGCTAACTGGATCTTGCTGTTTGAAGCGTACAAATACACCACCGTATCGGTTGCCACACTCAGTTATTACTTTGCGCCGGTCCTTGTTATGGTGGCTTGTCCGTTGCTGTTTAAGGAAAAACTCAGCGGCAAGCAGATCCTCTGCTTTGTGATGGCCACGGCCGGTTTGGTGCTGATCACCGGCACGGCAGGGAGCGGATCGCAGGATCTGCTTGGCATTGCTCTGGGATTGGGTGCCGCACTGCTGTATGCGACGGTGATGTTGCTGAATAAATTGATCAAAGGCGTGGAAGGACTGCACCGCACCTTGATCCAGTTCCTCGCCGCCACGGTCACGCTGATCCCTTACGTATGCTTAACCGGCGGGCTCTCTTTGGGAAGTCTGGACGGGATCGGTTGGGGCGCGCTTCTGTGCGTCGGCATCCTGCATACCGGCATCGCCTATTGCCTGTATTTCTCCGCATTGAAAGACCTGCCGGGACAAAAGGTGGCGCTGTTAAGTTATATAGATCCTCTGGTAGCCGTGGTCGTCAGTATCACTTGGCTCCGCGAAGAGACCTCTCTGCCGCAGATCGTCGGCGGTCTGCTCATCTTGGGCTTCACTCTGTGGAGTGAACTCCCCTCTCGCCCGCCCAAGCAAAAAGAAAACCGATAAAAACCAAAAACCTCGGCAGCATTCGCTGTCGAGGTTTTTCAATTCCTCATTCCTCAAGGTAACCGTTCAACCGACGAGGCACACCCGATGGTTACCGGCCGCAACCTCATCGCCATCGGATACACTCGATTTTGAAAATGGAGAAGAAATTTTCAGCCAAGGGTAGGTTGCAATTTCGGGAGACAACTCCCTTACGGAGTGTCTCCCTTGCGTTTCTCATTTTTATTTCTCTAACAAATTCAATTCGGTGATCCGGCCGTTTGCACAGCGAAGCGCTTTAACCTCGTAGGGATTAAAACACAGTATTGTCTCCATTCCTGCGACTCGTACCACGGTTTCCGCTTGCCCGTCAGCGGCATGGTAAAGATGCAACACACAGCCATCTTCCAGCGGACGGCAGGCGGCCATAATCACCGACAGATGAGCAATCTCCACCAGCGTTTCTGCCGCCTCGCCGTTACCGGCGGTGAACATCGGCAACACCATCGGCGGCTGATTTTCCACCAGCGCATCCCGCTCGGCAGTACTCAACAGTTCTAAACGTTCGCCGGTCTCGATGACAAACGAATATTCCCGTTCACCTTGTTCGGTACGCGGCGACCAGCGATCCTGCGGCAAAATCGTATAGTCTGCAAACGGATGCGCGCAATAGCCCGGTGACCGCAGAAGGGTCATCCGGAGTTGACCTTTTCGGTAATCGCCCCCGTATACGCCGGTGTTGATCACCCGCACGGCTTGTTTGCCGGTTCCCAGTACCGCCCAATGTTGCATCACGTCCTCACTACCATCAGAGCGGAGCGTTTTAGCACCAAAGATATCCTGCACCGTACAATCGGCATCTTCCGACACGGCAGGCAGACACCATTTGACAGCGGTATCCGTTTCCGACCAAAACAGCCGCATCCATACGCGCACGGCCCCTTTACTGTCCAGCGAATACCGGACGATCGCGTGGGAGTTACGATGCACCAAGATCGCCTCCACCACCGTGCGGACCGGTCCCTGTTCCACGATTCGTACCGGTGCCAACGGTTTTCTCACGCCGGCGATCTGCGCGGCCTTCTCCGGCGACGCCAAGCAGAACAACTCCCCGTCGGCGGCAATGCGATCGGTGGTCATCATCCACGGATCTTCGTTGTCCTTCACCGCCAGCAGTTGTCCGGCCGGCGCACACAAAACAGCGTGTCCGTCCTTTTCCAAGCAAGTGATCCAACCAGAGACCGTGCTCACCGACAACTTGGTGCCGTTCGCATTCAGCACGATCTCCTCCCCCTTTTGCTGTTCCGTCGTCGGTTTGTGAGGCAAGATCTCCGGCCGAAAGTTCAGCACGGTCAACGAGGACGGTGCAAGGATCGGCTGTACCGTTAGCCGTTTACGCCAATCGATGGGGATATTGCTGTCCTCCTTTTCCATCTGCATCGGGATCTCTTTGCCATCCTGATATACGTGGTAGGAGGTAAACGTGCCACTTCGGTTCTGATCCGCCAGATGGAATTCGCATACGAGCGGTATCTCCACCGGATGGGGATGAGGATTGTAGATCAGCATAGGGATCGTATCCGGTTCCGGAGCAGGCACGTTTTTCGCCAGCGCGGCGAAACAACGCATCGACATCTTATCTAACGCCGACAGTGCACCGCCCATGGCGCGCAGGCTGGCCATCTCCGCCCGTTTGATCGAAGTTCCCGGCAGAATATCGTGAAAACTGTGAAACAGCAGGCATTCCTCTGCCTGACGGAGTGTCGCCGTGTCAACCGGAAGCCCTACCTGAAGTTGTGCCGCCGTCGCCATCTTTTCGGTCATAAGCAAATGACTTTCCAACCGACTGTAAGTTTGTTTGATACCCACCTGCGTGGTATAGCATCCGGGCATAGAGGGATTCAGATCGCCGGTATAACGCGGCAGCGTGTTCTTATCCGACAAAGAGAAATAGGTTTCCGGCGTACTGTGAATCAAACGACCGGTACCCTCCTGCGCCATCTTCTCTTTGAGGACCTCCAGATCGTTCAGATCGACTTTGGACGGACCGCCGCCATGATCACCGATTCCCCACAAGATCATCAACGGCTGATCGCCCGGATGAGAAACGCAGTAATCCCGTATCTTATCTGCCGCATGACCGATGAAGGAATTGTATCCGACGTTGGTCAGGTGTACCGTGATCTCCGAGCCGTCATAGCCGACCCAACGGAATTCTTCTCCCGGAGCACCGCAGGCATCGATGGCAGGGCGTCCCACCAGATATCCGTCGTAGCCGGTTTTTTTCAGCAGTTGTACCAACCCTCGGCTATGGCCGAAACTGTCCACATTCATGGCGATGGTGGGCGAAACGCCGAACTTTTCGGAAAAATACCGGCGCCCCGCCAGTATCTGTCGCCAGATCGACTCACCGCCGGGGATGTTGCAATCCGGTTGGAGATACCAGCCGCCCATAACGTGCCAGCGCCCGTCCCGTACCAGTGACTGAATACGAGCAAACAGCGAAGGATCGTATTCTTCCACCCACTGATACAGCACCGCCTCGTTGTGATTGAATACAAAGCCATCCTGTTGCTCGCAGAAATCGGCGGCAATGCGGAAGGTAGATAACGCTTCCGCCAATCCTTCCTGCCATTCCCACTGCCATACCGGATCCAAATGGGCATTACAGATTAAATGTATGTCTCTCATCGTTTTCGTCCTATCCTTTCTTTGCGAAACGACCGTTTATTGTACTCCCCAAATAGAACTTACGCCCATATACGTGACGTATATGGGCGTAAGGCTAAATTAGGGAATCGGTTATGCGGCGCGCTTTTTCTTGGAAATCACGCAAAGCACCGCACCGGACAAGATCGCCAGTGCCATAGCCGTCATCGGGATCGTCTCACCGGTAGCCGGTGCATCGCTGTCGGTGTTGTCGTCCTTATCGTTATCGGTATTGGTGTCATTATCCTTATCATCGTCACCGTCGCCCGGATCAACCGGCTCCGGCTTGACGTTCACCACGGCAATGCTCGCCATCTTGTTGAGCGTAAAGGTGAAGGTACCGTTGGCGTAGTCACCCTCCAGCGCCGTCATCACGCCCTTCTTGGAGACGGTATAGAACTTCAGGTTATCTGCCGAACCGGCTTCCGCCAGCAGTTCAGCCGACGGGGTGTAGGTAACGGTCATATCCTGATCCAGCGTAAACTCATAGTTCTCGCCGTTGACGGTCAGACCGTTCTCATACAACTCCACTACTTTACCGGTTTCCGGCTTCAGAGCATCCAGACCGTCGGTCTTCTTGAGCGAGCGCAGCATCAGCACGCTGGTGTCGAAGCCGTCCATCTCGATCATATCCTTGGCAAATTCGAAGGTAAGCGCCTCATCAACCGCCACGGTCTCCACGTCTTCCATCGAATCGACGAAGAACGAATAGGTGCCGCTGGCAGTCTCATAATCGGTGTTGACGTAGGACTTCAGGCTGAGGTTCTTGATGATCATTTCGGCGTCGTAGGTACCCGGCATTTCCCAACCGAGGTTCATGCCGTCCACATAAACGCTTTCCATCTTGACACCCTGCATATAACCCTGATCCTGCGCCAGCGTCAGCGCACGCTCGATATACGGGATCAGATCGATGTCAACGTCCATCCACTCGTTATCGGTGCTGCCAACCGGCACGCCGGTCTCCTCATCGTGCCACGTCACGGTGGTGATGTCCTTGCCCGGCACGTTGTAGATGAACAGGCCGGTAGCATCTTCCTTACCGGTGTCCTTGGCACCGTATTCGGGGCAATAGGTATAACGATTATCAAACATCGGGATGCCGAACCACAACTGTTCCACACGGCCGGAGTTGTTGAGACCCTTGATGTAGATATACATATAGAACGAGCAAGCGTGCAGGCTGGGGTCAGCCTCCTCGCCCATGTGATCTTCATAGAAACTCAACTGCTGCGAGATCTGCAGACGCAGATGATCCATATTGTTGACGTACAACGCACCCGGATTTTCGGAAGCGGCCAGGAAATAGCTGTTTTCCAGCATGATGTGCGGCCAACTCTCACCCGCTTGGCGGGCATCGTCGTACACTTCGGAAGCCAACAACTTCAGCCCGAGAGAACCTTCCTGCGTATCGACCGTAATGGTTTTAGAAGAGTTTTCATAGACGTATTGACCGTCGCCGAGATCCATAAACATCGTCAGGTTCTCATCGCGGAGATCCTCGCCGGAATCCCACTGACAGATCTTCCAAGTCGGAATCAACTCGTCGTTGCCATACTTAAACCAGTACGGCTGCTGGGTTGCCTCCTGCAAGGAGTACAGACCGGATACGCGGAAGCCCTGTTCAAACTTGGTATCCGGGAAGATTTCATAAACACCGTCGTCCACTGTGATCACCTCAGCAGGCTTGCAGGCCTGCACGCCGTTGATGGAATTGATGGTAAATTTGACCGTCGCGCTGTCAAGATTGTGCTTCGACGGCTCGCCGCGACGCAGACCGTGATGGTAAACCAACTTCACGTACGCCGGACGCTCATCCGAGAAGAACTTCATGATATCGCCGAAATGGTTGTGCGGGTTCATCTCGTTGGAGGCATCGATTCGCTCACCCTGCGAGAAGGAAACCGGCTCCGTGCTGTTCTGGTTGATGTCGCCATTGTTATTTACGCGGATGTACTGACCGTCGTTAAAGACGATGAGCAGACCGCCGTCACCGGCCGGAATCAGCGAAAGTTTGATATTCTGATAGTCTTTGTCGTTCAACTGAATAAAGGCGTAGCAACCGCCGTTGTTCATATCCATGCAGTTGACGTACTCGAAGTTATTGCCGGAGAAGCGCACGCCCTTATAGAAGATCTCCGCGATCTTCAGACGGCCCTCGCCGATCGGACGCATCAGCATAATAAAGCCGGCGCCATAATCGGGGCTATTATTACCGTTGGGAATCATCGTGGTGTAGACTTCCTTGGCGTTGTTCGGATAACTGACAGCCGCTTTATCCGAAAGCTGAAGCGCAATGTAACTATCCACACTGTCCCATTCGTTGTATTCGCCGTCGATCTGGTATTGATCTAAACTGAACTCGATCTCAAAGCCGTTTTGCAGATTGACCGGATTGAGATAGGTAATACCGCATTCGCCAAAGCCCGCGGCCTGATAGCCGGTCACTTCGACCTTGCCATCCGCCGTGACCTGCATAGCATTGTACAGCATATTGCCGTCACCGACAACGTAGTTGTGCAGGCCCCAATCCTCCACGGTGGGAACCTTCGCATCGATCGGCGTCCAATCGTTGTTGAAAGCCTTCACGGTAAACGCCATGTCGGTATTGCCCGCGTTGTAGGCAACCAGTTTGGCATAAGCCTGCGAATTGGATTCAAAAATGCCTTTCGGCGTGGTGCCGTTTTCCAGATAGTACATCTGGCCGATATTGTGACCCGGGTTGATCTCGTTGCGGCTATCCACACGGTTGTCACCGACGCGGCTGTAGGCACCCTTGTTGAATACAATGTCCCAGCCGGGTTCGTTCTTTCTCATGATAAATTCAATGCGGATATCCTCGTAGTTGCCGCTGTTGAGACGGATCTTGCTGTAAGTACCGCCACCGATGCCAACATACGGATTGTTGGCCACCGTCCAGTCGCCGGCACTGTTGACACCCATATAGTAGTAATCCAACTGCAAAACGCCGTCCCCTTCCGGACGCATCATCAGGAAAAATCCGCGGCCTTCTGCTGCGTCATAGCCACCGGCATTATCCCAATGGCGGTATACCGGCGATGCGTTTGCTGCGTTGGTAATAGCCGCCTTATCCGACAGGAATAAGCCGAACCATTTGTCGGAGGAATTCACATCGTACTTGTCGATCGAGAAGTCGATGGAAAATCCGCCCTGTTTCAGATCGATCGGCACCGTGTTGGTGACACCGATGCCCTGACCGTTACCGTTGACCTGATTGCCGGAGATGGTGAAGGAACCATCCCCATTATCGGTCATCGTGCTGACGACCTGAGTACCCTGACCATCATCAGCTACATAATTATGGGGTTCCCATTCGTTGGGAGTGTTTTCGGTACCGGCTTCCGCTTGGGAAGTCAGACCGATGCCAGCGGTCAAGCCGGCCAGCAAGCCAAGACTTAACACGATGGCGAGAATGCGCGTGAGTTGCTTTTTCATTACGATCTTCCTTTCTTTGAATGGTTATAATACGAAAAGACAATTTCTTCCTGATGGAAGAACTTATCTTCAGTATCCGGTAGTACCACACGTGTTGGTATCGGCTCCGGAAGCCGGATAAAAAAGGTAACCTTCCCATCGGCGGCCACCTCGCGCCGAGTATGTATCAGACCGCGTGGCGTGGCAATATTGCCGCTTATGTCACCCAAAGGGGTATCATGCGGAGCAACCACGACCGATGCAAAGCCCGGACTATCGGGTCGGATGCCTAACACCACGTGTGCCAGTTCATACAGCGGTACGGCTGACCAACCGTGACAGTCGCTCCGCTGATCGACAAAATCTTCCGGCCAAGTGGTCACGTGCTGTTCCAGCAGACGGTGCCACGGCGCCCATTTTTCCGGAAATTCGTCATAGACACCGGCCAGTTCCAACGCACGGAACAGGAAAAACTGCATGGAGTAGGAGCATTTCAACAAATTGCTGTCCCGCATGCAAGCACGCATCAACCGTTTGGCTTCGTCCCCTTCGGCACAGCCGCTGAGCACAGCCCACACCTGCGCGTGCTGGCTGAACACCACTTCGTTCTTATGTGTGCGGTAATAGCCGCTTGCCGGATCGCGGATCAACCGTCTGGCGTGATCCGTCAACTGCCGGTATTGCAGACAATACTGCTCACACTGCGCATCCATACCGGCGGCGCAAAACAGTTCGGCGGCTCGCCGTAAAGCATAGGCATAGACCAGACTGTAGATATACAGGCGATCATCCTCTCCGGTAAGCGGACAACCGTGATTGCCTCGCCAAGCATCGACCCAATCCACAAAGTTCCAGTAACCGACGTCGCCGACCATACCATCCGACGGATCAATGCGGGTGGCGAAATAATCCAGTATTCGCATAATCGTAGGCAAATACTGCCGGACCAACGCCATATCGCAGAAATAGTGGTAATGATCGCTCACCATATCCACAAAATACAGAGCAAACACCGGAATCAGTTGGTCAAATGCAGCCGGTGCGTTACCGGCAATTAGCCCGTCGGGGCGCAGGGTGCTGTGAAAATCATACAGTGCCCGTTTTATCAGCCGGTCATCCGCTGACAGCGGATAACTCAACTGCGCCTGAATCAGCGTGTCCATCGTGTACTGCATCTGCTCATAATACGGGCAGTCAATATAGGTATCCAGCATACAACGCTCAAGCGTCCGCACGCTCACATCCCAAAGTTGCTGTACCGTCGGATCGGTGGCGGTCAACCCACCGACTTTTTCAAGCGGATACCCCGTCAGGCGGAAGGATAGTCCGGTCAGTGTGATCGGTGCCTTTCCGGTTTTCACCGTCAACCGAAGATAGCGGAATACGCGAAATTCAAACGGCTCGTATACCTGCGCCCCCTGTCCGGTGTAATAGGTATCTTCTTCGCCGATAATGTCGCCGTTGGCATCGTCCCGCACTCGCTTGACCGGTAATCCGTCGTGACCGGGAAACCGATAGCATTCTCCGTAGCAAAGCGTTACACGCCCTCCAACCTCCGGCGTTTCCAGCGACAGGCGGACATAAGCGTTGACCATCTCTCCCATATCCACATCCACAAAGGCCGTGGTGTGCGGCGAAACGGTGACCTCCCCTTTTAACAGCGGGCGCAGGTCCGCGCCGCCGCCTGATTTAGAACAACCGACCGGCTGTATCGGGCGCTCGTACAGCAACGGAATATCCCGCTGCTTCAGTTGCCATTCGTACAGCACTCCGCCCAATCGAGCATGATCCGGCGGTGCCACCACCACACAGGGCGAGAAGTCATCTTCCGGCACTTCCGAATCGCACCAATACGGCAACGCCGCCGCGCCGTCGATCTCCTCCATATCGCCCGCGTATTTGCTTTGCTTTGCCTCCACAAACCGGCGGCTGATATTGTCGCAGCACTGCCAATCGGCATTGGTATTCATCTGCGGACAAGCGGTACATTCCAACCAAAAACCGCCGCGTGAGCCGTTAACCAGCGAAATGGGGCCGGCATGAAAACTCATAGCACCCCGATAGTCGTTCGGATAATGCAACACCTCTGCGGCCACGGTATTTTTGCCCTGACGCAGATAGGCGGTCACGTCCAGCACGTCGTAGTATTTGCGGAACCGATCTCCCTTTTGGGGACCGGTAGCAACGTAATTTCCGTTAACGTAAAGCCGGTATCGGCTGTCCGCCGATACACAGATCTCCGTTTTTTCTATGTTGTTGATCGTAAAGCCCTTCCGGAAATAAAGGGCCTCTTTACAAACTCTTGGCTCTTTACTTTTCCATATCCATTGTGCAGAAAACGGCATACGACAAACACCTCATTTATAGTTTCAAACCCGTCGTGGTCAATCCTTCGATATAGTAGCGATTGGCAAACACAAACAACAAAACTAACGGTAGTGAAGCCAAAATATAGCCTGCAAACTGTACCGGCGTGTTGCTGGAATACTGCCCCGCAAACTGACGGTACAGACCGGCAGATATCGTCCACATATCCGGATCGGTAATGGTAATGCTCGGCCACACGACGTCGTTCCAGATACCGATGATCTGGGAGATGGCCTGCGTGCCTAAAATCGCTTTAGAAAGCGGCAGACAGATACTGAAATAGCACCGCAGTTCGGTACAGCCGTCAATGCGCGCCGCTTCGAAAATGCTTTCCGGTAAACCGTCAAAGTAGGTGCGGAACAGGAAAATGGCACCAACCGAACTGCCGAAGATATTGGGAATGATCAGCACCCAGTAACTATTGAGCAATCCCAGATTGTTATACAGCATATAACTGGGCACCAGCGTCAGCACACCGGGCACCATCATCAGAGCAATGACGGCAAAATACAGCAATTGCCGCCCCGGAAAACGCATACGCGAAAACACGTAGGCAGAGAGCGAAGCCAACGCCAACGTACCGAGAACGCTCGCTATACCGACAATGAAGGTGTTGAACATATACACGCCAACAACCTCGAACGCTGTTTTGAAATTGGTAAACCACAGCGGCAAGGTGGGGAGCCACGGCGTATGCAAAAAAGCATCGTGGCTCTTCAGACCGATAAACACCGCGATAAACAAGGGGTACAGCGTCATGAACATCAACAGCGCAATGACAGTATGCAGAATGACTTGTGAAGTCCGATGGCGCGCTCGTTTGGTTTTTTTAAGCACCATATCAGTCATCCCCTTTCTTTTTACGCATAATGAATATAGTCAGTAAAAAGATGGCAATGAACATCACAAAGCCGACTGCACTGGCATAACCCATTCGTCCGGCGGTAAACGCCTTGATATACATATAGTAACTCGGTACGTAGGTGGTATAGCCCGGACCGCCGTTAGTCAGTATCAACTGGTCGTTGTAATCCTGAATACAGCCAATCAGACCAAATACCAAAAAATACTTGATCTGTCCGATCAATAGCGGTAGATCGATATGCCAGATACGGCGAAGGGTGGAACACCCATCCAGCACACTGCTTTCTATAACCTCGGTGCTGATGTTCATCAGACCGGACATATAGATCAGCACCGCCGTGCCACCTACCCACGGAAATCCCTTGAATATCAGAGAGAATATGACCAGATCCTTGTTGCCGAGCCAGTTGATGACCGTACCCTCCGGCACGATGTTCATTCCCTGCAAGAGTGTGGTCAGCAAACCAAACTGCGGATCATAGATCTTCTGCCACAACAGGGTATACACCAATCCCGGCGCGACGATCGGCAACAGCACCATCACTCGGTAAGCATACTGCATCTTTTTGCTTTTGACAGCAAATATCAGTTCCGCCATGATAAGCGGCACAAAGATGGATATCAACAACCGAGGAATGGCGATCTGGAACATGGTGGGGATCGAGTTTAAAAACACTTCGTCGGAAAACAGTTCAACAAAGTTGTCCATCCCCACAAACACCGGCTCGTTAATCACATCCCAATCAAAAAAGGAACGGTACAGGCCACTGATCGGCGGATAATACGAGGTGATCAACAGACCGATCATCAGCGGTGCCAGCAGCAGATACGCTAACCGCCCCTTCCAGATCCGGCGGAGTAAAGAATCATTTTTCAGTTTACTGCTCATACAACGCCCTCCTTACTTGCCGAACAGAGAATCCATCGTGTTACCACCGAGGCTTTCCGGCTTTTCCACGTCCAGTGTTACGCGTATCCGTTTAGGAACTCCGATAAATACCGAATCGGAGACGTTGCGAAACACCAGCGTAACCGTTCCCGGTTCATTGACCCCTTCTAAATAGTTATAGGGATAATAGCGGAAGGTGACCAGACCGTTTTCATCTACACGGGCTTTATTGGCACTCATACTGCCTTTGCCCTCGACCAGCGCAGCGATGTCATCACCGATCGCCAACTTACCGCGTTTAGACACCCGAAGCGTAACGTCCACCGGAACACTGGAATCGGCCACCACCGTTTCCGGACTAACCGAGACCAGTTCAATGGATACTGTCTGGGAGCGGAAATAATCAAATACCGTGCCGGCCAGCAAGAGCACCACAATGGCTAATAAGACCCACCATTTGGTTTTCTTTTTCATAGGTTCTACTCCTTTATCGTCCAGCCGCTCGTATCCAGTCCTTGATCGCGGATGATCTTATCCGCATCCGCCTGCGAATATTCGTTTAGTTTCGTAGCAAATTCCTGATCGGTAATATCGCCGTAGATCCACTGCTCCAGTAACTTATTTCCTTGCTGGCGATAGTCGGCGGTATTGGCCGTCAGCCATCCCGTTGTGGATGGATAGGTCGGGAAGGATTGCTGCATCCACTCATCCAATTCGGACGGGATCCGGCAATCGTACGTGGAACCGAGAATCGCACCGCGCTTTTCGGTTACCACCGCAGACAAGTTCTCCGAGGCAGTCATAAACTTCACAAACTCAATACACGCTTCCTTGACTCCGGCCGGTTTTTCCTCCATAGATTTCTTTAAGAATACCCAGCAGGATTGCACACCCGGCTGATTGGGACCGGCTTCGGTATGCACCGCCTCCGGCAGATAATCATAGGTGTCGTTGGAAATGACCGGCGGCGGGAACATTCCGAACTCAAAGGTCAGGTTGGTATTACTGATCATGGAAGGAAGCGCGCTCATCTTGTCTTCCCACATCGCAACCTTACCCTGTTCCCACATCTCACTGTAGTCGGTGGTCTCCCAGCCCTCTTCCAGAATCGGGCTGGTTTCGGTGTTGTACTTTCGCTTGATCTGCTTCCAAATATCCATCGCATAGGCATTTTCCAGAGGATTGTAAATGCCCTCCTTGACCGCACGGACGCGTTCTAACTGGTCCTGTCGGCCATCGCCGTTGTAGTCAAACGCCGACAACTGATACTGCCCATAGATCGGGCCGAGAGAAAACTGCGTATCCCAGTTTTGCAGGTCAATATTCGTATTGATCCCGTAAGGCGCAAAGGCGATATAACCGGCCTTCCGAATGGCCTCACAAGCGGTCATCAGTTGTTCCCACGTTTTGGGAATCTCCAAATTCAGTTCCGCAAAAATCGATTTGTTATAGTAATAAGCCGTCGGGGCACCGCAGTCCAGCGTATACGGAATGGCAACGATCTGCCCCTTCGTGTTGACAATGCTGGTACTGTCAAACAGGTAAGAGGGCCATTGGTCACTCCATTTTTCGTGGCCCTTTTTCCCTTCCGCTATGTACTCGTTCGACTCCTCTAAAATTTCACCCAGATCCATAAACCAATCGCTGTCACCAAACAGCGCCGCACCACTTAAATTGGTGGCGATATCCATCTGGGTCCCCGCCGCCAAGCGCGGAAGCATCCACTGGCTGATTCCCGCCACGTAGTCACCGGCCGCCGACGGAGCGGACGTATCCAACTGTACCGTCACGTTCGGGTACATCGCTTCGAATTTCTCAATCAGTTCTCGGGTGGAGTTGAAGACGTCCGGCGCGTTTTCGGTTGCGATCTCGTTATCGGTCGGAGCGTATTCCCCCAAATTGACAATGATGGTCACCGGCTCTCCATTGTTGATGACCTTGCCGTTTGGGGCAGTATTCTCCCCACCGCCGTTATTGGTGGGCGTTTTGTCACACCCCAGCAGAGTCGAGCCAAGCAGGGCCATCACCAACACGATGCACAGTATCCGCCAAAAGCGGCCTTGAAACTTTTGCATAAGAACTCTCCTTTCTTCAACGGTAGAGAACAGACCGCCTTCGGTCTGTTACTGCCGGATTATTGCTTTTTCTTTTTCAGCACGAGCATCACAGCAACCGCCGCGGCCGCTACCGCCACGACTCCCACGACGACCCACACGACCCAATCGGCGTTTGCCGTCTCTTGCCCGTCGACCGGATCTCCCGTATCATTCTTATCATCATTGCTCTCGTCCGGCGCCGACGCGGTCGTGCCGAGCGTATCGGTCGTGGAGGTGCCATTCGGATCGCCGCCCACGCTTTCGGTCGTGTTCGGATCGGTCGTAGCGGTCGTTTGGCTGCCCGTACCGGTCGCGGTCGTGGTGGTATCACCCTTCTTGGTTGTGGTCGTGGTGTCGCCCTTCTTGGTCGTGGTAGTCGTTGCCTTGGTCGTGGTGGTCGTCGTAGTGGTCGTTACGTTCGGCTTGACCGCCTTACCGTTGATCTTCTCGATCCGCCACTCGATCTTCTGATCGAAATCATAACTGGAAACGCCCATGTAAAAATACACGTCGCCTTTTTCCATCAGTTTGGTAAACGCCGTTGTAAAATCAAATCCGCCGCCGCCGACAAAATCGACCTGCGTGCCATTGACGTAGTAATCGTAGAGACCGTCATCGCCCTTTTTGATCTCCACCTTAAAGTGCGAATTCATCTGCTGGGAATCCGTGTGATTCAGACGCGGAGCGGCACTCCAACTGTTGGTCATCATATTAATGTTAAACAACGTACCTTCCGCCATCGGACGGATCAGCGTGACGATACCTTGCGATTTTCCCGCGGATTTCACGTTAAAATACGTATCCGGCTTATTCAGCAGGCAAAGAGAGATCCAACTGTCCACGCCGGTATTTTGCAAGTTGTAGTTATCCGCCTTTTTCGTGACGGTAAACTCCACCGAGAAATCCGAAATATCTACCGGCAACGCATACATCACACCGGCGTTGCTTTCGCCCGGCTGATAGTTACCGCCGGTATAGGTAACCGTCAGACCATTATCCGCCATCTTAATGACCGACGGCGTTACCTTACCGGTGTCCGGATCGGTATTACCGCCCAACGCCTTCCATTCGGTCGTACCATCGATGCTTTGGTATGCAGGATCGGCCGATGCGGTCAGGCAAAGACCGGACATCAACAGACAGAGGGCCAGCCCCACCGCCAGCAACTTGTTGATTTTCGTTTTCATAAAAATGCCTCCTTTAATTCCTTTATGCAAACGCCGCTTAAAAAGTGGTCGTTTTTGCCATTTTCCTTGTAACCGCAAGGTTGTTAGCGCTAACATTTTTTGGTAAAAAATAAACTTATACGCGGGCGGCGGTGCCTCAAATATAAGTTTATTTTTCTCAATTTACTATCGTCATCAGCGTTGGATGACACTGTTGCCGTCGATCAGTTCTTGCTTAATGGTGCGTTCGCGTACCTGATCGGAAGGGTCATTTAAGCATTCGGCAATAATTTCCATACTGGCGGCGCCGATCTGTAAAGGACTGATGGAAACAGTTGTCAATCGCGGATAGCAGACCTCACTGTACAAACTGCCGTCATGCCCGATCAGCGAAACCTGCTCCGGCACACGCACACCGCGTTGCGTGGCGGCGTTTAAAAAGCCAAGCGCAATCTCATCGTTACTGCAATAAAGCGCCGTCGGCAGATCCTCACCGGCAAAAAAGCGAAGGCCCACTTGCATAGCGGCTTCCATTGCTTCGGGACAAGAAATCACGTCTTCGTCCCGCACCGGACATCCGAGTTCCCGCATAGCGTCAAAAAAACCGCGCTGGCGTTCGCCCCAAATACCGACCTGACCGGCCTCATGTGCCACAATACCGATACGGCGATGCCCCTTTTCATACAAACACCGGACCGCCATACGGGCTCCCTCGTAATAATCCACGCCGATCCGACCGGCGATGCCCTCTACCTGAAAGTCCCCTACCAGCACCACCGGCAACCGCGCGTCGCCTTTGGCGATCAACTGCTGAAGCTGACCGTAAAAGTTCAGCGAGGAACGCTTCTTCCGAGAGCCGCTCTCCTCCGTATCGCGGGTTTCCTCCGGCAGAATGATCAGACCGTCCACCTGCTTATTGAGCAGGGTGTTAACGCTTTGGATCAATCCGGCAGGGTCTTCACCGTTTCCCAACAAGATATCATACCCATACTCTGCCGCTTTGCGATTGATACCCGCCACCATCACGGCGTAGTTGGGGTTTTCCAATCGGGATACAACCACACCGATGGAGTTGGTGCGGCAGGTAGCCAAACCGCGCGCCACCAAATTGGGACGATAATTCAGCTGATTGACGGCGTCCATCACGCGTTGCTGCGTTGCTTCTGATACCGAGCCCTTATTATTGATAACGCGGGAAACCGTCATAGCGGAAACCTGCGACAAGCGTGCCACATCGTCTAAAGTTGCCATATACCCTCTCAAATTCCATCGATATCGCGCAAACGGGTGTTAGCGCAAACAATTTACAAGTAAAGTGTAGCACCAAATTCGGCCATTGTCAATAAATTTTTGTGTATTTTTTCATAAAAATATTGAAACTGTATTGAAATGTTAGCGCAAACCTTGTATAATCTGCGTGAAGCCATCCCTTTTCGAGGAGGAATCGATATGAATATGTATTTATTGAATAAAGCGGCCGCCTGTCAGCGCGAACTATTCACCCGCCATACGAAACCGATCGACTGCTTTCACCTGCAACAAACCGAAAGCGGCTGGGAAGCCGTTGATCGGATGCCATTTTCCGGCCGAACTCCACGCCTGAACAAAGGCGACAGTCTATGTCTGGATTTCGGCACTCATTGGGTCGGATACCTATCGTTTTCCGCGCAACCGGTAGGCGGTGCGGCGGATGCCCCCGCGTATCTGCGTATCATTGCCGGTGAACGTCTCTGTGAGATCGGCGAGGATCCCGACGATTATCACGGCGGCTTGGGCAAGGGTTGGTTACAGGTATCTCACCTGCACCTTGATGAACTCCCTTGCACGGTAGAGTTACCTCGCCGCTATGCGTTTCGGTATCTGAAAATCGAGGTGCTGGACACCTCCTGTCAGTACGGGATATCTTTGTCAGACATTGGTTGTCAGGCGGTATCGGCCGTTCAGGAAGAAGACGCCGCACCGCTTGTCACCGACGACCCTTTTCTGAACAGAATGGACGAGGTTTCGCTTCGCACACTGCGCAACTGCGCGCAGGATGTATTTGAGGACGGCCCCAAGCGTGACCGTCGGCTGTGGCTCGGAGATCTCCGCTTACAAGCGCTAACCGCCTACCGCACCTATCGTGCCCACACGCTGGCGCGGCGTTGTCTCTATCTGTTCGCCGGACTGACCGGCGAGGACGGCGGCGTGTCTGCGTGCGTATACACCAAGCCGACCCCACACGCCGATGACTTGCGGTTGTTTGATTACTCGCTGTTCTTTGTTTCCTGCTTATCCGATTACTGGGAGGCGACCGGCGATACCGAAACGGTCACCGATCTGTGGCCAACCGCCTGGCGTCAGTTAGAATTGGCCGCCGCCGAACTGGACGAACGCGGCGTGATTCGGGATAAAGACACCTGGTGGTGCTTCCTTGACTGGAACGACGATCTGAACAAACAAGCCGGCGCGCAGGGCGTCTTTATTATGGCCGTGCGCCAAGGCTTGCTACTGTCCAAACGCTTCGGCACGCCGGAACAACAAGATCGGCTGAACGGTTGGCTGGAAATCGCTCTCAAGGGAAGCCGGCAGGTGCTATGGGATAAACATCTCCATTTATTTGTCAGCGGACAAAACAGACAAATCTCATGGGCGTCACAAGTATGGCAGGTACTGGCAGAGGTATGGCCGACGGAGGAAAGCCGTGAATTACTGCTCCGCACCGTAGAACAAGCGCCTGCCGTAGGCATGGTGACGCCATATATGTTCCATCATTGGGTTGAAGCGCTCCTCTCCGTCGGGTTGACCGATCTGGCCAAGCAGGAACTGCGCCGCTACTGGGGCGGTATGTTGAAGGCCGGCGCGGATTGCTTCTGGGAACTATACGATCCCACCGATCCCGACCGCTCTCCGTATGGCTCGCCGGTAATCAACAGCTGTTGCCATGCGTGGAGTTGTACTCCTGCCTATTTCTTCCGCCGCTATCCGGAACTGACGGAAAACAGTTAGTTTCATAGTAATGAAACAGATAACCCCGCCTTTGCGATTTGCAAGGGCGGGGTTTCCGTCATATAGCCGGTCTTTCGTTGTTCAAAAGGGGTAAATCGTGGGTAAATATAGTTAAGCACACCGCGAAACCCCTTGTAAATAGCGGCTTTTCTTAATCCAAAGGTTTCATTGTGGGGATTGGGGCGGAATAAATACTATAACCTTGTTTATCCTGCTAGTTTCTGACTTCGTTAATCCAAATTGCTTTCATTGCAAGACATAACCTGTCATAAAACGGCATACCTTTATTCCATTTGTCGTAAAATCTGTCGTAAAAATTTGAGGTTGTTTACATTGTTGAGCAAAGAAACATATATCCTCTACGCTAGATAATTACTGTTTTTTCATCTGTCGCAGGAACATCAACACCGCTAATACGAGCAGAACGGCAGCATATCCAAGCACCCACCAAAGATGCGGAAAAATCCCTGAAAAATCTCCTGCAAGTATAGCCCGTTCCATCTCTACTGCATGAGCAAACGGAAGTGCATATGCAATCTTCTTAAAAGCACCTCCTACAAGGTCAAGATCAAACCAAACACCCGACAACCACGCTGAAAGATTGGTAAGCAAAGCACCGCAAATGCCGCCTACCTGCTTATCGGTAAACACACTTCCGCAAAGGAGTCCTAAAGCAATGTAGAGGATGGATACAGGAATAATGAATACAACAGCATATAAAATATTCACCGTAATATTTAGTCCGAGAAGGATTGCAACAATATAGCAGATAATGCATTGAGCGACAGAAATCGGAATAATAGGCAAAGTGTAACCCAGAATGAAATCCATTGGAGTCAGAGGAGTTGTATACAAACGCTGAAGCAAGGAACTCCCTCTGTCTTTTGCGATAATGGTTGCCGAAAACAGCGTCATAAAAGCCAGACCGAAAACCGTTATTCCCGGAGTTAAATGCTGTATTTCAAATAGTTCTACGGGGATATTGGCTTGTATAGCACTCAACAATAAAATTAAGACGAGGGGAAATCCGAGTCCAAAGAAAAGAGTTAGTGGATCTCGTAATATTTCTTTTGTATTTCTGTTTGCAAATGTTAGCATTTTCATTTTGCCGCCCCCTTAACAATGCGTACAAAGGCTTGCTCAAAATTATCCGTATCGGCGGCTTCTTTTATCTTGTCAGCAGTATCACAGATAAGCAGTTTGCCGTCTTTCATAATAGCGATACGGTCAGACAAGGCTTCTGCTTCTTCCATATAATGTGTTGTAAGAATAATGGTTACTTCCCCTTTAAGAGAGCGAATCAAATCCCACAGATCGCTTCGGGCAAGCACGTCAAGACCAAGCGTAGGTTCGTCAAGAAACAACATCTCCGGTTCGCTGATAAGCGCCATAGCAATGCTTAGTCGTCTTTGCCAGCCACCAGACAGTTTACCTGCCTTTTTCTTACTAACAGATTCAAGACCGAGCAGGTCAGTAAGCTCTGAAATTTTCACTTTTTGCTTTTCCTTTGTAAAACCGTGAACACCGCACATCAGTTCAAGATTCTCTCGAACCGAAAGACCGGGTGCAACTGCAGTTTCCTGCGGAGAAACGGCTATAAGTGTTTTCACAGCGGCAGTATCTTTGCAAATGCTTTTTCCTTTAATAAAGGCATCTCCGCTTGTAGGTTGTGTAAGGCAGGACAGCATTTTAATAGTAGTCGTTTTGCCTGCACCGTTTACACCCAGTAATGAGAACAGTTCGCCTTTGTGAACCGAAAGATTAAGATTGTCTACCGCAACAATGTCTTTATATTTTTTTGTTAAACCTTCAATTCTAATAGCGTCCATTATTTATCACTCCATCCCGTATTGTTTTCGAAGTCCTTGATAGGAATCCGTGAGCATACGGCTTACAAGTTCCCAATCAAGATCAACAAAGCCTGTGGCAAACATAGTGGCAATTCCGTGAACATATGCCCACATTTCGAGGTGAAACAATTTTGCATCCATGCCACTAAGTCCCGTATTTTTATGGACAATTGACTCCATTTTGTCAGTTTGTTCTGTTGCTTCGGGAATTATTTCGCTTGAACGATCACGCATATATAGAAGTTTGAACAATTCCTTTTCTTCTTTAGCAAATCGTATGTAAGCCATACCGTTTGCCTTATAAGCAGGAAACTCCCCACTTTCAACTTCTCGCTGCATATACTCTTGACATAGGATATCCGCTCTTTCTACAACAGCAAGGCACAGTTCGTCCATCGTAGCAAAGTTGGAGAACACCGGTTGCGTAGAACAGTTCAAAACAGAAGCAATCGTTCTTGCATTGATCGCTTGCGCTCCACTGCTTCGCACAATATTAACGGCGGCATTTATAATATCTTCTTTTGTCACTTTAACTTTAGGCGGCATAATGCACCTCCATAATATAGTTGTCGTTATATATCACTTGTTATTTTATCACCATCCGCACTAAATGTCAATGGGTTTGGCAAAAAAGGCTCTAACCAACTAAGGTTAAAGCCTTATAATAAAATACTGTTTATTTACGACACCAATTTGCCGTAACGCTCAAAAGTCGTTCGCTGGCCTATTTGTCGTAAATCTGTCGTAAACCGCATTTTTAGGTGATGATCCCGATTAACAAAAAGCCGCAAACGCTGTCAAATAAGCGTTTGCGGCATAATATTACTCTGTAAGAGGTTTCATCGGGGGGAACAGGAGGACGTCGCGGATGGAGGCGGAATCGGTCAGCAACATCACCAAGCGGTCGACGCC
>JAFQQM010000073.1 GCA_017410585.1 Clostridia bacterium
ACCGAAGCTTTGGGATCCCTCATACGCTTTCTCGGTCAACGAGATATAGGAGTACGGTGCCGTATCCGTCCAGACACTGCTGCCATCACGGATCTTCTCCCAATCGCCCAAGCCGTCCTCAAAATCATCCGACCAATAAATTTCTGCCGTTTGCGCCGCTATTTTCAACGGTAATTTGGCAATTGACAGACATCCGATCATCAATATCAAACACAAGCAAACAGAAAAAATCTTTTTCATCGTGATTTCTCCTTTACAGCGTAATTTTACTCTCTTCACTTACCATTATAATATATATACATATATAATCCGCAAGGTGAAATTGTCACTGTTTTCAGCGGTATTGTCACCTGTTTTAGGGCGAATTGTGCAGAATAACGGAAATCGATCGATAGGTTACGGCGCTTTAAACAAAACGAGGATTGGTGGGAGGCGGTGGGTAAGGACCGTCGGGGACGCCGATCCCTACAAGGCCACCAAAACATTGTGCAGAATTAGCGGCGGGAGCAAGCCGCCGCCCTACGGTTGCCGTGAGGTTGTGGGGAAAATAAAAAAAGAGCAAGTCGGGTGACTTGCTCTTTTGGGGGATTTAGTTTTCCTCTTCCTCTTCGGTCTCGGTCTCCTCGGGGGCGAGGGTGATATCCACCCAAGAGGCACTGTGGCCTTCCGTCTCGGCGACGGTGACGGTCAAGCGATCATAGGTGAAGGTGTCCCCTTGCTCCGGAATCTTGCCGAGCATTTCCATCACCCAGCCGCCGATCACGATGCTGTCGGTCTCCAGTTCGATATCGTAGAACTGGCAGAGATCGTCGATAGACAGCGTGCAGTCGATGCGGTAGGTATCTTCCGACAGTTTCTTGTAACTTTCCACGACGGCGTCGTGCTCATCCCAGATCTCACCGACCAATTCCTCAAGGATATCCTCCATCGTGACGATACCGAGCGTCCCGCCGTATTCGTCCACCACGATGGCGATATGGGATTTGTTCTTCTGCAGATCGCCGAGCAGGTCGCTGATCTTTTCGGACTTCGGCACAAACAGCGGCGGGGTAATGAGTTCGGCAAGCGGTTTGTCACTTACGCCGGTGCCGGTGTAGAAATCCTTCTGATGCAGAATACCGATGATATTGTCGATACTGTCTTCATACACGGGCAAGCGGGAAAACTTACTTTCCGAGAAGATAGCGGCAATTTCCTCTTTGGTGGCATCCATCGGCACCGCTTCGAGGTCGGTGCGGTGGGTCAGCACCTCTTCCGCTTCCTGATCGGTAAAGTCGATGGCGTTACGAAGCAGATTGGATTCCTGTTCATCGATGGTCCCTTCCTGCTCGACTTCATCCACCAGCATCAGCAGTTCATCCTGCGTCATCTTGGGGCTTTCCTCCGCCTTGGTGAGACGGGTGATCAGCGTTTTCCACAGACCGAACAAGAAGTTCAGCGGAGTAAGCAGGATCACCAACATTTTCAAAAAGGGAGCAGAAAACATCGCCCAGTTTTCCGGCTGCTCTTTGGCCAAACTTTTGGGTGTGACCTCGCCGAAGATAAGCACAACCACCGTGCTGACCACCGTGGACACCGTCGCACCGGTATCCTGACTTTGCAACAAGTCAACAAACATCAGCGTACAAAGCGACGCCAGCACGATGTTGACGATGTTGTTGCCGATCAGAATGGTGGAGAGCAGTTTGTCGTAGTTCTCCGCAAGTTTGAGCACACGCTCTGCGCGCTTGTTGCCTTTCTCGGCAAGGGTTCGCAGACGGGTCTTATTGATCGCATTGAAGGCGGTCTCCGTTGCGGAAAAATAGGCCGAAAAGACGACCATGATCACCATAACAACGATCGACCATATATGATCTTGCATTTCTTCCAAATCTCCTTTTTTTACGCAAAAAGACACACCCACGAAGGTTTACACCCGTGAGTATGCCTCTTTTTTACTGATGAAATTCTGTTTATTACCGTCAGGGCAACTGTCGCCGTCCATAGGAACGAATGACTCCTTTATTTAACAGATTGATACATAGTATAACGGATTCTTACGGTTTTGTCAAGGGTCATTTACTTTTTTAAAAGGATATGGTATAATCAAAAAGAAATCGGAGGGATATCTATGAGCGACAAAAGCAAGCGCATACTGTTGGTGGCTATACCGGTCATTGCGTTCGTTATTCTATTTCTCGTCAACCTTTCCTCGTATATGGGGTTATATGATGACATCGTCAGCGTGGTACTGCTGGCGAGCGTGGCGGTCATCTTGCCGGCGCAGGTAGAACAGCCGAAGGCGCGGTTTGGGTGGTTGCTCGCCCTCTCGCTAACGGTGACGGTGGCGGCGGTCGGGCTGTTTGCGCTCTGCAAACCGGCGGTCTCGACCAAGCAAGCGTCCGCCCTGCTGTTGGAAGCCGGATATACCGAGATCGGCATTACCGAAGGGCAACGCACCTATCCGCTGGAAGAAGGGGGCAACTGGTTTGTCAACAAAGGCTATCAGTATACGGCCGCCAAAGAAGACGGCAAGCCGGAGACGGTGCGGGTGCATCCCTTTACCGGCGAACTGACCGTTATCGAAGAATAAAAACAGACCGCTTATCGGGTGATAAGCGGTCTGTTTTTATCCAAAGGGAACGAACGGCAACTTGGCCTCCGATTTCGTCGTGGTGGTCTCTGCCTGCGTCGTGGTCGTGGTGGTAGTCGTCGTTACGGTAGTCGACGTAGTCGTAGTGGCGGTGGTCGACGTGGTGGTCGTCACCGTCGGAGTCATCGCCGTGGTCGTCGTGGTCGTGGTAGTCGACGTGGTCGACGTGGAAGTTGTTGTCGTGGTTGCGACCGAAGTGGTCTCTCCCCTCTCCTCGGCGGTGGTCGTGATGCTTACCGAAGTCGAAGAATAGGGCAACGACGTGGTGGTCGATGACGTCACCGTAGCGGTCGAGGTGGTCGTGGCCGAGGTGGAGGTGGTGGACGGTTGTTCGGTCTCTTCCTGCGGCACGGTCGCGCAAGCGGCGGTCAGGATCAGCAGTAACAGCACCGCCAGCAGGCAAAGCACTCGTTTCATTGGCAATTTCCTCTCTCTCATTTTCTCTATTGTACCATATTCCGATCGGTTTGCATCAATGGGTTTCTATATAAAATAAACGATTTTGTAGTAAAATATCCTAAAACGGTTGCGGTCAGCGTCTGGGTGTGCTATAATTCCAATCATCCGGAAACGGAAGTATCAGTAAGATTTACGGGAGATGGAATTATGGCGCACGCAACGTTGGTCGTGATGGCGGCCGGTATGGGCAGCCGTTTCGGCGGATTGAAACAGGTTGAGCCGGTGGGTCCGAACGGTGAGGCTATCTTGGATTTTTCGGTGTACGATGCCAAGCGGGCCGGCTTTGACAAAGTCGTGTTTATTATCAAAAAGCAGATCGAGCAGGAATTTAAGACGCTGGTCGGCAGCCGCATCGAAAAGATCATCGACGTGGAATACGTATTTCAGGAGACCGACAAGTTGCCGGCAGGCTTCGTCTGCCCCGAAACGCGGCAGAAGCCGTGGGGTACCGGCCACGCCATTCTCTGTTGCAAGGGAGTCGTCAACGAACCGTTTGCGGTGGTCAATGCGGACGATTATTACGGCGTCAGCGGCTTCCGGAGCATCTACGATTATCTGATGGCCAACGACAATTATTGTATGGTCGGTTTCCGTCTGGGCAACACCGTCACCGAAAACGGCACCGTTTCGCGCGGTGTGTGCGAAATCGAAGGCGGCATGCTCCGCTCGGTGACCGAACACACCAAGATCGGACCGGACGGTACCTCGGCGGTGGCTGACGGCGAGGTGAAACTGCCGATGGATACGGTGGTCTCGATGAATATGTGGGGCTTTACGCCGGATATCTTTACGCATCTCGAAGAGCAGTTTACCGCCTTCCTTAAGGAAAACCTGCAAAGCGAAAAAGGCGAGTTCTTCCTCCCCTTTGTGGTGGACGATCTCATTCAGTCCGGTAAAAAGCAGGTGGCGGTGCTGACCACCGAAGACAAGTGGTACGGAGTCACCTATAAAGAAGACAAAGAACCGGTCGTGGCCGCCATCAAAGCGTTGGTGGACAACGGCGTATACGATCTGTAAGAGAAGATCAAAAAGGCTTGTGAGTGGTTGCTCACAAGCCTTTTTCTTATACCTTGGTCAAAATGAGGGTGGCCGTGCCGGTCAGCGTATAGTCGCCGTAACCGGCTTGCAGGAAAACGCTGTCTCCCTTTTCCAGTGCGGTGTTGCCGTGAGGACTTTGCAACAACGCCGAGCCGTCCAGACACATCAGCGATTGGAAGGAATCCTCCCCTACCGTCCAGCCGGCGGTGCCGTCCAGTTCCACGCGATCGGCGGTAAAATATTCGCAAGATGCCAACAGCGTGGTGGTGCAGCCGTCACGGGCGATCGGCTCGCCCTGCGGTTTGGTGGGGCGGGTCGGCGGTTCCAAGCGGGTGACGTCCTTCGCCTTTTCCACGTGCAATTCACGCGGTTTGCCATCGGCGCCCACGCGGCCAAAGTCGTACACACGGTAGGTACTGTTGGAATTCTGCTGGATCTCGGCGATGAGCAGACCCGCACCGATGGCGTGGAGAGTTCCCGCCTCGATAAAGAAGCAATCCCCCTTCTGCACCGGCACGGCATTGACAACCTCCATCAAGGTGTTATCCGCGATACGGGCAGAAAATTCCTCCTTGGAGATGGATTCCTTAAAGCCGTAGACCAGCGTAGCCCCCGGCTCACAATCCACCACGTACCACATCTCGGTCTTGCCGTATTCCCCTTCAACACGCAAAGCGTAGTCGTTATCGGGATGCACCTGCACCGACAGCGATTGCTTGGCGTCGATCAGTTTGATAAGGATGGGAAAATCCGCAAACGCCTCGCAATGAGTCCCCAGCACCTCTTTGCCCTGACGGGAGATCCATTCCGGCAGGGTCATCCCCGCCCATTCACCGTCCGCGATAACACTGCTGCCGTCTTTGTGGCAGGAAAGTTGCCAACTTTCCGCCACGATGGGCAGGTCGGTCTGTTTATTGTACTCGGTTTTGAGTTTCGTGCCGCCCCAAAGATAGTCTTTCAGCGGCGAGATCAGTTTGATTGGTGTCATAGTCTACCCCTTTACAGTATCGCATCCTGCAGGATGAATTTTCCATCCTTTAAGTGGAAGGTCCTGATTGCAAACGGCGGGAAGGTGGCGGTGGTTTTGGCTTCACCAAAAACTACCCCGCAGGTCACCGTTTCCGCGTTTCCGTTGAACAAACGCACCACCGTGTGGTCCTTTTCCTTGTACAAGGCGGTCAAGACCACGCGGCTGTCATCCAGTGTAAAGCCGTTTGCCTTGGCACCTTTTCCGCACGGGAAGGCGTTGAGCGCATACGGCGGCTGGGCAAATTCCAGCGCATAGCGCTCGGATTGGTTAGCCGGCATCGCCCGTAACCGGAAACGGAAAGTGTGCTTGCCGGTCTCGGTATAGTCGATGTAGCGGGTGGGATCTTTGATCAACGGGCGACCGTCGATAACGTGTACGCAGTAGCCGACGCCGCGGAGTAAGGTGGCAGACATCACACCGTCGATCGCACTGCAACCGTAGTAGCAATCGTCAAACACGTTGAGCGCCATACCGTCTTTGCGGATGCCCATATACCGCTGGGAAAGTTCCTCGTCGCCGTTTTGGTCGAACACGTCGTGACCGTAGGCGGTCTGTCCGAAAAACTCACCGTCCAACGCGCACGGGATCTCCACCTTGAAGACCTTGCGCTGTTCATTCCACCAAGCGGTGACGTGGACGTCGATCTCCGGCAGATCCTTATAGATCTTATAGGAAACGCGGGCTTTGGATTCACCGCAACGGAAGAAGGATTCCACCTCGGTGAGAATGGGGCCGTCTTCGACCACGTGGACGTTTTGCATCCCCTCAAAGGCGCCGGTCATCTCGGTATCCAGCACAAACGGTTGCGGGTTGAGACCGATAACGTCGGTATACCAGCCCCAACTGTCGGTGTTGTCATCGTACATCATCGGGCGGAAAGCACCGCCCTTGAGGTATTCCGTGCCTTCGTAAACGTAACTTTCCAACAAGCCGGTCCGGCGGCTGATACGCACCGTCTTGCAACGGTCGGTGAGGACGATATCCCCCTCTGGCTGTGCGGTTTTCGGTTGCATCGGGATGACCTCGGCGGTCGCCACAAAGCGGGTGACTCCCAGCGGCTTGAGTTTGGCTTTAAAAGCCAGACGCTTGCGGCGGTCGTAGTTGATGTTGGACAGTTCCTTGATGACCTGACAGGGGATCTCCTTACCGTCTTGCGTCAGCGTGATCTTATACTGCACTTCGTCCGAAGCAATGGCATCCAACAGCAGGAATTCCACCTCTACCGGTGTTTCGGTCTCAAACGGACTATAGTTAAATACCACGATCGGATAGGTGTTCGGTTCGGTGGGGATATCGTCCTCCATCAGTTGCAACAACGCCCGATTGCGCAGGTCGTCCAGTTCACGGGTGGCGTGGGCAGCGTATTCCAGCGTGGTCTTTTCACCGTCGGCGGCGGTAGTGCCGCACAATGCATCGTGAAATTCCATCGTCAGCAGATCCTTTTCCGCACGGCGGAAGGCGGCTTCGTCCCACACCTTATGACCGTTGAGTTCCGCTACCGAGCAGATCTTTTCGGTAGCAAACAACTTGTTTTCCAGTTGAATGTGCGCCTGCTTGATGCTGTTGACCGAAGAATAACAGCCGGTGAGGAAATGGGTCAGCGGCTTGTCGTAGTCAACGGTGGGATGCACCTCTGCAAAAAACCGTTCCGGCGTGCTGTGGATGATCTCGTAGTCCTCGGTGGTGGCGATCAGTTCCGCCACGTCCTGCAGGTCGATACGGGACGGACCGCCGCCGTGGTTGCCGATGCCCCAAAGAGCCGTACCGGCCTCGTTATTTTGCCAGCATTCCGCCTTCTTGGGGATAAATTCTTTGGCCTGCGCCTTGCCGGTGCAGTACATAAAATCGTCACCGATGCGGCAGACTTTGATCTTACTGCCGTCGTAGCCGACCCAGTTAAACTGGTTATCCGGCAGTACGGTGCGTTTGTGATTGGGCATCGGGCGGCAGATCAAATAACTGTCGTATCCGCATTGATTGAGGATCTGCACCAATCCACGGGTGTGACCGAAGGAGTCAAGGTTCAATGCGGTGGTCGGGCGGACGCCGAATTTTTCCCCAAAATAGCGCTGACCCGCCAAGATCTGGCGGACGATGCTCTCGCCGGACGGCATATGGCAATCCGGTTGCAGATACCAGCCACCCATCACGTGCCATTTACCGGCCTTGATCGCTTGACCGATACGTGCAAACAAGGTGGGATCGTGTTCCTCGATCCACTCGTACAAGAGCGCCTCGTTGTGGCAAAATATGTAGTCGTATTCCTCCAACAGATTGACCGCCGAGCGAAAGGTCGCCAAAGCGGCAGTAATGCCCTCCGGATAGTCCCACATCCAAGCGGGATCGAGGTGAGCGTTGCAGATGAGGTGTAGGCGTTTCATACAATAATTCCTCCTTGGGAGAAAGCGTTACCTGTATTATAGCATATCGTTTTGCGTTTGTCTTGCTTTTTTTACGAAAAAATGATAAAAAAATACGCCGTCGCAAAGACAGCGTATTGATAAGATCATCCCACCTTCATCTGCAAGCGGAATTTATCGGCGATCATCGCAATAAACTCCGAGTTGGTCGGCTTGCCACGGGTAGAGTGAATGGTATATCCGAAATAGGAGTTGAGGATCTCGACGTCTCCTCTGTCCCACGCCACCTCGATGGCGTGGCGAATGGCACGTTCCACACGGGAAGAGGTGGTGGCGTGCTTCTTGGCAACGCCGGGATACAGCCGTTTGGTCACTGCGTTGATGATATCCTCGTCGTCGATCGCCATCAAGATCGCATCCCGCAGATACTGATAGCCCTTAATATGCGCCGGCACACCGACCTGATGCAGGATATCGGTCACCCGCATTTCCAAACTGCTGACACGACCGCTGGCCACCGCCACCGCCTGCGGTTCACTGCGGACGCTGTACAACGTGAGGATGCGCTCTGCCATCTCGCCGTAATCGAAGGGTTTGAGGAAGAAATAGTCGGCTCCCGCCGCCATCACCTCTCCCTCCAGCGTGGGATTGTCAAATCCAAACATCACCATAAACCGCGGCAACGCCGCCATCACGTGCGACTTGACCGCCTTCATCACGCCGATGGCATCCAGATTCGGCAGGAACATATCCATCACCACCACGTCCGGTCGGGTATTCAGGATGGTATCCAACAGTGTTTTGCCGTCCTTCTCCACACATTCGGCATCCAAGCCATGGGCGCGCATCGCCCGAATACACGGTTTTCCGAAACTTTCGCTGTTATCCGCCAACAGCACCTTGCATTTTCTGTCCATAATCTCCTCAAACTCCTTTATTTCTTTTTAGGCAAACGCCTTTCGCATCGGCTTCCCTCGCCTTTCCGACACAGTGGCTGTCTTTGACAACGAAATATTACCATATTTTGGCAATATATGCAATAGGAAAATGGAAAATTTTGGAAATTTTCGTTCACCAGGTTTCTGCCGGTTGCGATTTCTTCCGACAAGTTGTGCGCCTTTACAGATAAAAGAAAGGCGAAAAACCGAGGATGCGGCAACATCCTCGGTTTTCGTGTAAAAGAACCCCAAAAAAGTGATGTTTCATTAAGCGGCATCGGGCGAGATGGAGACAGTGACGCCGCCGACCGAGCGGGGCAGTTCCGCCGGTGCGGTACCGGCATACGCCTGCGCTTTTTCGTACATCGTCTGCGCGAAGATAGCGTAGCCGGAAGTGGGGTCATTGACCAGCACGTGGGTCACCGCCCCGATCAGTTTACCGTTTTGCACCAACGGCGACCCGCTCATTCCCTGCACGATGCCGCCGGTCTGTTCCAGCAGGTCGGGGTCGGTGACGCGGAGTACCATACTCTGTTTGTGTTCGTTGACCGAGACCTTGGTGATCTCCACGTCGTACCATGCCGGCGTGTTGCCGAGCGTGCACAGCAGTTGTGCCTTGCCGGTCTCTACCTCGTACGGAGCGGCGATCTCGTACAAACCGGCGTCGGCCGGTTGGCGGGTCAGCACACCGTAGATACCGCAATCGCTGTTTTCCGCCAGCACACCGAGCGAGCCGGGGGCGAAGGTGCCGCAGAGCACACCGGCCTCCCCTGCCGTTCCCTTGACGATATCAAAGACGGTGGCGGGAACCAGTTCGCCGCCCGCCATCGACAGTTGCAGACCCGTATCGCGGTCACAGATGGCGTGGCCCAATCCGCCGCAGACACCGGTCAGCGGGTCGTAGAAGGTGAGCATCCCCACGCCTGCGGCGCTGTCTCTGACCCACATACCGGCGTGATAGCCGTCATCGGTCAGCGACTTCGCCGGAGTGACCCGTGCCTCAAAGGTCACCCCGTCACGTTCAGCCCGAAACACCAGCGTTTTACCGCCGGAGGAGGCCACCAGGCGGGAAACTTGTTCGTTATCGGTCACCTCTTGACCGTTAATGGACAGCAGGCGGTCACCGATCTCCAAGCCGGCCTGCGATGCCGGATTGACCGAGCCGAGTGCGCTGTCCACCGCCGTCAGGCCGACGATCAACACGCCATCGGTATACAGTTTGATACCAAACGGCGTTCCGCAGACGCGCACCGTCGGCGTTCCATCGGTCGTCACTTGCACTCGTTTCACCGGCACGATCCCCCATAGCGTCCATTTTCCCTCGTAACTCTGTTTGTTGGTATACGCATTCGCCTGCCGGCCGAATCGCAGGCTGACGTTGCCGTTTTCCACGTCACCGACATCCGGCAGTTGAACGCTGTCGGGGAACTGCCGGTCGGTATACCATACCGTACCGAATACCAAAACGGCGATCGCCAATGCCACGATCGCCGCACTTCGGCAAAACCATTTCATACCGTATCTCTCCTTTCGGTGGCGTTAGTATAACCGCAAAAAAAGCGTGGTATACATTGACAAACGAGGTATAGAAGTGATATAATTCGGTATAACTATATAATGGAGGAGTTTGCCGTGAAGATCGCGATCATCGGCAGTCGGAAGGTGCCGGCTACCGCCGAAAAATACGTATTACAGCATATCCCCTCCACCGTGACCGAGATCGTCAGCGGCGGCGCCGAAGGGATCGACAAGATCGCGGCTCAATGCGCGGCGTTGCTGTCGGTGCCGTTACGGGAGTTTTTGCCGGATTATGCGAAATTCGGCAAAGCCGCACCGTTGGAACGCAACAAGCAGATCGCCGATTACGCCGATCAGGTATTGGCGTTTTGGGACGGCCGGTCCCGCGGAACACAGCAGGTGATCACCTACTGTCTGAAAAACGGCATTCCGGTACGGGTATTCCCGTTTGATCAAACGAAAGCGAGGTGACCTCCCCCGATGGACGTACGGTTGGGCGATATTCTGCAAATGAAAAAAGCACATCCCTGCGGCAACGCGCAATGGGAGGTGCTTCGTATCGGTATGGATTTTAAGATGCGGTGTCTCGGCTGTGGGCACGAAATCATGGTGCCGCGGCTGAAAGCGGAGAAGAATATCAAAAAGATCCTCCGCGACGGAAAGGAACTCGGCTGATGGAACAATTTAACGGAATCATCAAGCGATACCGCGAAGTGATCGCGTTGCTGTGCGAACCGTCGGTCTTGGCCGATCCGGAGCGAACGCTAAAGTTGACTAAGGAAAGCAAGACCTTAGAACCGATGGTAACGGCGATCGAGGCGGTAAACGCCGCCGACGAGCGTATCCGGCAGGCAAAAGAACTGCTGGCGGATGCGGATATGCGCGAGTTGGCTCACGCCGAGTTGGCGGAAGCACAGCAGGAACGCGACGCGGCGTGGAACACGTTGCAAGAGTTATCCCGCCCCAAAGATCCGCGGGATGAACGGGCGGTCATCGTGGAGATCCGCGCCGGCACCGGCGGTGAGGAATCGGCGCTGTTTGCGGCAGATCTGTATCGGATGTACGCGATGTTTGCGGAAAATCACGGATTGACCATCGAGCCGCTGTTTGAGAACGAGACCGAACTGGGCGGATTTAAGGAGATCAGTTTTCTGGTCAACGGTGACGGGGCGTGGAGCCGGTTCCGCTTTGAGAGCGGTGTGCATCGCGTACAGCGTGTACCGGAGACCGAATCGGGCGGGCGCATCCACACCTCCGCCGCCACCGTAGCGGTGTTGCCGGAGGCGGATCCCGTGGAAGTGGACATCCGCCCCGAGGACTTAAAGATCGACACCTACCGTTCCAGCGGCGCCGGTGGACAGCATATCAACAAGACCGAGTCGGCCATCCGCATCACCCATCTTCCCACCGGTCTGGTAGTGGAATGTCAGGACGAGAGAAGTCAGTATAAAAACAAGGACAAAGCGATGCGCGTACTGCGTTCGCGCTTGTTGGAACAAAAGCAGGCGGAACAGCAAACAGCCATTGCCTCCGACCGACAAGCGCAAGTCGGCAGCGGTGACCGCAGTGAGCGCATCCGCACCTATAATTTTCCGCAGGGACGGGTGACCGATCATCGCATCGGGTTGACGCTGTATCAACTTCCTGCCATATTAAACGGCGGTTTGGAGCCGTTGGTCGACGCGTTGCTGACCGCCGACCGCACCGATCAACTGAAAGGCAAGCAGATATGAATACATTGCATTTGAGTGACTCACCCGCCGATCTGGCGGTCGCGGCACGGTTGCTACGCGAGGGTGAGCCGGTTGCCATCCCGACCGAAACGGTGTACGGGTTGGCGGCGGATGCCCGCAACGAGCAGGCAGTCGCCAAAATTTTTGCCGCCAAAGGACGGCCGCAGGATAACCCGCTCATCGTCCATATCGGGGCGTGGGAGCAACTGCGACCGCTGGTAAAAGGCATTCCGCCGCAAGCGGAGAAACTGGCCGAGGCCTTTTGGCCCGGTCCGTTAACGATGATCTTCAAACGTTCGGAGATCATTCCGTCCGGTGTCAGCGGCGGGTTGGATACGCTGGCGGTGCGGTTTCCGGCACATCCCGTCGCACAGGCGCTCATCAACCAAAGCGGTTGTCCGCTGGCGGCACCGAGCGCGAATTTGTCGGGCAGTCCCAGCCCCACCACCGCGGCGGCGACCGCGGCGGATATGGACGGACGCATTGCGGCCATCGTTGACGGCGGCGATTGTCAAGTGGGCGTGGAATCGACGGTGGTCTCGCTGGTCGGCCAAGAGCCGGTGCTGTTGCGTCCCGGCTACGTGACCGCCGAACAGATCGCCGCGGTATGCGGCAGTTGCCACATCGACGAAGCGGTTACCTCGCAACTCAAAGCCGGACAGGTGGCGGCATCCCCCGGTATGAAATACAAGCATTATGCGCCCAAAGCGCGGGTGGTACTGTTAGACGGACCGGCCGCCGCCATCACGGACTATATCAACGCCCACGCCGAGGCCGGCGTATTCGGATTGGTATTTGACGGCGAAGAGAAGGGGTTGACCGTTCCCTATCTCACCTACGGCGCGCGTTCCGATGAGGAAGCGCAGGCGCATGCGGTGTTTGAAGCCTTGCGTGAGGCTGACCGGCGCGGTGCCAAAATACTGTATACCGCCTGTCCGCGGACGGACGGGTTGGGGTTGGCCGTGTACAACCGACTGCTCCGTGCAGCGGCATTTGAGGTGATCAAACTTGTCTAAAGAAAACCGAATTATCGGGTTGACCGGCCCAACCGGCAGCGGCAAATCCACCGTTGCCAAGGTCTGGCAGGAAATGGGCGCGACCGTCCTCTCCGCCGATGCGTATGCACGGGCGGTAGTGACGACCGGCAGTCCCGTTTTGCGGCAGATTGCGGAGGCGTTTTCGGCAGATATTCTGACCGCCGACGGCGCATTGGACCGTGCGAAACTGGCCGATATCGTATTTGCCGATCCTGCGAAAAAGCAGTTATTGGAAAGCATCACCCATCCCGCCATCTGTCAGCGGATGCGGCAGGATGCCGAAGCGGCTTTTGCCGCCGGTGCGGCGGTGGTGGTGTTCGACTCTCCCCTGCTGTTTGAGGCCGGTCAGGACGCCGTATGTGATAAAACGGTGGCGGTGGTAAGCCAAGCGGAAACGCGGCTTGCCCGCATTATGGCGCGAGATGGGCTCACCTATGAGCAGGCGGCCGCCCGTATGGCGGCACAGCCGAGTGAGGATTTTTACCGCAAACGGGCGGATACCGTCATTCCGAATGACGGTACAGCCGACGAATTGGCGGCTCTCGCAAGGGAGGTGCTGGTTTGGCGGTAAAGAAACGGCATTGGATATGGGTACTGGTACCGCTGTTGTTGGTGGCGACCGTGTTGGCGGTTGCCGCGCCGACCGTGAAAAAAGCCGCCGAAAAGGTCTTATATCCCGCCACCTATCGGGAAACGGTGGAAGCGGAAGCCACCCAACACGGCATTTCGCCGTCGTTGGTGATGGCGGTCATCCACACCGAAAGTCATTTCGATCCGGAAGCGGTCTCCTCCGCCGGTGCGCGCGGGCTGATGCAGGTCACACCGCTGACGCTCGAATGGACGCAGATGCGTTCGGAGGCATTGCGGGAACTCACAAAAGAAGATCTGTTTGAGGCAGAGAAAAACATTCGCGTCGGCGTATACGTGTTGGCGTTGTTGGGCGAAAGTTTTTCGGATACCGAAACGGTGTTGGCGGCATACAACGCCGGTATCGGCACGGTCAGCGAGTGGCTGGAGGATGATGCCTATTCCGCAGACGGTGAAACGCTGCATACCATCCCCTATCCGGAAACCGCCGAATACGTCAAGAAAGTGACGGCGGCGCAGAAAAAATATCAGGCAATTTATAATTTCACATAAAGGAGTAAACGACCATGGAAGACAACAAACTGAAAGAACTGAAAGACGAACTTCTGTTTACGCAGAAAAACGCCGCTATTGAGCGTTCGGATGAGGATACGGCGAAGGCGGATGCGTATGCCGAAGATTACAAAAAGTATCTGAATGCCGCCAAGACCGAGCGGTTGGCGGTAAGCGAAGCCGTTCGTCTGGCCGAAGCGAACGGGTTTGTGCCGTTTGACCGCACCAAAGCGCTGAAAGCCGGCGACAAGGTATACGTCAACAACCGCGGCAAAGCACTCATTCTGGCGGTGATCGGTTCCCATCCGCTGACCGACGGCGTGTCCATTGCCGCGGCGCACGTTGATTCGCCCCGTCTGGATCTCAAGCCCAATCCGCTGTATGAAAAAACGGGGATGGCGTATTTTGATACCCACTACTACGGCAGTATCAAAAAGTATTTGTACGCCACCGTGCCGCTGGCGCTGTACGGCGTGGTGACCCGCAAGGACGGTTCGACGGTGGAGATCGCTATCGGCGACAAGGAAGGGGATCCGGTATTCGTGGTCACCGATCTGCTCATCCATCTGTCCCGCGAGCAGATGCAAAAACCCGCTACCAGCGTGGTTTCCGGTGAAAATCTCGACATCCTCATCGGTTCCCGCCCGTTCGATCACAGCAAGGAAAGCGATGCCATCAAACTCAACATTATGCACATTCTTAACGAGCGTTACGGCATCACCGAGACCGATTTTCTCTCGGCGGAATTGGAGGCGGTTCCGGCCGGTCAGGCGAAAGACGTCGGCTTCGACCGCAGTTTGGTCGGCGGCTACGGCCACGACGACCGTGTTTGCGCCTATCCGGCGTTGACCGCACTGTTTGCACTGGACGTACCGGCGTATACTGCCATCACGCTGCTTTGTGACAAGGAAGAGATCGGTTCGGACGGCGCCACCGGTACGCAGGGCAACTTCTTCCCCTACTTTATGGAAGACCTCGCCGATGCGATGGGGGTCAAGGCACGCCACGTCTATTCGAAGTCGCTGTGCCTCTCCGCCGACGTCAACTCGGCGTATGACCCGCTGTACGCCTCGGCATATTGCGAACAAAACAGTTCGTTTATCAATCGCGGCGTGGTGCTGACCAAGTACACCGGTTCGGGCGGCAAAGGCGGCAGCAACGATGCCTCTGCCGAAGTGATGGGTACTTTCCGCCGCATTATGGATGCCGGCGACGTCATTTGGCAGATCGGTGAACTCGGCGCGGTGGATGCCGGCGGCGGCGGCACCGTAGCCAAATATATCGCGCAGTTGGACGTGGATACGGTCGATCTCGGTGTGCCGGTCCTGTCGATGCACGCGCCGTTCGAGGTCATCAGCAAACTGGATCTGTACGAGACTCACCGTGCATTCTATGCACTTCTGAACCGTCAATAAGCAATGAAAGCATACTTTTATACTCTCGGCTGCAAAGTCAATCAATACGAAAGCCGCGCAATGGCGGTCCTGCTGGAGGCGGACGGTTATGAGACCGCCGTCTACCAAGCGGGCCAGCCGGATATCGGCGAAGGCATCCTGCTCATCAACTCCTGCTCGGTCACCGGCGAGAGCGACCGTAAGTTACGCCAGTTGCTTCGCCGTTTCCGGCGGGACAATCCGCAGGCACTCATCGTATTGTCCGGCTGTATGCCGCAGGCTTACCCTGACAAGGCTTCTGCCTTGTCGGATGCAGATATCGTAACCGGCAACGCCAAGCGAGCCGATATCGTACGGTTGATCCGTGCTTATCGCGGCGAGCGGATCGTGGATATCCCACAACATACCCCCGAATGCGAATCACTCTCGATCGGCCACTTCGAAGGACGCACCCGTGCCTATCTCAAGATCGAAGACGGTTGCAATCAATTCTGTTCCTACTGCATCATCCCCTATGCGCGCGGACGCGTCCGTTCTAAACCGTTGGCGGAGGTCAAGCAGGAAGCACAGCGGTTGGCGGATGCCGGCTATACCGAATTGGTGTTAGTGGGCATCAATCTCACCGCTTACGGGCGGGATCACGGCGTCACGCTGGCGGATGCGGTAGAGGCGGTCTGCGATATCGACGGACTGCGTCGGGTCCGACTTGGATCGTTGGAACCGGAAGATATGACCGCAGAAGTCATTGCCCGCCTGGCGGCGCAACCCAAACTCTGCCCACAGTTTCATCTGTCGCTGCAAAGCGGATGCGATGCCACTTTGAAGCGGATGCGGCGGCGGTACGATACCGCGATGTACCGCGATATCTGCAATCAACTGAAGGCGGCGTTTACGGATTGTGCGCTGACCAGCGACGTGATGGTCGGTTTCCCCGGTGAGACGGAAGAGGAATTTGAGCAATCGCTGGCATTCGTAAAGGAAATAGGCTTTACAAAGATACACGTCTTCCCTTACTCCAAACGACCGGGAACACCGGCCGCAACCGCGTCCGGCCAAGTGACGCGACAGCAAAAAGCCGAGCGCAGCCGGCGGATGATCGCGCTGGGTGAGCGATTGGCAGAGGATTTTTACCGTCATTACGTCGGGCGGGAGATCGAGGTGCTTTGCGAAACGCCTTGCGATGACGGCACCACCGACGGTTACACCGCCAATTATACCCCCGTACACGTGGCGGGATGTTGGCCGTCCGGCTGTTTTGTTACCGCCACGGTGGTCAAGGTACAAAACGGTGTCTGTTACGCTATATAACCAAAAAGACCTGTTCACACTTTGAACAGGTCTTTTTTTCTTATTCTACAATATATTCTTTTACCGTATCCAACAACGGTTCGCCAAGAGTGACGGTCATGGACAGCCCTTCGGGAACGTATTCCTCCGATTCCACCGCCCCTTCGCGGCGACAGCGTTCCGCCAGCGCACCGGCGGAAAACGGCAACAACAGCGTCACTAAACGGCGATCCTTTGGCAGTGCCTCTACGACGGCTTCGAGCAGGCGGTCGATGCCTTCACCGGTACGGGCACTGATACACACCGACCGACCGGACATCCCGAGCGGCAGTTCCGCCGCCATGTCGCATTTGTTGAGCACCTCCACGATCGGTTTGGTACACCCCAATTCCTCCAACAGGCGGTGGGTAACCGCCAAATGTTCATGCGCCTCGGGACTGGAAGCATCACAAATATTCAACACCACGTCGGCGTTGACCGCCTCCTCCAGCGTAGAGTGGAACGCCTTGACCAACTGGTGCGGTAAACGGCGGACAAAGCCGACCGTATCGATAAACAGCACCGAACGACCGTCCGGCAGTTTGAGCACGCGGGAGACGGGATCGAGCGTAGCAAACAGTTTGTCCTCCGCCAGTACACCGGCGCCGGTCAGCGTATTGAGCAGGGTGGATTTACCGGCGTTGGTGTAGCCGACGATGGCCACCGTCTGGGTACCGACCTTCTTGCGGCGTTCGCGCAGACCGAGGCGGTGTGCTTCCACTTCGGCAAGCGCTTCGCGCAGAGCCGCCATACGGCGACGAATATGCCGGCGGTCGGATTCCAATTTGGTCTCACCGGGGCCACGTGTGCCGATGCCGCCGCCGAGGCGGGACATGGACGCGCCTTGGCCGGACAAACGCGGCAGACGATACTGCAACTGCGCCAATTCCACCTGTAGACGGCCTTCCGCCGACTGCGCCCGTTGAGCGAAAATATCCAATATCAACGCGGTGCGGTCCACGACGTCGCATTCGATCAGGTCGGACAGGTTCCGCTGTTGGGTGGCGGTGACCTCGTCATCGGCGATGACAACGTCCGCTTCCAGATTGACACACAGTTCCCGCAATTCTTCGGCGCGGCCGCTGCCGATGTAGGTGGCTTTGTCGGGTGATTCGCGCTTCTGCACGATCTCCCCCACCACGTCGGCGCCGGCGGTCTTGGCCAGTTCTTTGAGTTCCGCCAGCGAGATCTCCACGTCGTGTTCGCCGGTATCCACCGCCACCAAAACAGCACGTTCGCGCCGTTCCTCCTGCGGTATTTCGATCAGGTTTGACATACGATCCCCTCACATTCTATCCGTTATTATACCGCGGTTTTCCGAATTATGCAAGAGAGCAGACGCAAAGTTGCAAATTTTGCCGTTTTGCCGCATAAAAATTTCATTTTTTTATAAAAAAAGGGTTGCACAAGCGCTTTTGCGGTGATATAATTGAAACCAGCGTGGGGCTGAACTTTCAAATTTGAAAGAAACAGACATCCCGCGGTCAATCTATTTTGAGTGGAGGAATCCTCAATGTCCTATTGTGCAGAAGTATTGGAACTTGTGAAAGCCAAGCATGCGTCGCAGCCGGAATTCGTTCAGGCGGTCACCGAAGTGTTGGAGACCATCGAACCGGTCATCGCCGCCAATGAAGAGAAATATCGCCATGACGCCTTGCTCGAGCGTATGGTCGAGCCGGAGCGTCAGATCCTTTTCCGTGTGCCGTGGGTGGACGACAAGGGCCAGATGCAGGTCAACACCGGCTACCGTGTGCAGTTCAACAGCGCGATCGGTCCGTACAAGGGCGGTCTGCGTTTCCATCCGTCCGTCAACCTGAGCATCATCAAATTCCTCGGTTTTGAGCAGACCTTCAAAAACTCCCTCACCGGTCTCCCGATGGGCGGCGGTAAGGGCGGTTCCGACTTTGACCCCCGCGGTAAGTCGGATCGTGAGATCATGGCGTTTTGCCAGAGTTTTATGACCGAACTGCAGCGTCACATCGGTGCGGATACCGACGTGCCGGCCGGTGACATCGGCGTGGGCGCACGCGAGATCGGTTATCTGTACGGTCAGTACAAGCGTCTGCGCAACGAGTTTACCGGCGTTCTGACCGGTAAGGGTCTCGCCTATGGCGGTTCTCTCATCCGTCCGGAAGCCACCGGCTTCGGTGCGGTGTATTACACCGTGGATATGCTGAAATATTTCGGCACCGATATTCAGGGCAAGACCTTTGCTATCTCCGGCTTCGGTAACGTGGCCTGGGGTACGGCAACCAAGGTCGCCGAACTGGGCGGCAAGGTGGTCACCATCTCCGGTCCGGACGGTTATGTCTACGACGAAGAGGGTGTCACCACTCAGGAGAAACTCGACTTTATGCTGGAGATGCGCGCTTCCGGCCGCGACAAAGTGCAGGATTATGCCGACAAGTTCGGTGTCCCCTTCTTTGCCGGTCAGCGTCCGTGGGGTCAGAAGGTGGACGTCGTGATGCCTTGCGCTACCCAGAACGAAGTCGGCATTGAGGATGCGAAGAACATCGTCGCTAACGGCGTCAAGTATTACGTCGAAGTTTCCAATATGCCCACCACCGCTGAGGCGGTCGCTTATCTGAAGGAGAACGGTGTCCACATCGCTCCGTCCAAGGCGGTCAATGCCGGCGGCGTGGCCACCTCCGGTCTGGAGATGAGCCAGAACTCGATGCGTTACAGTTGGACCGCCGAAGAGGTCGACGCCAAACTGCATCAGATCATGAGCAACATCTTTGCCAACTCGGTCGAGGCGGCGAAGAAGTACGGCATGGAAGGCGATCTCATCGCCGGTGCGAACATTGCCGGTTTCGAAAAGGTTGCCAACGCCATGATGGCGCAGGGTGCTGTGTAATCGACAAAATCCCCCATCCCCCGAGGAAGATCCTCGGGGGATTTTTTTATGATTCCGCCAATTTCCTGCAAAATATCGGTTGCAATGGATGGTATTTTATAGTATAATCAGTATATATGTGCCCGAAAGGAGGAATGACGTGGTTTATTTGGATAACAGCGCAACCACCGCGGTCTGTCAGGCGGCGGCGGAAAAAGCGTTGGATGCTATGACGAAAGGCTACGGCAACCCCTCCTCTCTGCATTCACTCGGCATCCGTGCTGAGGCGGAACTCACCCGCGCACGCCAACGGTTGGCGGCACTGATCGGGGCAACCGAGCCGGAGATTTATTTTACATCGGGAGGCACCGAAGCCAACAACCTCGCCATTCTCGGTGCGGCGGCCGCCAAAAAGCGGCGTGGACAGCATCTGGTGGTTTCCGCCATCGAGCATCCCTCGGTGTCCGCCGCCTTCGAACGGTTGGCCGAGCAAGGTTTTACGGTCACGGTCGTGCCGCCGCAAGCGGACGGTCATATCGATCCGCAAGCCGTATTGGATGCCTGCCGACCGGACACCGTACTGGTCAGCGTGATGCTGGTCAACAACGAGACCGGCGCACGTTTCCCCATGGAACGGATCGCGCCGCGTATCCGCAAGATCGCACCGTTGGCCACCATTCACACCGACGCAGTACAAGCCGTCGGCAAGATCCCCGTCCATTGCGGGCGGTTGGGGGTCGACCTGCTAACGGTCAGCGGACATAAACTGTATGCCCCGAAAGGGGTCGGCGCACTGTATTGCCGGAAAGGCACACGTCTGATCCCCCCCGCCGCTCTCGGAGGCGGGCAGGAAAAGGGGCTTCGCTCCGGCACCGAAAACACCCCCGCCATTGCCGCTTTCGGTGAGGCGATCGCCACCCTGCCGTCAACAGCGGAATGCGAGAAACGGTTTTCCGCCTTGCGTGAACGCTTGGTAGCCGGCTTACGGAAATTGCCGGAAGTGCGTCTGCATCTGCCGCAAGGCGGTGTCCCCTACATCGTCAATTTCTCGCTGATGGGATTGCGAAGCGAGACCTTGATCCATTTTCTGGCTGAGCGCGAGATCTACGTATCCGGCGGCTCTGCCTGCGCGAAAGGACACACCAGCCCCGTATTGACCGCTATGCGGTTACCGGCGGAGGAGATCGATTCGGCACTCCGCGTCAGTTTCGGTATACACAACACAGTCGATGAGGTCGATGCTTTGCTGAATGCTTTGCAGACAGCCGCCACGACACTTACGCACCGTCGATAAAGGAGGAAACGACTATGGGATTTTTTAATCGCCGCCCCCAAAATGAAGACGATAACTATACTCTGTTTCTGCTGGAGGACCAGTTAGAAGAGGAGGAAAGCCCCGAAGAAGGCGAGAACGAACCGTTGATGTTCTTCGGTGAAGAAGCAGAAGCCGCCGACGAGTCGGTGGTGATCGAGCCGGAAACGGAAACGGCCGCCCAAGCGGTGGTGATCGAGCCGGAAACGGCAGTGACCGCAACGGTCGTTGAGCCGATCAACACCGATTGGCACGATACGATCGAGTCGTTTGCCGAGCCGGCAGAGGACGAGCCCGCCAAAGAAGCGACCGAAGCGGTGGCGGACGGACGTCCGCAACATGCCGCCGCCAAAAAAGGCGGTTTCGTGCAGTTGTTACTGGACATCTTCGTGCCGTTTAAGGGTGACGACCTGCTGACCATTGCCCGCAAGGCGTTGGCCATTCTCTGCGTCATCGGCGTGTTGGTATCCATCGGTTGGTTGTTTAACGATCTGTGGCTGGTACCGGTCAAAAACGAGAAACTCGCAGAAGATCTGGCGCAGATGTACGATCCCACGGTGGACAAGGAGTTCTCCGCCGAGGTGGAAGAATACACCGATTATCCCGAAGGGATGGATCCCGCCTTCCGTGCGCTGTATTACAGCAACAACGACGTTCGCGGTTGGTTGACCTACACCTCCTCCAGCAAGGAGTGGTACGGCATTAACTATCCGGTCGTGCAGGCGCCGGACAACGACAAGTATCTCTACCGCGATTTCTACGGTGAGCGGAACAAAAACGGCACGCTGTTCTTCGATTGCCGTAACAGCATCACCAAAAACGGCAACGATCAATCGACCATCATTTACGGTCACAATATGTTAAGCGGTCAGATGTTGGCATCGCTCAACAAGTTGCTGTACAACGTCGGAATGGCGCGTTCCGCCCCGACTCTGTCGATGAACACGCTGTATCAGCAAGCGAACTACAAGGTATTTGCCGTCTTTATTTGGGATAACGAGAATCCCGGCGGTTTCAACTATATGCGCACCAATTTCTCCTCCGATAAGGATTTTATGGAATACGTCGCCGAAGTGCGGATGCGTTCTTGGTACGATTACAACGACGTGTCGGTCGAGCCGGATGACGAACTGCTGGTGCTTTCCACTTGCAGCAACACCAGCCAGACCCATCTGTCAGACGGTCGTACCGTTGTGGTGGCGCGTAAGGTCCGCGAGGGCGAGACCAGCGCGGTCAACACCTCGCTGACGGTCGTCAACGAGGACGTGTTGCAGCCGATCGCGTGGTATAAAGCCGAAAAACTGCCGATTCCGGATTACTATGTGGATGAGCAGGGCGGCCAGACTACCGGCACCACCACCTCGACTACCAAGCCGTCCGGCGGCAACCAGCAGCCGGGTACGCTGAATTTGGATCTGCAGTACGATGAAGGTGTGGCTGGCTATACGGTGACGGTCAACGGTCAACCGTTTGATGCCATAAACAACCCCATCCGTCCCGCTACGCTGGTGGAGATCCGCCTCATCCTCAACGATGGATACAAGGTCGTCTCGTGGAACGGTCAGGCAAGCGAACAGACCACCTATTCGATTCCGAACGTACAAAGGGATATCCAGTTGGTGGTCGATACCGAGGGTGAACCGACCGACCGTACGGACGGTCCGACCACCACACCGACCGGCAAACCGTCGACTTCGACCTCCACCACCGAGTCGACCGAATCGACAGGCTCGACCGAATCCACCGAGTCGACAGGCTCGACCGAGTCGACGGAATCCACCGAATCCACCGAATCCACCGAGTCGACCGAATCCACCGAATCGACTACCGAATCCACCGAGTCGACTACCGAGTCGACCGAAACGACCACCACGACGGTTGCTGATGACACACAGCCGAGCGAGGGTGACGAACAAGCAACAGAGTAAGGAAAACCGTATGCAGGAAGTCATTCTTATTAAAAACGGCGAGTTGGCCATGAAAGGGTTAAACCGCTCCACCTTTGAGGTGGCGTTGGTCAAAAACCTGCAACACGCCTTAAAGCGGCTGGGCGATTTCACCATCCGCCGCGCACAATCCACCATCTACATTGAGCCGAAATCGGAAGACATCGATTGGGAGACTGCGTGCGAGCGAGTGTCCAAGGTGTTCGGTCTGGCGGCGTTTGCGCGCGCACGTCTGTGCGAGAAGGATATGGACGTCATTATGCAAAATGCCGCCGATTATCTCACCGACGCGCTGGAAGCGGCTTCTACCTTCAAGGTGGAAGCCAAACGCGCCGACAAGAATTTCCCGCTCACCTCGCCGCAGATCTGCGCAAAGACCGGCGAATATCTGCTGGAAAAGTTCCCGCATCTGTCGGTAGACGTACATGATCCCGATTTCACCGTAATGATCGAGATCCGCGATTTCGGCGCGTACATTCACGCCCCGCAGACGCCCGGTGCCGGCGGTATGCCGGTAGGGACCGGCGGCAAGGCGGCGATCCTTATCTCCGGCGGCATCGATTCGCCGGTAGCGGCATGGATGATGGCCAAGCGCGGCATCGAACTGACCGGTATCCACTTTGCCTCTCCCCCTTACACCAGTGAACGCGCCGAACAGAAGGTGCTGTCGCTCCTGCGCAAGGTGGCGGCGTATGCCGGACGGATGCCGGTGTTTATCGTGCCGTTTACCCGCATTCAGGAAGAGATCAGCACCAAGTGCCCCGAAGATCTGTTTACGTTGGTGATGCGTCGGTTTATGATGCGCATCTCCGAACGGATCGCCGCACAACAGAAGTGCGAAGCGCTCATTACCGGCGAAAGCGTCGGGCAGGTCGCCAGCCAGACCATGACCGCCATGGCGGTCACCGAGGCGGTATGCGATATGCCTATCTTCCGTCCGCTCATCGGTATGGACAAGGAAGAGATCGTGCGTATTTCCCGCAAGATCGATACCTTTGATATCTCCATTCAGCCGTATGAAGATTGTTGCACCGTTTTTACCCCCAAACATCCGCGTACCCATCCCAAGGCAGAGATGCTGGAAAAAGCAGAAGAGGCGCTGGATATCGAGGGATTGGTGCAGGAAGCGGTGGACAACGTCCGCCGTGTGATGGTCTACCCTTAATCCGCACAAAAGGAAGGGACAACGATGTCTTTTACCCGCACCGTCGGGGTATACGGTCTGACCGATTCGGCGCTACGCAAGCGACTGCGTGAACGGTCGCCCTCCCCCGCTACAACGCAATACAAAAATCGGGACGGCGATTTTCGGATCACCGTCACCGCCGACACCCAAGCGGACGCAGATGCTACTGTAGAAGAACTTCGCGCGATACTGAACGTGTACGCCTACGGCGTGGACGTGCCGGATCTGGCCACCCGCGTGGTACAACTACTGACCGAAAAAGAACAGACGCTGGCAACGGCTGAATCCTGCACCGGCGGGTTGCTCTCGGCAATGGTGACCGCCGTCCCCGGCGCATCGGCGGTATTTGAATGCGGCGTAGCGGCGTATTCCGCCGCCATCAAGCAACGGGTGGTCGGCGTCTCTGCCGAAACATTACGCGAACACAGCACCATTTCCGCTCAAACCGCCGCCGAGATGGCGATCGGAGTCCGTCAACTGGGCAACGCCCGCCTCGGTATCGGCATCACCGGTGCGGCCGGTCCATCCGCCAGCGAAGGATATCCTGCCGGCACCGTTTTTGTGGCGATGGCGGATGATCGCCGCGTATGGCACAAGCAACTGAACTTGGACGGCGAAGCGCTGGGACGGGACAAAGTCCGTCGCGCCGCCGCGCTACAGGCGCTGGATCTGGTGCGTCGGTATCTGGAGGCGTATCCGACCGTAGCGGCCGGCGGTGAACTGCTGGCGACACCCGCAGAGGAGCCGCTGGAGCCGGATCTCTCCCCCATCAGCAAGCGACCGTGGAAACGGCGGTTGTTGCCGCACAAACGCAACGGTCTGGCGGAAAATTTTCGCATCGTTTCGCTATGGCTGATCGTATTGATCTTCCTGATCGTGTTGGCCGGCTTACTGGCTATGTTCTTGAATCCTTAAATCAAAAAGACGCGTATCGACCGATACGCGTCTTTTTCTTATGCAAACAGATCGTTTATTTCATCGTCTACGCCGTTTTTAAACAAGTAGTAATAGCGGAACAGCGAGAAGCCGCCAAAGCCCGCCAACCCCCGTCCGTACTCCACTTGGCGGATGATCTCGCCCTTTGTGAATACGTCGCTGGTCACCTGCGTGGCATCGTAGCGGTAAGCGGCTAAAGCCGGATAGAAATCCACGCCGTAACTTTTGGCGGTGGTCGCCCACCAATCCGCCAACGGTTTATACGGTGCGACCGCGTTACTGCAACTCCAATACAACTGCGGTGCAATGAAATCAACGTAACCGCCGCTCATCCAAGCGACCGCGTCGCAGTAGATGGTGTGGTAAGATTGCTGACCGCCGGTACCGGCATCGCTGTTTAAGCGGATACCAAACGGCGAAACACCGAATTGGCAGTTGCTGTCGATGGCTTTGATGCGGTCGTAGCAGGCTTTGAGCATTCGGTTGACACTGGCTCGACGGAAGTCGGCACGGCTCAACCCACCGCCGTAGGCGGCGTAGGCATCGGCGTCTTGAGCATCGGTAATACCACTGCCGTAGGGGTAGAAGTAGTCATCAAAAATGACGCCGTCCACCTCGTAGTTTTGCACGATCTCCGCCACACCGTCAGCGATGAGCGTCCGCACCTCCGGCAAGCCGAGGTTATAGTACGTCGCGCCGGCCGAGGTGAAGGTCCATTCGGGATGCAACACCGCCGGATTGCTGTTATGTAGCGGTTTGCTGTCGGTGGCGGCACGGACACGAACGGGATTGACCCACGCATACAGTTTCAGTCCGGCGTTATGGGCGGCGGTGACGGCGTAATCCAGAATATCCAGCGGCAGGGCGTCACCTTGAGAGGCGACCACGTAGCGGGAGGACGGGAAATACGCCGACGGATACAGCGCGTCTCCGCACGGGCGGACTTGAAAATACAGCGTATTGATGCCTGCTTTCGCCGCGGAGGCAACGATGGTGTCCCATTCCGATTTGAGAGACTTGGCCGAGAGGGTGCGGTCGGAGGGATAATCGAGATTGGCATAAGTAGAGACCCACAGCGCACGGTGTTCCGACGAGACCGGCGGGATGACCGTTGTGCCGGTCGAGGTCGTTTTGGTGGTTGAGGTCGTAGTGGTCGTTGTGGTCGTGGTGGTCGTGGTGTCGGTGCTTTCGTTCGTACCGACCGTTTCCGATGAGGACGCGGTATTCCCCGTGTTACTGCCATCGGTAGAAGAAGCCGTAGACGAAGTAGACGCGCCGGTGCCGGAACTGCCGGTGGCGGTGGTCGTAGACGTGGTGACCGTGGTGGGCAACGTGCTGGTGGTCGGGGTATCGATGACTTCGATATAAGACGGCGCACAGCCGGCAAGAAGCACGCAAGCCGCTAAAAGCAACGGCAACAGGCGTTTCATACGGTCACCTCGTTTCGAAAATCATTCATCATAAGCGGGAAGGGTCACCAACCGCGGGGTGTGTCCGAGTGCCGGAAAGACCTTGCCGGTCATTTCCTCCACGGGAATCCGCAGGCTGGACGTGTTGATGCAAGGATGGCAACCGACGTAGGGGTGCTTGAGCACGTCCTCATCAATAAGCAGTTTGACGCGGTGTTCGGTATCGTTCATCAGTCCCATCACGCTGACCGAACCGGGAGTGATATCCAGAAAACGTTCCATATACTCGGGCGAGGCAAAGGAAAGGCGCGAGGACTCGATCTGTGCCGAGAGGTCTTTGGTCTTGAATTTCTTGTCGCCGGGCATCATCAAAAGGTAAAAATCGGTCTCCTGCCGGTTGCACAGAAACAGATTCTTGCAGATGACCGCCTCCAACGTTTCGTTGATGGCGGTGCAGACCGACATACTCATCGCCGGCTCATGATCGACCCGCCAGTAATGAATACCGAGCGAATCCAAAAAATCGTATACCTTTTGTTCTTTGGGAAGCCGTTCGGCAAAATTTTCCGGCCGTCCTTGCTGCAGTTGCATATCGTGTCCCCTCTTTTGCAAGTGTTTCTTCTATTGTAGTACAAAACCCAAAAAAGCGCAAGGGGAAACGGATGGAAAGTTTTTTCATTTTATCGTCGAAAGACGGTTGACAAAATCAAAACTATTCGGTATAATACCAGTTGTGCCTACCGCACAAAACCGAATACGGAAGCGTATCGAAGTGGTCATAACGGGCCTGACTCGAAATCAGGTAGCCTTCACGGGCTCGTGGGTTCGAATCCCACCGCTTCCGCCAGAAAAAAGCACTTGCGAAAGCAAGTGCTTTTTTCAACTAAATCCACCCTTGCGGGTGGGTGAAATATTGCTTTGCAATGTGAAATACGCCTGCGGCGTGTGAAATTCGCCTCGACGGCGAGTGGGTGGATTTAATTTCACTTGATGCGATAGCATCAAATTTCACAATTTACGGAGTAAATTATTTCACCGTGAGCGTAAGCGAACGATTTCAC
>JAFQQM010000074.1 GCA_017410585.1 Clostridia bacterium
ATACAGAGAAAGCAAGAAAAGCAGTTTATTCCCTCAACGAGAGATTGAAGAACGAAAGTGCTTTTGGTGAAGGCTCCGATACAATTATCGATTGTGAGAACGAGATAGCAGCGTATTTGCACGCAATACAAGGACTCATCCCCGGACTGCGCGAAGAAAGCACAATCACTGAAACAACACGGCAGATTGAGATGCTATCTCAAAGGTGTTTAGCCAAGTTGAAGGTTAGAATCGAATTAAAGAAGAGATAAAGGACAAGGAGAGAGGTAATTATGGCACATCAAATCGTAGAACTCGAATGCCCTGGTTGTGGCGTTCCAATCACAACAAGCACAAGGCAATGCCCTCAATGTTTCAGAGAAATCGTTATTTCCACGTTTAATAGCGTTAACTCTATGTCTCCTTTGGACATCAACAAACAGGCAAATGCCTATAGAAAAGCAATGGTCAATCACCCGGATGATAAGACGTTGAATATGTCAATTGCTTTCTGCTACTTAAAGTTGAAGATGTACGATAAGGCGTTGCCTTGCTTTGAGAAAGCAATCGAGGACAACTTCGACAATTCGGAGGTTTATTTCTATGCGGCAATTGCATTGCTGAAAGGCAAAAAAGCATACTTAACTCCTCGCCCTGTTATCGATCAGATTGAAGAATACCTTCAGGCAGCGATCATGATTGAGCCTAAAGGAATTTACTATTACTTTTGGTCCTACATAAGATACGACCATCATTATCGCAAATCTTATATGATGTCACCCAATTATCGAGATCTTTTAGAACAAGCTCAGCAAGCTGGATTGTCTCAAACAGATGTCGAGGAATTGTATTCAATCCTGGAAGTACAACGTCCGGATTGCATTTAACTTACGGTAACGACTGAGTGATGCCACCGCTCGGATGTTATATAGAAAAAAATAACGGAGGGTTATAACACATGGCTAACGCAATGGATTATGCTCAGCTTGTTGCTCAAAAGAAGTCCTATCTTCGTGGAGCTACTGCTGATCAGAAAACTGCAATCAATTATTTTATCCCTAACACGGGCTGTATCGGCCTATTTACAGGTGTCAAAGACGAGGATTATGATGCCGTTGTTAAGGCTGCTGTAAACGCTAGCAACTCTTATAAGAGAGCTATCGATAAGATCGGTCTTGACGAAGATGAACTGAAAGAGATCCCCCCCGTAACTCTTTACGGTTATGAGGATTCTGCTTTCTCTAAGACTACCGCATCGGGTGCATACAGAAGTAATCTTTATTCTATCACGCACCTTTTCTTCTCTTCCACTCAGGTTTACATGTATCAGATTATTCTTAATACCATGAAGAATGAAAAGAAGGAGCGCACAGAAGAGTATTTCTACAAAGATATTACTAACTTCTCTACTTCTTCTGATACGATCGAGTCACTTCAATTTAAGGGTTGTTCCGGTACACCCAACAGAGTTTCGGTTGAAATTCAAAAGTTTGCACTTATCGTTCCTGGTGACAAATTTTCTTGTGCTACATATGGAGATATTGATCAGCAGGTTAAGGCAATGAAAAACAAGCTGAGAGAGAAGAAATTATAAACATAATTTAGAGTGCACTCTAAAGCAATTGTTTTCGGCTGAGGTATGTGGCATATGCCTCAGCCGTTTTTATAAGGAGTATAATATGCGTAAAAAGAAAAACAGAATTATAGAGATACATAAATATACAGTCATTGAGCCGCTTGAAGAGATTTATCCAGAAACCAATCGAAAAATAATTCGTCCTAATATAAATATAAGAAGAGCAATTTTGGTTTTCTTTTTGTACATATTATTAATCGGAGTCATGGGTTTTGCGATTAATCATTGTATCGAAAACATCTCCCGAAGTGAAAGTTTTCTATTAACTTATGGGGTACGATTATTCCTAATATACCTTTTGCTTTCATTTCTGTGTTTACTTATAAAAATGAAGAACATTGTAATTTTTGTAATACGACTATATCAGCGTTATGGGCCATATGAAATTAGATGCAGATGCCTGTTTGTACCTAATTGTTCGGAGTATATGATACTTGCTATAGAAAAATACGGTCTATATAGGGGTATAAAAAAGGGAATAGATCGAGTCAAAAGATGCCATGCACCGAATGGTGGAGAAGATTATCCATAATATAATACACATAGGAGGAATACGATGCTTAACTATTTACTTTTTTTACCCCAAATTGCTTTAATTGCATTATATGATTGGATTTTCTTTGTAAACGAGTATACTGCATTTCCGGCAAACTGTTGGTGGGCATTTTCTTTTTTACACGCAACCTTATTGGTTGAATTTGTTTCTGTGTACCTGTTAAGACATATGAAAGAAATGCCTTTCACAAAAAAACACCCCATGTGGTTATTTACAATTGTAATGGGCATTCAGTTCCTTTTTGCTGTGGTGTTTTCACTTGTCAATATCATCAAATTAAAATGGGTAATTATTCTGTCCACCTTCGTTTTTATGGTAGAATTGCTTTCGTTAAGTGTACTCCTTCTTGTCCAAAATCACAGGGAGAAAAATGAATACGATGCATCCGATGAAACGGAGAGTCAGGATGAACCCGAAATAGTTGAACCAGAGCTTCCGCCACCACCAAAAAAAATCAAAAGCTCTGCCATGTTGCTTTTAATGAAATTTTTGGCAGATCCCAGCAATTGGGATGTACCGGAAGATTTTGATGAAATTAATGGGCTGATAGAATTGGCTTCACGTTCAACGCAATATACCTATGAAGAACTGTCAGCGATTGAATCCGATCTTAAAGAGCAGACTAATGCTCTCAAAACATATATACAAAACAATTCTATGAATCGAGCAAAGAATTCTGTGTTCATCATTATGGACTTGCTTGAAGAAAGAGAAAAGAGAATTTTTGATTTTGAAAATAAATTATGAGTAATAACTCAATTCATACAGTAAAAGGACGGTAACCCAAGTTGGTTGCCGTCCTTTTCGCATATTCCTTCATATATTTTCGTTATGATATAGTCTTCATCCAATGCTGGTGCACTTTCAAGCTCGTGGAAACCATAGAGCTTTTTCCCGTTGGCTGTGCTTGTAACGTCAGAGGTTATATCTACATTCCACCAAGTCCCATTATAGTACACACGGTTCCAAGTGTGCCGATCTGTGCTATTCGTGCGAGATATTCCGTCAACAGCGTAGCAAGGGATATTTTGACTTCGACAGAACGCGGCAAATAGATTGGCAAAATCATAGCAAATGCCCTTGCGGGACTTAATGCTCGGCGAACATTGAAGTATTGGAGTAGGGTTTGGTAGTCGTAGTCATATTCAAAGCTCGCTATCATCCAGTTATAGATTGCCTGCACCTTTTCTGCATGCGATAGCAAAGAAAATGATTCTTGACTTTGCGTTTGTTTTAGTTGCTTTTTTAGTCTTCATTTCAATTCTCCTTTATGTACGAAATTTCTTTGAAACGAAGAAGTGGCAGTACAGAGCAACTAACTCTGTACTGCCACAAACAAAGGCTATTTAACATCTTTTAAGAAAACAACAAACCCGAACGTTTCACCGATTGGTAAAAGGTTCGGGTTTGAATGCTTTGGTGCGGGTGACAGGACTTGAACCTGCACAGCCTTGCGACCATTAGAACCTGAATCTAACGCGTCTGCCAATTCCGCCACACCCGCATATATAACTGGCGGCAACAGTAGTCATTATACTGATTTTATACGGAATTGTCAAGGCTTTTTTCAAAGTTTTTTTAACTTTTTTCACACGGTCAGTTTTTTGCGCATTTCCCCCAAAATCACCCGTTCGCGGCGGGAAACCTGCACCTGCGTCATCCCCAGTTCCTCGGCAGTGTTTTGTTGCGTTTTCCCGCCGATATACCGCAAAAGGATCAATCGGCGGTCCCGCTCGGGCAGTTCTTCCAGCACCTGCCGCAGGGCCAAGCGGTCGACCAAGGCGGCTTCCGGCGCCGCCGTGGGGAGATCCCATTCCTCTCCCTCATCGTCATTTTCGCCCGCAAAGGTGAGCGACAGCGGCGGCAGGGAAGCACCCAGTGCTTCCGCCAGCACTTCCGGTTCTACCTCCAACACCGACGCCAGTTCGGAAACGGTGGGTTCCCGACCGTGTTCCAGCGCAAACGCCGCTTGCAAGCGGTTGGCTTTCATCGAAAGGTCTTTTAGGCTACGGCTGACTTTGACGGTGCCGCCGTCACGGAACAGGCGACGCATCTCCCCCAGTATCACCGGCACGGCATAGGTGGAAAAGCACAGCCCCCGTTCCTCATCAAATCCTTCTACCGCTTTGATGAGTCCGATGCTACCGGCTTGACAGAGATCATCGTACTCGATGCCTCGCCCGATAAAGCGCTTGGCGCAGGTATGCACCAAGCCGATATTTTGCTCCACCCGACGGTTACGCTCTAAAACGGTCATACCGCCTCCGTATGACGGGACAGTATGTACTTATCCAGCGTCACGGTGGTACCGTGACCCGCCTTACTGCGGACACGGACGCGGTCGCAAAAACTCTCCATCACCGAGAAACCGAGACCGGCACGGTCTTCGCCGCCGGACGTGTACAGCGGTGTCATCGCCTGTTTGATATCGTCGATGCCGACGCCCCAATCGGTGATCTTGACCGACAGCCGACCGTCGGTAAACAGCCGCAGTTGCAAGGAGATCTTACCGATGCTGTCGGGGTAAGCGTGAACGATGCAGTTGGTGACCGCCTCCGAAACGGCGGTGCGGAGGTCTGCCAACTCGTCTAAGGTCGGGTCAAGTCCTGCCGCAAAGGCGGAGACGACGCTTCGCGCCAAGCGCTCGTTGACCGAGCGGCTGGGAAATTGTACCTTCATTTCGTTAATAGGTTTCATGATTCTCTCCTTCCTCCCATACGGGCAACCGGTCGATACCGGCCAGACTCATCATTTGCCGCAGACGCGGAGACAACCCGCCAAGGCGCAGATCGCCGCCCCAACTACGCATCAGTTTGTACCGTCCCATCACCAGACCGATGCCGGAACTGTCCATAAAAGTGACGTCCGAAAAATCCAGCACCAACCGTTTGGGATGGCAACAGATGGCTTCGCGGTCGATAGCCGACCGCCAACCGGCCGCCGAGTGATGATCCAATTCGCCGGTCAGGTGAACGGTCAGCGTATCCTCCGACCGTGTGGTTTGTATGGTCATAGTTCTCATTCCTTTCTTTTTCCTTATCATACTCGAACAGTTCTGTCGCAAGGCGTCGGGTCCGGCTGTCGAACAAGCGGGTAGGTTGCCAAAAAAGAACGACCCGTCTGCGAAAATTCGCAAACGGGTCGTTGGGATAGGATCGGGTTTATTTGTCGGGGTCGGTCATCGCACCGATAAACAGCGCGTCACCGTCATCGGAAAACACACCGTACAAGAACGGTCGGTCAAAGGTGAGATCCAAGGCGGGGCGTTGCGGCGGCAGAGACGTATTTCCACAGAGGATTTCGGTGAAGGCCGCACCGGTAACGCCTTTCTCGTCCCACGCGATGCGGGTACCTTGTGCCAAGCCGGTGACCGACAAGGCCGCACCAACCTCCACAAAGCCGGAGAGGTCGGCATTGGGTTGGACAAACATCGTTTCACAGCCAAGAGAAGAGAGCACCGGACGGAGATCCAGTTTCACCTCGGTATCCACCTTCGGCAGGGTGAGGGTCAGTTTCACGTCCTGCGTCTCCCCCTCGTTAAAGGCGGTCTGCAAGGTCTCCGGCGAGGCAGTGAGCGTATCCAGCGACACCCCTTCATCCGGCAGTACGAACCACATCCAGCCGATCTCCGGCAGGATAACCCCCACGCGGGTGGCGTTTTCGGTCTTATAAGCAACGGCACTTTGCCAAGTGCGGCTCATTGCCGCCGCGGTAGCGGTGGTACCGTCCGGCAGGCGGAAGGTCAGGTCATCGCAAGAGGAGAATTCCTCCTGCCAGCCGACCTTGAAATACAGCGTATTGATGAGCGACAGTACCGTCAATTCGTCGGTCTGGAAGGTGGGTTTCAGCAGACCGGCGGTCTGGTCGGAGACCCACTGCGTCATCTGTGCATTGGCGTCCTCCCCAAAATCGACCGTCAGCAACGAAGCGCGATGGTCATCGCGGATGGTATTGACGAAGTCCTCGCGGAAGGTGAAATTCTTGGACATCCACAGCGAGTTGGCGATCTTCAGTTGGGCGGTATCGCTGTTATTGTACAGTTTATCGTACAGCAGGCGGACGTTGCCACGCTCGCCCAGCAGGGCGTCCAGTTCCTTGGCCGTCTCCCCTGTGGCGCCTTCCGCAAACATGGTCAGCGCAAAGTACAGACTGGCGGGCGAATAGCCGACGTTCCCCTCCGCCGCAGACAGTACCGCCGAGGCGGTGTTGTAGGTAAAGGCGGCAGGGATATACTCCTCTACCGGACAGAGGAGCATACCGGTCGGGTAGACGGCGGCGTGGACCAACGAATCGGTATAGTCTTTGACCGACGGCTCATCCCCCACCGGCGGCAGGATAGTGTTGTAGTCATCGTCCTTGGGGAGATCGGTATCCCGCACGTGCGGGGCGGTGCAAGCGGTCAGCAAGCACAGACACAGCAACAAGCAAAGCAGGCGTTTCATTGGGGCTCTCCTTTCAAGATCTCGACCGGCTCGATCACGTGGACGTAGTAGGCGGTGACGGTGCCGTTTTCTTTATTGGTTTCGGTGATGGTTTGCTGGGAGATCTTGGACGGGTCAAGCACCAGCGTGATGCGGTCACCGACCGCGTAGTCGGCATCCTGCGGTAACAACACGCAGAATTTCTTGGCGTTCCCCTGCACCGGCATCTCATCGGGAACGACCGCCATATACGTCTCGTTGACCTCGCTGACCGTGGCGGCCTTGAGGTGAAGGCAGAAATAAGAATACAGCGGGATACTGCTGTTGCCGGTGGCGGCATCCGACGGGCCTTCGTAGTAGATATCGGGAGTGCCGATATCGGGGTTGCCCATCTGTTCTTGTTTGATCTCGGTCGAGCCGGTATCCGCAAAGGTGGTGGAAGTGGTGCTACTCGGCGTACCGCCGACCACACCGTCTTCGGTACCGTCGGTAACCGGCGGGGCGGAACGGTCAAACAGACCGCCGCTCATCAGCGCGACCGCCACCACCGCCACGCAGGCGGCGGCAGACAGTCCCACGGTCAGCCAACGGTTTTTGCGCGGTATCCGCGTTTGCAGCAGACGTTCCATCTGCTCGGTATGGGCGTCGGAAAAAGTATGCGCAGGGGCGGTATCCCATTGTTCGTTTTCTTCGGCGGCGACGGCCTGCAGCGCGTCGAGCCAATCGTTATTCCGTTTCATCAAATCGTCCTCTTTTCTGCAGCAGTTCTCGTCCGCGGGAGAGGCGTTTGCGGACGGTGGTCTCGGTGATACCCAGCAGTGAGGCGGTCTCCCGACGGCTGTAACCCTGCACGCTGACGAGCAACAGCACGTCCCGATAATGCGGCGGCAGACGGCGCACGCAGGCGAGCAGGTCGTTGGCCTCCGCCAGATCGGCGGGGTGATCGGTGAGATCGGGAAGCACAGCGGGAAGCGGTTCACACCGGTTATCACGGCGGCGAAGTCGGTCGATGGCGGCATTACGCGCGATAGCCGTCAACAAAGCGCGACTTTCTTCCTCGGAGCGGATATGCAGGCGGTGGCGATTTTCCGCCAAGCGAACGAATGCATCGTGGACGGCGTCTTCCGCCTCCTGCTCGTTATGTAGGATCGCATGAGCGACCGCGTACATCCGTTGGCGGTGTTCACGGTATAGCGCATCCAGCGAAAACATCGGTTGGATCGTCTGCATAGTCTCACCCCTCTCACTCAAATAAACGAATGACGGTTGTCTTTTGTGACAGAAAAGAGAAAAATAAGGGCGATTTTTTTAAAAACCGCCCTTATGATCTTTATAAATTCACGTAGCCGAGGCGTTTGCGCGCCTTCTGCAACGTGCGGTTAGCAACGTAGGAAGCGTGCTCGGCCGATCGTTTCATCAGCGCTTCGAGTTGGGCCTTATCCCCCATCAGTTCGGTCAAGCGGGATTGGATCGGTGCGAGCGTCTCAGCGACCGCTTCACCCACCGCCAGTTTGAAATCACCGTAGCCACGGCCGGCAAATTCCGCCTCGATCGCGTCCAACGTCTTGCCGGTGACGGCGCTGTAGATCTCCATCAGATTGTTGATGCCGTCCTTGCCGTCGGCATAACGGACACACGCCTCACTATCGGTAACGGCGCGTTTGAACTTGCGGATGACCGTATCCTTATCGTCCAGCATCGAAATAAACGAATTTTGGTTTTCGTCCGATTTGGACATCTTCTTGGTCGGATCTTGCAGTGAACGCACACGGGCGCCGGTCTTCATAATATACGGTTCCGGCATCACAAAGGTATTACCGTAGGTATTGTTAAAGCGGGTAGCGAGATCACGCGCCAGTTCGCAATGCTGTTTTTGATCGGCGCCGACCGGCACGTATTCCGGCTGATACAACAGAATATCCGCCGCCATCAGCGTGGGATAGGCAAACAAGCCGAGGTTGATGTTATCGGCGTGCTTGGCAGATTTATCCTTAAACTGGGTCATACGGGACAGTTCGCCAAACTGCGTGTTGCAAGCCAGCAACCACGCCAGTTCGGTATGCGCCGCCACGTGGGACTGGGAAAACACCAGACTCTTTTCGGGGTCCAAACCGATGGCCAGCAACAACGCATAGGTCTGATAGATCTGCTGGCGCAGTTTGGACGGTTCCTGACGGACGGTGATAGCGTGCAGGTCAGCGACCGCGAAAAAGCAATCCAACTCGTCTTGCAGGTCCACCCAGTTGCGCAATGCGCCGAGGTAGTTGCCCAGCGTCGGGATGCCGGAGGGTTGGATCATACTGAGAGCGCGTTTCTTGCGCTCGGTAGCAGTTTCTGCCATAGGAATTCATCCTTTCGGAAATTATTTGAGGTAAGATGCGGCGAAGTTACCGAGAATCTCCATACCGCGGATCATCGCTTCGTCGGTCGGGGTGGAATAGTTGAGGCGGAATGCCTGACACGGCATCGACGGATCGACCGAGAAAGCCGTACCGGGAACAAACGCCACCTTGTGATCCCGCACCGCTTCGGTGCAGAAACGAGGCATATCCGCGCCATCCGGCAAGGTCGCCCACAGGAACAAGCCGCCTTCGACCGGCAGGTAGGTGATGCCCTGCGGTACCAGCCATTGATCGCACAGCCGCATCATCAGTTCCGCTTTTTTGCGGTAGATATCACGCAGGCGTTCCAGATGCTCGGGGAAGCCTTCCTGCAGGAATTCGTAGGTGATCATCTGCGCCCACATATTGGTGTGGACGTCCTCGCCCTGTTTGGCAACGGTCATCTTCTGCAGGACCGGCGTCGGGCCGACCGCAAAACCGACACGGATGCCGGGGGCAAGTACCTTGGAAAAACTGCCGCAATAGATGACAAGACCGTCGGTATCCAGCGATTTGATCGCCGGAATCGGCTCGCCGGCAAAACGCAGGTCGCCGTAGGGGTTATCTTCCACGATCAACACGCCGTACTGCTTGGCCAGCGCATACATCCGCTGACGCTTTTCCCACGACATGGTCACGCCGGTGGGATTTTGGAAGTTCGGAATGGTGTAGATGAAACGGGCATTGGGGTTAGCCTTCAGCGTCTGTTCCAGCGCCTCCATATCCATACCGTCCGGTTTGACCGGTACACCGACCAATTTGGCGCCGATCGAGCGGAAAGAATTCAGCGAACCGATAAAACTGGGATCCTCGGTAATGACCACGTCGCCAATATTGCAAAGGCTCTTGGTCGCCAGTTCCATCACCTGTTGCGCGCCGGAAGTGATAATGAGGTTATCCCCTTCGGTGGCGATGTTGTGCTCTTTTTTTAAGTACTGCTGCAGGTATTCACGCAACGGCGTGTAACCTTCGGTGGCGCCGTACTGCAGTGCGGTGATCGGCTGTTCACGCAGGATGCGAGCGGAGATCTCCGCAATGCGGTCGACCGGAAATGCCTCCGGCGCCGGATTGCCGGCCGAAAACGGCACGACCTCGGGATCGCTCGAATATTTCAGTATCTCGCGGATAGCGGAGGGACTGATCTTACTCATCGGTTCAGAAATGTGGTATTCCATATTACAGACTTCCTTTCCGGATCTTGTTCAAAAACGCCGTGAAATACGGCGGCAGCTCACTGGTAAATTCCAGATATTCACCGGTACGCGGATGGACGAAGCCGACCGTTCGCGCGTGCAGGCATTGGCCGTCCAGACCGGCGGTCGGTTTGGAAGAACCGTAGACGGTATCCCCTGCCACCGGATGACCGAGGGAGGACAGGTGGACGCGGATCTGATGGGTACGTCCCGTTTCCAACTTGACACGAACGTAATCGTAGCCGTCAAGCCGCTCCAATACCTCGTAATGACTGACCGCACGTCGGGAATTTTTGGCGGTAACCGCCATTTTTTTCCGGTCGGTCGGATGGCGGCCGATCGGCGCATCCACCGTGCCGCTCTGCTGGCGGAGATGCCCGACCACCACCGTCTCATAAATGCGGGTGAAACTATGTTCCTTGATCTGCGCCGCCAAACTCTGGTGTGCCAGATCGTTTTTGGCGACCATCAGCAGACCGCTGGTATCCTTATCAATGCGATGGACGATGCCCGGACGGGTAACCCCGCCGATCCCCGAAAGTGACTCGCCGCAATGCGCGAGCAGGGCGTTGACCAGCGTACCGTCAGCGTGACCGGCCGCCGGATGGACCACCATCCCTTTGGGTTTGTTGACCACCAGCAGATCGGCGTCTTCGTACACGATATCCAACGGGATATCCTGCGCGACCACCTCGCAATCGACCGGATCGGGGACACAAACGGTGATCTCGTCGCCGTATTTGGGGTGGGCATTTTTGGTCAACGGCTTGCCGTCGATCGTGACTAGACCCTCCGCCATCCATTTTTGAACGGTCGATCGGGTGACTTCCAACGCTTCGGCCAGCGCTTTATCCGGCCTGATCGTCGGCTCCCATGACCAACTCATCGTTATCTTCTGCATCCGTTTTCTCCTTGGGCTTTTTTCCGTCAAAGAAGACCATATACACGATGGTGACTGCCGCACCGACCGTCACGCAGATATCCGCAAAATTGAATACCGGAAAATCGATCAGGCAGAAATTCAGAAAATCCACCACAAAACCGCTTAAAATGCGGTCAATCAGATTACCGATGCCACCGGCAATGATCAACACACCGGCCCCCACCGACAGCGGATGGCGATAGGCTCGACTGCCAAACAGCAAAAAGCCAACCGCACCGAGCAACAACACGGTGACGATGATAAACAGCCATTGCTGATTTTGCAACATACCGAAAGCCGCACCGCGGTTTTCCACATACGTCAGTTCAAATACGCCCTTCCACAGCGGAATGCCGTTTGTTCCTGCCAGTTGCGTGATCGCCCACCACTTGGTCAGTTGATCCACGCCGACGAGCAAAACGATCGCCACAAGACATCCGATGACAAACATCCTTTGTCGTCTCCTTTAATGCAAAAATGCCGAACCGCCAAACGGCGGTTCGGCGCTGAGATCACTTTTTGCGCCCGAAGAAGCCTTTCTTGGGCTCGTCAGGTTCGTAATTTTCGCCGAATTCCAGATTGGCAAAGCGGGACGGAATCTCTTCCTCGGTCTCCTCCGGCTCGATCACGTGAGATACGGCAACGACCGCTTCCTCCTCGACAGGGTCCTCTTCCGGTTGCTCTTCCTCGGCAGGAACTTCCTCGACGGGAGCGGCCTCAACGACCTCTTCCTCCACCGGTGCCGCCTCTTCCTCAGCGACGACCTCCACGGTCTCTTCTTCCGATTCCGCGGCCGGCTCTTCTTCCGGCTCTTCCGCCGGCAGAAGATCGATCTGACGCAGGTGATCGCGGTACATATCCAGTAGCGTCGCCTTAAAGTCGGACACCGCCTGCTTGATCGCCGCCAATTGCTGTTCCTCTTCCTTGATACTGCGAAGAGCCGCTTCCTGCACGTTCTCAGCCTTGATCTGTGCATCTCTCATAATGAGATCCGCTTTCTGGTTGGCTTCCAGAATGATGGTGTTACCGGCCTGCTGTGCGCGCAACAGCGCCTCGCTGATGCTCTCCTCACGCTGGCGGTATTCCACGATCTTATTGGCGAGCAGTTCCAGTTTACCGGCCATCTCGGCCTTTTCCTGCTCCAGAGCACGCTTTTCTCTTACCAAACGCTCGACCGTATCGGCGCAACCGTCCACAAAATCATCCACCTCATCGGCGCTGTACTTGTTGCGACCGACCTGCGTAAAGGTGATGTGACGAATCTCTTCGGGTGAAAACATAGGGATATCCTCCTTTTGTATTGGGTCCCGACCGACGGTCAGGCGTATTTTTGTGCTTTCAGTATAACGCGCCCCTTGCGCGTTTGGTTCTCTAATTCGGTGATACGGAACTTGCCGCAACCGCGCACCGACAACACGTCCCCGCTTTTGACGGTGGCGCTGACCGATTCGCAAAGCAGAAAGTTCAAGGTAACGCGACCGCCGGTTACGAAGTTTGACGCCTCACTGCGGGAACAGCGGCAAAGCGCCGCCACCACACAATCCAACCGCGGCGAAGCGACCGTATCGCTGACGTCGATAAAACGGTGCTCCGCCGGCAACGGGCCGGCGTAATCAGCCTGCAGACGAACTCCTTCGCCACCGATGCAGGTTATCTCGTTTTGCAAAAAGGGCAAAACGTCGGTATGTACGAATACGACCGTCAGACCCTCGCCGCACAGAATGTCGCCAACCGCAGAGCGTTTGATGCCCGCCGCCATCAGCGTACCGAGAAAGTCACGGTGAGACAGCGTTTTCTCTTTGCGGTAGAAAAACGCCAGCGCCGTCAGCGGTGCCCACGTCCCCTGCGGTTGTTCACCGGCAGGAAAGACACAGAGCATCGTCCGTTCCGCTTGATCGTAGCCACCGTAAAAACACAATCGATCGGCCGCATACGACAACCATGACGCACAAAGTGCGCGCTCACGTTCATCTAAAAAACCGACGAAGCGCGGGGTTCCGGTCTTATCCGAAAGTTTCTCCGCGTCCGCAGCGCGGGCACGGAGAAGATGATCGTCGTTATCAGAAATAGAAGCCATTGTTCTCCAACTCGTCGAGCAGATCGCCCATCACGCCGACGTTATAGGGAGTGATGATGAAGGTGCAGTTAGCGACCTTCTTGATCTGGCCGTCGTTGGCATAAGCCACGCCGCTGAGGAAGTCGAGAATACGGCGGGAAACGTCTTTGTTTGCCGATTCCAGATTCAACACGACCGTGCGTTTGGCATTGAGGTGATCCGCCACCGCGCTGGCGTCATCAAAACGCTCCGGCTTGACCAGCACGACCTGCAACTGCGCGGTCGCATTGATGTTGAGCACTTTGTTGCTACGCTTGGCCGTATCGGTCGGCACCACACCGGCGGGAGCAGGCGTCAATTCCTCGGCAGTCTCCTCGGTCTCGTACTCGTCCTCGTACTCTTCCTTCGGCTCACGGAAAGCATCCACCATTTTGTTCCACAGACCCATTTGTTTGTTCCTCCTATATTGTAAATCTTTTTTATTGACCTTATTTGGAATAGTCACGCGCACCGAACAGCGCCGTGCCTACCCGTATCATCGTGCTCCCCTCCAGAATGGCTTCCGCAAAATCGGCAGACATTCCCATCGAGAGAACATTCATATCTATATTATCCATCTTTTTGCCCTTGATGTCAAGAAACAACTGATACATTTCTGAAAAAACCTTGCGTCTTTCGTCGATTTTTTCATAAAACGGCGGAATGCACATCAATCCTTCCACCGAAACAGCCGGCATTTCCGACATGGCATAAAGCAGTTCGGTCAGTTGTTCACGGGGAAGCCCCGTTTTGCTCTGTTCCTCACCGATGTTGACTTCCACCAATACACGCGCGGTAGTCCCGCTATTTTGAGCGGCTTTGGAGACAGCCGCCGCCAAACGCAGACTGTCGACCGATTGGATACGGTCGACCTGCGAAAGCACCGTTTTGACCTTGTTGGTCTGCAGGTGTCCGATCAGTTCCAGCGAAACGCCGTCTAAATGCAACTGCGGTTTCTTCGCAAGCAACTCCTGCACGTAGTTTTCACCGATGTGGGTAAGCCCTGCCGCAATAGCGGCGTTGACCCGCTCCGGTTCCACCGTCTTGGTCACGCCGACCAGCGTTACCTCTTCACGGCGGCGGCCGGCCTTGGCGCAGGCTTCACCGATGGCATATTCGATACGGCGGAGATTTTCGGCAATGCACTCAGGTGACCACTTTTCCATCGTACAATCCTTTCCCCTCCACCACGACGTCATCGTAGAGGCTTAAGTATTTGCGGGTGTCCCCTTCCTCCTGCTCGACGTTGGCCTCGCAGATGGAGAAATGACCCGTTTCGTCGTAATACATGACACGGATATAGCGGAAGGACAGCACGTTGCCCACGCGAACGTAGACACCCGATTCGTTGTCCTTTCCGAAATGGAGAGCACGGTCCGGAACGTACAGACCGGTGTACTCTTTCAGCAGGATGCGGACCTCTTCAAAACGGACGGAGGACAGTTCCTCCGACATATAGGAGCACTCCAACACCACCACCGCCTGACCGGTGCGAACGTCGGTATTGACCTTTTTGACCGTTACCGGTACTTGTTCGTCGGTGACGAACGGGAGGCGGATATCAAAATGCTGTCCTTCGCTGATCAGCGACAGTTTCTCCTGCGGGACGATGCAGGCGAGGTACCACACGTAGTCACCGACCACTTTTCCAATGCAATTGGCATCGGCCGCCGCCGGCGGCGTCGTACCGTCCAGCGCGGAAGAGACCTCCGACACGGTGATCTGGTCGACACTCTCGTAAGAGAAGGTGTTTTCGTAGCCGTCCGCCGCCGACACAAAGTAACCGGCGGCCGGCGAAGCAATGTGCTTTTGGCTGGCCTCCAGTTGCGAGGCAAGCGAGGCACGCTCGGCCTTCAGCGTGGTCAGGCGGGGCGAGAAGTCAGCAGACTTATCGATGACCATCTGTTTACGGTTGAGCAACTGTTGCAATTCTTCGCGGCAGGCGGCCGCTTCGGTCATCTCCCCTGCACGGACGTATGCCAGTATCTCTTTTTGCAACAGATCCAACTGTTTATTGATAGATTGCAGATCGGTACGACCGGCACTGCTTTGCAGTTGCAACGTCTCCAGCGCTTCGATCTCACTGTCTAATCGGCCGATCTGTTGCTGAACGAGCGCCACCGATTCGGATGAATATACCTTGGCGATGGTGCCGCCTTTGGCAACGCGGTCGCCGTTGGTGATCTCGTAATAAACGTAGCCGTCGGTGGCTTCGCTGATCAGTTTTTCATCGCGGATGGCAACGCCCTGTACGTCCAGCGTTTCATAGACCGTATGGCTCTGGATGGTCTCCAGTTCGACGGAGGAATAAAACATCAGATACGCCTGATAACCGACGTAGCCAAGCAAAAACACAGCGATGACGATCGAGACGATGCGTTTGACGATCGGATGCATACGGCATTCCTCCTTTTTCGTGAATTAAAGACGGTCACACGCCGCCTGCAAGAGGTCGGCGGGATCGGGATAATCATCGACGTACAGCGGTTCAGCCAGACGGCGGAACCACGAAAGTTGACGTTTGGCGTAACGGCGGGTGGAGCGTTTGAGGTTGTCCACCGCCTCTGACAGCGTCAGCGTACCGGCAAAGTACGGCGCCAGTTCTTTATAACCGATCGCCTGCATAGCGGTCGGCGCGGTCGGGGCGGCAAGCAATCTTTCGGCTTCAGCCAGCAACCCGTTTTGCAACATCGCATCCACACGCCGGTCGATACGATCATACAGCACGTCACGGTTACGGAAATCCAAAAACAGCAACGTGTTGTTGTACGGCGTCGGTTGGGTACGGGAAAGCCGACGTTGTTCGGTCATCGTGCGGCCGGTCATCTTGTACACTTCCAGCGCACGGATGATACGCCCTTCGTCGTTGGGATGCAAGCGGGCGGCCGTCTCGGGATCGACGGCGGTCAGTTCGGCAAGCAACGCCTCGATCCCCTCCGCCGCGGCGCGTGCCTTTAATTCGGCTCGGCAATCGTCGTGGGAGTCCTCCGGCGAGAAGGACAGATTTTCGGTCACCGCCTGAATGTAAAGTCCGGTGCCGCCGCACAAGATCGGCAATTTCCCGCGGGAATGAATATCCGCGATCGCGGCGCGGGCGTCCTCCGCATACTGCGCCACGCTGTACGGTCGGGACAGCGGCACAAATCCCAGCAGATGATGCGGGATACCCGCCATCTCCGATTCGTCCGGTCGGGCAGTACCGATCCGCGGCTCGGCGTATACCTGCATCGAATCGGCGGATATCACCTCGCCGTTCAACCGTTTGGCCAAGGCGACCGCCAAAGCGGTCTTGCCGGAAGCGGTCGGACCGGCCACGGTCACGATGCGGATCTTGTTATCGGTCGATTGCATAGTCGCTCCCTTATCAGACGATGCGTCCAAATTGTTTTTCAAGTTCACGGCGGGTCAGTTCCATACACACGGGGCGCCCGTGCGGACAGGTGCGAATGGACGGATCCCACAGCACCGTCTCCGCCAATCTCTGCCATTCGGCCGGCGTGCTGATATCGCCACCTTTGACAGCGGCGCGGCAAGCGGTATTATGGAACAGCCAATCCTGCTTCTCGGTCGTTACGTCGTGTCGGCCGGACAGCAGACCGCCGGCGATCTCGCGCAATTGCTCTGCCACGTCGGTGCCGACCAACAACAGCGGCACGGCACGCACCAACACTTCGTTGGAACCGAATTCTTCCACCTCGTAACCGGCGGCGGCCAGTTCGGGCGTGGCATCCAACAGAGCGGTCATTTCCTCGGCGGTCACCGTCACCGATACCGGCGACAGCAATGCTTGCGACTCCGGCTCGGCAGCGGCTTTGAAACGCTCGTACAAAATACGCTCATGCGCGGCGTGCTTATCGATAATAAACAGACTGCCGTTCATTTCGGCAACAATGTAGGTTGCAAACGCTTCCCCCACCACGCGGACGGTCGGTTTTTCCTCCGGTAACGGTTGGGAAGGGATATTTTCTTCTGTAAAGGTAGGTTCCTTTGCAGGCAGGTCTTCGGTCACCGTGACGTCGATGGAGAACGGCACTTCCGGCTTGTCCTCGGGGGTGACGGCCGGCTTTTGCGGCGGTGCCGCAAAGTAAGGAACGTCCTCTTTGAAAACGGGGGTAGGTTTTGGCGAAACCGGCGGCGGCGCCGCTTTTTTCTGCTCGGCGGTAAAGGCTTTGATCTTTTGTTCCAGCGGCGAGACTTTCGGGGTCTCCATTGCCGCAAAGCCAAAACGGACCTGCTCCGGTGTCGGCCGAGTGTCCAACACCGCCTGCTTGCGGGTGTGGCTTTGGTCGATGGCGGCTTTGATGCCGTGATACACCGCATCAAATACCGGCCGTTCATTGACAAAGCGAACTTCCAGTTTAGTGGGATGCACGTTGACGTCCACCGTTTCCACCGGCAGGTCGACGAACAACACACAGGTGGGATAACGCCCCGACATCATCAGGCCGTGGCACGCGCGGTCCAATGCGGCTTGGACGGTCATCGATTTGACGTAGCGTCCGTTTAAGAACACGTGTTGCAACGAGCGGCTGGGGCGTCCGCTTTCTACGCGGCAAACACTGCCGTAGACGTGAACGCCGCCCAATGCATAATCCACCGGAATTTGGGTGGAAGCGAATTCCTTTCCGAGAACGGCGTAGGTGCAACCTTGCAGGTCACCGTCACCGGGGGTGAGCAGTACTTCTTTGCCGTCACGGATAAAACGGACGGCGATCTCGGGATGAGACAGCGCCAGTTTGCTGACAACACCGGCAACGGCGTTGCCCTCCCCCACGTCTTTCTTGAGGAATTTCATACGGGCGGGAATATTGAAGAACAAGTCGCGGACGTAGATGGTCGTGCCAACGGCGCAACCGTCATCCTCGTACAACCGCTGTTCGCCGCCTTCGATGATATAATGCGTACCGACGATATCCTCCGGACGGCAGGTACGCAGTTCCACACGGGAGACCTCCGCCACCGAGGCGAGCGCCTCGCCGCGGAAGCCGAGCGTACCGATGCATTCCAGATCGTCGGCGGTGCGGACCTTGCTGGTCGCGTGGCGCACAAACGCCAGCGGCACGTCTGCCCGCTCAATACCGCTTCCGTTATCGGTGACCCGCATCATCGTCACGCCGCCGTTGGCGATCTCCACCGTGATGCTCGTCGCGCCGGCGTCGATCGCATTTTCCATCAGTTCTTTGATGACCGATGCCGGACGCTCGACCACCTCGCCGGCGGCGATCAGTTCAGCTGTGTGCTTGTCCAGTACTTGAATCTTACCCATCGAGGGGCCTCCTTTCCGTTTAGCAGTTGCGCGCTTCCTCGCACAACTCGTACAGTTTTTGCATCGCTTCGATCGGCGTCAACGTATTGACGTCCAGATCACGCAGTTTCTGCACCAACGGCTGTTCCACCGCCATACCGAGCGACAGTTGTCCGTCCTCCTCCGTTTTAGCGGCGGGAACGAACGCATGCGGCGAAGAATGGCGTTCCAGCAGTTCTTGCAGGATATTTTTAGCACGGTGAATGACGTCGTTCGGCACACCGGCCAATTTAGCCACCTCAATGCCGTAACTGTCATCCGCCGGACCGCGGATAATACGGCGCAGGAAGGTGATATCATCGCCGCGTTTTTTGACAGCGATGGAATAGTTACACACCCCGTCGACCTCGCCTTCCAGCGCGGTCAGTTCGTGATAGTGGGTCGCAAACAAGGTCTTGGCACCCAGTTTCTTGACCGACGCCACGTATTCCAGCACCGCACGGGCGATACTCATACCATCGTAAGTAGCCGTACCGCGACCGATCTCATCAAAGATAATGAGACTCCGGTTGGTGGCTTTCTTCAGAATGGACGCCACCTCGCTCATCTCCACCATAAAGGTGGATTGACCGGACGCCAGATCATCCGAAGCACCGACACGGGTGTAGATGCTGTCCACCACGCCGATGCGGGCGGAGTCGGCCGGTACAAAACAACCGATCTGCGCCATCAGCACGATGAGCGCCGTTTGGCGCATATAGGTGGATTTACCCGCCATATTGGGACCGGTGATGACCATCACCCGCTCCGATCCGCTATCCAAATGGGTGTCGTTGGGGACAAACGGAACCGATTGCAGGCTTTCAACCACCGGATGGCGGCCGTTTTTGATGGTGATATCGCCTTGCCATTCCACCGTCGGGCAGACGTAGCGGTTACGCACCGCCACCTCGGCAAAGCAACGAAGCACGTCCAGTTTGGCAATGGCTTCGGCGGTCTGTTGGACACGGTACAGTTCGGCCGCCACCTTGAGGCGGACTTCGGTAAACAAGGTATATTCCAGCGCCACCGACCGCTCATGAGCGCCCAGTACGCGGGTCTCCAATTCTTTGAGTTGTTGCGTGATAAACCGCTCCGCATTGGCGGTGGTCTGCTTGCGGACGTATTCCTCCGGAATCTCGCCGGTATAAGAACGCGGGATCTCAATGTAATAACCGAACACGCGGTTGTAGCCGACCTTCAGTTTTGCAATGCCGGTGCGTTCCTTTTCGGCGGTCTCCACGCGAGTGATGACCCCTTTGCCATCGGTCTGTTCAAAGATCAGTTCGTCCAGTTCAGCGTTATAGCCGCTACGGATCATCCCGCCCTCGCGCACCGAAAACGGCGGATCGTCCACAATGGACGACTCGATCAGTTCCAACACGTCCTGCAACGGGTCGATATCGTCCCGCAATTCGCACAGAAGCGGTGTGGTGACCGAAGCAAGCGCGGTGCGTATCGGCTGGGTGCAACGGATGGTCTGCGCCAAAGCGCGCAGTTCCTTGGCGTTGGCACTGCCGTAGACGATGCGGGTCATAATGCGTTCCAGATCGCGTACGTCCCCCATCAGTTCGGTCAGATCGCCGCGCAGGATATTACTGCGGACCAGTTCCCCCACCGCCTGCTGGCGGCGTTCGATCTGGTCGGGATTGATCAGCGGTTTTTCGATCCACTGACGGATCAGGCGTTTGCCCATCGCCGTACGGGTATGATCCAAAACGCCCAGAAGCGAACCGCGCTTTTCCTTATTGCGCATCGTTTCGGTCAATTCCAGATTCCGGCGGGCGGTGAGATCCAAACGCATATACTGGGCGTCGCTGTAGACCTCCAGTTCGGTCATACGCTCCATCCCGCTCATCTGCGTCTCCTGCAGGTACTGCAAAAGGCAACCGGCCGCACGGACAGCGGCAAAAGCATCCCCCAGTTTCCAACGGTCAAGCGACTCGGCATGGAATTGGGAAAGCAGGCGGGCGGCGCACGCATCGTAATCAAACGCGTCGTTATCCATCACCTGCGGGGTGGTGGTGATGCGGTTAGCGCAAAAATCCATAATGGCTTCCTGCGTGGCGGCCACCTCGTTGACCAGTATCTCGCGGGGAGAGAAACGCCCTAACTCGCTCATTACGCGCACAGCCACGTCATCACCGTCGACGGTGGTCAGGCTGATCTCACCGGTCGAGCAATCGGCAAAGCACAGACCGGCCGTCTTGGGGTCGGTCATATACAGCACGCAGAGGTAGTTATTTTTCCCCTCGTCGAGCATGGTACTTTCGATCACGGTACCGGGCGTGACGATACGGATCACTTCACGGCGGACCAGTCCTTTTGCCTTGGCGGGATCCTCCGTCTGTTCGCAGATCGCCACCTTGTAGCCCTTCTGTACCAGACGAGCAATGTAGTTTTCACAACTGTGGTACGGCATACCGCACATCGGCGCGCGCTCGTCCAAGCCGCAATCCTTACCGGTCAACACCAGATCCAACTCCTGCGAGCCGATCTTGGCATCGTCAAAGTACATCTCGTAAAAATCGCCGACTCGGAAAAACAAAATGGTGCCGGGGTTTTGTTCCTTGATCTCAAAGAACTGCCGCATCATCGGTGATAAAGCCATCTGCGTTCACCTCCCTTTCGCAGGTTTGCGTTTATGATCAGTGGCAACCGCCGCAACTGCTGCAGTTGCCCGAGCAATTTTCAGACGATTCGGGGATAGCGTACGGATCTTCGCCCTGCGCCGACAGCGTGATGATACGTGCCACCGTCTCCAGCAGGCGGTCAAGGTCCGGACGGGCGGCATTGTAAGCGATCATCGAGGGATTTTCCATGATCTTGGTGTACACTTCGCTGACTTCGGTGGTCAACTGCTCGATCTTCGCTTCGTCCTGCGTCTCGCGCGCAGATTCGTTCTGCAACGAAATGCGCTTTAAGTTAAACTCACCGATCGCATCCTGCAGGTCTTTATCCTCATCGGCCGCGGACTGCGCCATCTGAATGCGGATATAACGCTCATCTTGCTGCAACGCAGCGCCGAGTTCACGGGCTAATTCAACAATACGGTCCATTTTGATATTCTCCTTTAATTATCCAAAATTTCAACGATCTTACCGATCAATATCCAACTTTTTGTTTCGGTGATCTCCACGATGGCACGACGGCCAAGCAGGGACGGATCACCTTGTACCCGAACGATCACGTTGTCCGGCAGGCGGGCTTCCATAAAACCGCCGGCATCGGTCTCCAACAGAGCCCGAAAACGTTTCCCGTACAGACCGGCCAACCGGCGGGAAGCGATCTGTTCCTGACGGGCGGTCAGTTCGGTAAACCAGCGGCTCTTCTCCTCGGCGGAGACGGGGTCATCCATCGACGCCGCCGGTGTTCCCTTACGGGGTGAGTAGATGAAGGTAAACAGCGAGGTATAGCCGACCTCATCAATGAGCGACAGCGTATCCTCGAAATCCTCCCGCGTTTCGCCGGGGAAGCCAACGATAATATCACTGGTAAACGAGATATCCGGCACCACGCGACGAGCGTAGTCAACGAGCGAAAGATACTGTTCCCGCGTGTAGTGGCGGTTCATCGCCTGCAAAATACGGTTGCTACCCGATTGCACCGGCAGGTGAAAGTGGCGGGAGACCTTTTCGCAAGCGGCAATGGTATCGAACAGCCGCGGGGTTGCGTCTTTCGGATGGGAGGTCATAAAGCGGATGATGAAATCGCCGGGGATGTCGTTGATGCGGCGAAGAAGTTCGGGAAAGTCGATCTCAAAGCCCTCGCTCTTGCCGTAGGAGTTGACGTTCTGACCAAGCAACGTGATCTCCTTGTAGCCGGCGGCAACCAGTTCTTTGGCCTCCGCCAACACGTCTTCCGGTTTGCGACTGCGTTCCCTTCCGCGAACGTGCGGTACGATACAGTAAGTGCAGAAGTTGTTACAACCGTACATAATAGGGAGCCACGCCTTGACGTCGCCGTCCCGACGGACCGGAATGCCCTCGGCAATGTTGCCGGCTTCCTGCGGGGTAACGATCAACCGCTTGTGACCTTTCAGCGCACCGGCGAGCAGTTCGGGAAAGCGATAGAGCACATGTGTGCCAAATACCAAGCCGACAAACGGATAACTCTTTTTAAATTTCTCCGCAATATGCTCCTGCTGCACCATACAGCCACAAACAGCGATGAGCAGAGAAGGCTTGCGGGTCTTGTAGGTCTTCAATGCGCCGACATTGCCAAAGACGCGATCTTCGGCGTGTTCGCGCACAGCACAGGTATTAAACAAAATAAAGTCTGCCTCCGACGGGTCTTCGGTAAAACCAAAGCCCATCTCTGCCAGCATACCCTTGATCCGCTCCGCATCCGCCACGTTCTGTTGGCAACCGAAGGATCGAATATACGCCAGCGGCGACACGCCGAAGGACTCGTAATGCGCCCTTACCCACTCGGTAAACGGGCGTTGAGCGGCCAGTTCCTCCGGCGAAATGATCCGTGTCTGGGACATAGGGACATTCCTCCAATTATAATCTTATATATTATATCAAATATATAAGATTATTGCAATGTATCCGAGCAAAAAATTTTGAAAAAAATCGAAAATTCCTTGCTCTAAAAAAGAAAAAATCCGATGCCGGTCGGCATCGGATTTTTGAGGAAAGATCAGCGGAATTTCAGCGTGACGATCTCGAAGTTCTTGACCGGCACGGTGACCGTTTTGCCGTCAAACGGCAATTTCTGTTGCTCGTTTTCTAACATATCGCAAAGATAGGCTTCGGTGAAACCACCGTCCACCGTCAACGTGGCGTTGGTACGGGCATTATAGGCATCATACAGACGGACCACCGTGGCATCGTCTGCCTCGGCGCGCTTGACCGTCTCGACGATGACGTTCTCCTTATCGCAGGAGACCAGCGAATAATCAGACGGCAGGTCGCCGCTTCCCTTCACCTTGCGGCATTCCATCGGCTGGTTAAGCGCATACGCCTCACGGATGACGCCGCCCTCGCGGAAATCACCGGCGTGCGGCAACAACGAATAGGTCAAAATATGTTCGCCAACGTCTGCCTGCGGGTTCGGATACGTACCGCTCTTGAGAACGGTCAGTTTGAGGGTGCTGCCGTTGGCATCGTGGCCGTACTTGCAATCATTCAAAAGCGCTACGCCATAGCCGTTTTCGGACATATCCACCCATTTATGACCGTACACCTCAAACTTCGCCTGCTCCCAAGTGGTGTTGGCGTGGGTCGGACGGGCAACGTGTCCAAACTGGATCTCGTAAGTTGCTTCGTTGGTGTGTACGTCAAACGGGAACGCCGCCTTGAGGATCTGGTGCTTCTGATGCCAATCGATCTTGGTCTCGAAATCGATACGGCGATCGACCGAATACAAACGAATGGTCTGCTCGATGGTGGAATCCATATACTTACGCACCACCTTAAAGCCGGCCGAAGAACCGTCGGTAAACGGAGTGATCTCCGCTTCGCTGTCGAGGATCCAGCACTTATCCTTGTAGTAGTCGGTCATCTCCCAGTTATCGTAGATGCGAGGATAATCCTCAAACGTCTGGAACTCGTTGCCGTAGCAACCTTCCTTGAACACCTCGCGGGCGTTCTGCTTGTCGTACAAGCGAACGATACGGCCGGCCTTATCCAGCGTAAGGATATAGAGATCGCTCTCGGCGGTCAAACCGTCGATGCGGATCGTATTGGCATCCAGCAACGAATCGGTCACCGTCCAACCGAAGGAAGGCACCGCCGTCGACGTCTCACAGATCTTACCGTCCACTTTGACGATACCGGTGCGTTTGAAACCGGAGGGGTTGTAAAGCATCCAACCTTTACCCCCTACGCGATCGGCGAGATAGGTCATCTGCTCGTCAATAACACGAGCGCAACCATTGGCGATCTCCGCATAATCCTTGTCGGTGCCTTCGTACACCTCAAAGATCGACGAGCCGGGGATGATATCGTGGAACTGGTTGTGCAACACCTTCCGCCAATAGCGGTTGAAGGTATCCTTCTCGTAATTACCGCCGGAGAGAAACGCGATCTGCGACAAGGCTTCGCTCTTGCCAAGCAGTTGCTCGCTGAAGCGGTTGCCACGCTTGTTCTTGGCGATCGAGGTGTAGGTGCCGCGGTGGAATTCCAAGTACAGTTCGCCCACCCATTTCGGCACGCGGCCGGTCTGCTTGCAGGCGTTGTCAAAGTCCTCGCGCACCTTATCCAGATGCGGGGTCAAGAAGCCCATTTCGGTTACCGGCATACCGGGCATACCCTTTGCCAGACGGCGTTGCGTCTCCAGCATTCGTTTGGTCGGACCGCCGCCACCGTCGCCCCAACCGTAGGTGGTCATCACGCGGTTGCTGTAATCCTTTTGGTTGTAACGATGCCACGAACCTTTGATCTGACTCGGAGTCAGGCTACCGACGTAGGTCGTGCCGCGCGGCGGGTTGGGAGCATAATCCTGCGTAGTGATAAAGTTGGTCAGCATCTCGGTACCGTCCAGACCTTCCCACAAGAACGTATCGTACGGTACGGTGTTGGTATCGTTCCAACTGATCTTAGAGGTGACGAAGTGGCGGATACCGCACTTATCCAAGATCTGCGGCAGAGCGCAACTGTAACCAAACACATCCGGCAGGAACAGCACCTTGCAATCCACGCCGAATTCCTTCTCAAAGAAGCGTTTGCCGTGGATGATCTGACGAATGAAACTCTCGCCGGAGACGAGGTTGCAATCCGCTTCCACCCACATAGCGCCTTCCGGCTCCCAGCGACCTTCCGCGACCAATTGCTTCAGTTCCTCGTATTTCTCGGGCGCTTCCTCTTTCAGATAACGGTACAGTTCCGGCTGGGAGAGCGTAAACTTGTACTCGGGATACAGATCCATCAGTTCCTTGGCCGTGGAGAAACTGCGCTGGATCTTTTCGCGGGTCTGCGCACGGGCCCACAGCCATTCCACGTCAATATGGGTATGACCGATGCAGGTGACGATCGGTTTGCCCTCCGTAGAGCACATTTTTTCGTACAGTTCGGTGGTGATATACTGCTGTGCCGCCGCGATCGAGGCGTAGTATTCCTCGCTGTAGATGGCGCGTTGGTCAATGAGGTTGGCCGTTTGCTCCACCACGGCGATCATTTTGACGTAGTCATCCGATCCACGGTCGACCAGCGTGCAGACGTCAAACGCGATCCACAGATCATAGTACAAATGCTCGATGCGGGTATCGATCTCCTCGACCCACATCTTGTATCCAAATTCCACCGGTCCGACAGGCTCCATCGGCATACCGGCTGTACCGGTGTACATATAGTTGGCAAAGTCATAGTCCACACCGGGTTGTAAAAACACTTCGGTATGATTGGTATCGCAAGCGGCCGACATCTTACCGTTTAAGTAGACGAGACCTTGCGGGTTAGTGGCATCCCAAGCGCCCTCCCGACCGGTAGCAATGCGCAACACGTATTGCGTATACGGCTTTTCCGGCAGAGCCGCAATGTGGGTGCGGAACCAAAAATGATCGTCATAACCGGAAACACGCTGGCCTTCCGCAAACGGCATCCAGCCGTCCTGCGGGATCGAATTATCCGTCTTATAGCCGTCCGCTTTACGGTATTCGACGTCCACGATCGGCATCGAATGAACAACCGACTGTTCCAGCAGATTGTTACAGGTAATGTGGATCTTATCATGCAAATAGGGGGATTTCATAGCCTCAACTCCTTTGGCGTTATTATAGCATAAGCCACCTGAATATGCAACGCTTTTTTTGCGTAATTACGCCGTTTCGACGAAATTTGACAACCGTAGTCGGTTGAGATATAATACTGTCGAGGAGTTGAAATTATGCGTATTAAACTGGCGGCGGTTATCGCCGCGTTACTGTTGCTGGGAGGATGCGGGCTTTCCCAGCCCTACCCCACCATTATCACACCGTCAACCACCACAACGACCACGGCCGATTTTGATTTTGAACTGGATCTGCTGTTTACTACCACCACCACACAAACGACCGGCATTGATGAAACCGAAGGCGGTGTGACCGGTGGTATCATCAGCAAGACAAGCACCACCGCTACCACCGCCGATAGTCAGAAGACAACAACGGCGGCGACCACGACCGGTCTACCGCCAAGCATTGACGGGAATTACGCCGAAACGGTGCGATATACCGGACGGTTTTCAAAAGTAAGCGAACTGACGGACAATTGCATCGCTACGGTCCTTCCATCACACATCGACAACATCTTCCCCTATCTGCTGGATAGCGATGACGGTGCTTTTCTCTTTGGGTTGACCGAGGCGCAAGCAAACGTCTTCGCCGAAGCCGTGTTCGGGAGAAAAATTGCCGTTCAAACGGTTAATACCACCTCTTGGTCTTATCGTATTTATTGGGACGCCGCACAACAGAAACTGGTATATGAACTGTTGGATTCTCACAAGCACGATGAGCAATATGCGACACAGGACAGTCGCGCCGTCAGCGGCGGTTATGAGATTATCGTTTGGTGCTATGAGATCGTCAGTGAACAACCATCCGGCACCGAAGGCGTCGATTGGGTCAAGGACGGCAAACAATTCCGTCATATCAAGGATCGTTACACCGTCTGCATCAACCAAAACGGTAAACTGTTGGCAGTGAAATGAAATATGCCCGCCGTTTAACAGCAGCAAAGTCCTTCAGCCAAATGGGGCGAGCGGCAGGTTGCCGCCCCTACGGTGTAGCCGAGAGTTTGCGGAGGTATTGTGCCTTCCCCTCTGGGGGGAAGGTGGCACGGCGGTAGCCGTGACGGATGAGGGGATTTTCAGTTTCTATACCTTTTGTCCCCTCATCAGTCTCGCAT
>JAFQQM010000008.1 GCA_017410585.1 Clostridia bacterium
ACGAGGGAGGTGGATTTTTGCGAAGCAAAAAGACGGAGGGAGAGAAAACGAAAGACTACCCCTCAGTCGGCTGCCGCCGACAGCTCCCCTGACAAGGGGAGCCGGCAAAGACTGACAACCCATTTATGGGTGGCCGGCAACCGGTGCGTGGCCGGCAGGCCAATAGGGCTATGCCCGAAAATGAAATACCCCCCGCTATGCGGGGGATTTTTTTATGAAAAAATTCCGTTTTCCCTCTTGTCAAACCGCGAAAATGGGTGTATGATGGCAGACGGTGTCGAAAAAAGGAGGGGGGAGACCGATGGCGGTTTGGCGCTTTATTAAAAAGAATACCGTGTTTTGCATTGCGGCGATGGCGGCTTTGGTCACCTGCTTCTTTGTGCCGCCGGATGCGGCGTATCTCGATTATTTCGATTGGAAAACGCTTGCCTGCCTGTTTATCACCTTGGCGGTGGTATGCGCCCTGCGTAACATCAAATTCTTCACCATTTTAGCGCGTCATCTGGTGCGGTTGGCGGGCAACCTGCGGGGGTTATTTTTGCTGTTGGTGGTCATCACCTTTATCGGCTCGATGCTCATCGCCAACGATATGGCACTCATCACCTTCCTGCCGTTGGGCTATTTTGCGCTGTCCACTGTCGGCAAAGAGAAATACATGGCGTATCTCTTTATTCTGCAAAACATTTCCGCCAACTTGGGTGGAATGCTGACCCCCTTCGGCAATCCGCAAAACCTCTACCTATATTCCTATTTTCAGATCCCAACAGGGGAGTTTATGCTGACGATGTTGCCGCCGTTTTTGCTGGCGGTGGGGATGCTCTGCGTAGCGTGCCTGTTTGTGCCGTCGCAGTCGTTGACCATCAACGAGCGGTTTGGCGAAAAACTGTCGGTCAAGCGGACGGTGCTGTATTTGCTCTTGTTTGCGCTGTCGCTCCTTGTGGTGTTTCGTGTGGTACCCTTTCCGATCGGCTTGCTGGTTGTCACGGCGGTGTTGCTGTTGGCCGACCGCGAGGCACTGTTGATGGTGGATTATCCGCTGCTGGGGACCTTCTTCTTTTTCTTTATATTCTCCGGCAATCTCGCGCGTATCGAGGCGGTCAATCAATTCGTTTCGTGGCTGCTTGAGAAGGATGCGCTGTTGGTCTCTACGCTCTCTTGCCAGTTTATCAGCAACGTCCCGACGGCGGTGCTGTTGTCGCAGTTTACCGAGAATTACCGCCCGTTACTGCTGGGGGTCAATATCGGCGGCGTTGGCACGTTGATCGCGTCGCTGGCGAGTCTCATCACTTTCAGCGAATTCCGTCTGCTGTATCCCGAACACGGCAAACGCTATTTTTGGCTGTTTACGTTGGTCAATGGCATTTTCCTTGTCGTGATGACCGCCGCCGCTAAATTTGTTTTCTGATCCGATCCGAAAGCGAAACCGCTTTCGGATCTTTTCTTTTATGCCAAAATGTATATTTTTCCTGCTTGGCGGAGACAATGCAACTGTAGGTTGCTAAAACTTTCAAACTTTTGTTGGTGGTATTTTGACGGCTTTTTGAGTAAGATAGTAAATGGAAAATAAAGGAAAATAAGGAGGATGCAGATGACTATCGGAGAAAAGATCACCGGTCTGCGTATGGCCGCCGGTCTGTCGCAGGAGGGGTTGGCGGAGAAAATGGCGGTATCCCGCCAATCGGTCTCCAAGTGGGAAATGGATCAGGCACAGCCGCAGATCGACAAGATCTTGCAATTGTGCGATATCTTTGGGGTCACCACCGAGGAACTGTTGCGGGAGTCGGTGGAATTGACCGGTGAACCGAAGGGGCGGACCCCCAACAAATATTTCGGCACAGACGGCTTCCGCGGAGAGGCAAACGTGGGACTTACTTCAATGCAGGCCTATCGGGTGGGGCGGTTTTTGGGATGGTACTTCGCATCGCCGCTTTGCCCGTGTGCACCGAAGGGGCATAAGCCGAAGATCGTTATCGGCAAGGACACCCGCCGTTCCAGTTATATGCTGGAATACGCCATTGTCGCCGGTATCACCGCTTCCGGCGCGGACGCGTATATGTTGCACGTGACCACCACGCCAAGCGTTTCGTACGTGACACGACAGGATGCGTTTGATTGCGGGATCATGATCACCGCTTCTCATAATCCGTATTATGACAACGGCATCAAGGTAATCAATTCCTACGGTGAAAAGTTAGACGACGCGACCACGGCGCTGATCGAAGCGTATCTGGATGGGGATATGGCGGCGTTGGGAATGGACGCGGATGACCTGCCGCTGGCACAGCGGGAGAAGATCGGGCGGATCGTGGATTATATGTCCGGTCGCAATCGATACGTGGGGTATCTCATCTCACTGGCCTCCCATTCCTATAAACACCTCAAGATCGGTCTGGACTGTGCCAACGGTGCTTCGTGGAGTATGGCCAAATTGGTGTTTGATGCGCTGGGCGCGCAGACGGTGGTAATCGGAGCGGAGCCGGACGGGGTCAATATTAACGACAATTGCGGTTCCACCCATATCGAGCGGTTGTGTGCCGTCGTGCGGGAACAGCATTTGGATATCGGCTTTGCGTTTGATGGTGACGCCGACCGTTGTCTGGCGGTGGACGAGAACGGTCGGGTGGTCGATGGGGATGCGATGATGTATATTCTGGCGATGCGCCTGAAAGAGCGGGGGATGCTGGACGGCAACACGGTGGTTGCTACCGTGATGTCCAACAGCGGTTTTGTCGCCTCTCTCCAAAAGGTGGGGATCGCGGTGGAACAGACGCAGGTGGGAGACCGTTTTGTGTATGAAAAGATGCAACAGAGCAATTTCCGTTTGGGCGGCGAGCAATCCGGCCACATTATTCTGAAAAAATACGCGACCACCGGCGACGGTCTGCTGACCGCCATTATGTTGACCGAAGAGGTGTGCGACCGCAAGACAACGCTGGGGAAATTGGCCGAGCCGGTGACGCTGTATCCGCAGTATACCGTCAATCTGCGGGTCAGGGACAAAGCGGCGGTATTGCAAGACGAGGCGGTGCTACAGGAAAAGCGGGAGGTAGAGGCGCTCATCGACGGGTACGGCCGCATTTTGTTGCGGTCGAGCGGGACCGAGCCGGTGGTGCGGGTGATGGTGGAAGCGGAGACCGATGACCTTTGCCGTCAGTTTGCCGGTCGGGTCGCCGACCGCATCAAGGAGCGTGGCTATGTCTGTGACTGATCTTCGTATCCCGTCGATGTACGATTGCCGTGTGCCGTATCTGCAACCGCTGTTTGCGGCTTATGAATACCCGTGGGAACTGTTGCCGCATATCGGCGAGCATATCCGGTCGCTGATCGCCGGCGGGTTGGAAGGGTTTACCGAGTGGCATCCCGACGTGTGGGTGGGAGAAGGGGTGACGGTGGCGGACACCGCCACCGTCGAACCGCCGGCGGTGATCGGTGCGGGTACGGTGATCCGCCCCGGCGCGTACCTGCGCGGTAACGTCATTACCGGTCGTCATTGCGTGTTGGGCAATTCCAGCGAATTTAAAAATTGTATTTTGCTGGATGGAGTGCAAGCCCCGCATTACAATTACGTGGGGGACTCGGTGCTGGGGAACAAAGCGCATCTGGGGGCCGGTTCGGTGTGTTCAAACCTGAAATCAGACGGCAAGCCGGTGGTGATACACGGTGAGCGGGACTACCCGACCGGCCTGCGTAAGGTCGGCGGGTTGCTGGCGGATGGTGCGGATATCGGTTGCGGCTGTGTGCTCAATCCCGGTACGGTGGTGGGAAACAACACGTCGGTCTATCCGCTGACCGCCCTGCGTGGCGTGTATCCGGCAAACAGCATCGTGAAGGCCGCCGATCAGGTGGTACCGCGCGCCGGCGACTGACGAAAAAGAGCGAAATCGCGCGGACGAATGTTTGCGGCTCGGACTTGCTTTTCCCGAAAAGATTTGCTATTATAAGAGCAGAGTTATGAAGGGAGGCGAGACCGTGAGCAAGCAAAAGAGTTTGAAGATCCTGCAGATCGACCCGTATCTCAAACCGTATGAGGATGATCTGCGCTTGCGGATGCGGCTGTTTGCCGAGAAAAAGCAGGAACTGGTCGGAGACGGCAGTTTGGTTGATTATGCGACTGCGCATCACGAATTCGGTTTTCATCGCACGGCGGAAGGTTGGGTGTATCGGGAGTGGGCACCGGCCGCCGATGCCTTGTTCCTCACCGGTGATTTTAACGGATGGGATACCGCCGCCACCCCGATGCAACGATTGGAAAACGGCGTATTTGAGGTGCGACTGACCGGCCGTGAGGCGTTGCAGCCCGGACAAAAGGTGCAGACGGTCGTCTGGCATAACGGGCAGATGCTTCGCCGTATTCCGCTGTACGCCACCCGCGTGGTGCAGGATCCGGTAACCTATCTGTGGTGCGCCGAACTGGAAGAGCCGGACGACGAATTTCCGTGGACCGACGCCGATTTTGTGCCGAACAAGACCCCGTTTATCTATGAATGCCATATCGGGATGGCGCAGGAAAAGGGCGCGGTCGGCAGTTATGCGGAATTCCGCGAACAGGTGTTGCCGCGTATTGCGGCCGCCGGCTACAATACCATTCAAATCATGGCGGTAATGGAACATCCGTATTACGGTTCGTTTGGGTATCAGGTCTCCAATTTCTTTGCCGCCTCCTCCCGCTATGGCTATGCCCGCGAGTTAAAAGAACTCATTAACGAGGCTCACCGACGCGGGTTGACGGTGTTGCTCGACGTGGTGCATTCCCACGCGGTCAACAACACCAACGAAGGGTTAAACGAATTTGACGGCACGGTGTACCAGTTCTTCCATGAGGGGGAACGCGGCAATCACAGTGCGTGGGGAACCAAACTGTTTAACTACGGCAAAAACGAAGTCATCCGCTTTTTGCTGTCCAACCTCCGCTATTGGATGGAGGAATTCCATTTCGACGGTTTCCGTTTTGACGGTGTCACCTCGATGCTGTACCGCGATCACGGACTCGGCAGTGCGTTTACCGGCTACGAGATGTATTTTTCGCTCAATACCGACGTGGAGGCGGTCACCTATCTGCAACTGGCCAACGACCTGATCCATTCGCTGTCGCCGCACGCGCTGACGGTGGCGGAGGATATGTCGGGTATGCCGGGGATGTGCCTGCCGATCGCCGACGGCGGTATCGGATTTGATTTCCGCCTGTCGATGGGTGTGCCGGATCTGTGGATCAAATTGCTCAAAGAAAGCACCGACGACAACTGGGATATCGCCAAGTTGTGGTATGAACTGACCGGTCGCCGTCCGAAAGAGAAAAATATCGGTTACTGCGAATCGCACGATCAGGCGTTGGTGGGAGATAAGACCATTATGTTCCGGCTGTGCGATGCGGAGATGTATACCAAGATGACCAAGTTTGCGGAAAGTCTGGTCATCGACCGCGGCATCGCCTTGCATAAGATGATCCGCTTGCTGACCGCGTCGCTGGCGGGTGAGGGTTACCTCAATTTTATGGGCAACGAATTCGGGCATCCCGAATGGATCGATTTCCCCCGCGAGGGCAACGGTTGGAGTTACCATTATTGCCGCCGCCAATGGAGTTTGGTGGATGACCAAAATCTCCGCTACCGCGAACTGGGCGATTTTGACAAGGCGATGATCTCGCTGCTCAAAAAGGACAAGTTGCTGGGGAAAAAGGCGGTCAACCGCTGGATGCATCAGGACGACAAGGTGCTGATGTATACCAAAGGCGATACCGTGTTTGTATTTAATTTCCACCCCACCAAGTCGTTTGACGGCTATTTTGTGCCGGTGGAGAAGGAAGGGCGCTACCGCGTGGTGCTTTCTACCGACGACGGCACCTTCGGCGGTTTTGACCGCGTCGATACACAGGCCAGATACCAAGCCAAACGTACGCCGGCCGACTGGGTCGGGTTTCACTGTTACCTGCCCTGCCGCAGTGCTTTTGTTTTGAAGAAAATGAAATAACCAAAAACTACCCCCGCCATCAACGGATGGCGGGGGTGTTTTGATTTCTGCAAAAATTTCACCGAAAAAAGCGTTGCGAGTTCGGTTTGCTTATGGTATACTGTAAACAAGTATTGTGCGAAAGAGGGATAAGTGCAATGGAAAAGATGGGGTTTGACAACGAACGCTACTTAAAACTGCAGTCCGAGCAGATCCGCCAGCGTATTGCCCAGTTCGGCGGTAAACTGTATCTGGAATTCGGCGGCAAGTTGTTTGACGATTATCACGCCTCCCGCGTGTTGCCGGGTTTTGCTCCCGACAGTAAGATTCGGATGTTGCAGCAATTGAAGACCGAACTGGAGATCGTTATCGTCATCAATGCGGCGGATATCGAAAAGAACAAGATCCGCGGCGATCTCGGTATCACCTACGATGAAGACGTTCTTCGGCTTATCGACACCTTCCGCGAGATGGAACTGTACGTCGGCAGTGTGGTGCTGACCCGTTACGACGGACAAGCCGCCGCCGATGCGTTCTATAAACGCCTGACCAAACTGGGTATCCGCTGTTATCGCCATTATTCCATCGCCGGCTATCCCTCCGACGTACAGCAGATCGTCAGCGACCAAGGTCTGGGCAAGAATGAGTACATCGAGACCAGCCGTTCGCTGGTGGTGGTGACCGCTCCCGGCCCCGGAAGCGGCAAAATGGCCACCTGCCTGTCCCAGTTGTATCACGATTATAAACGCGGTATTCGTTCCGGTTATGCGAAATTCGAGACCTTCCCCGTCTGGAATCTGCCGCTTAAACATCCGGTCAACCTTGCCTATGAGGCGGCGACCGCGGATTTAAACGACGTCAATATGATCGATCCGTTCCATCTGGAAGCGTACGAAAAAACGGCGGTCAACTACAACCGTGACGTGGAGATATTTCCGGTCTTAAACGCGATGTTTGAGAAGATCCTCGGCAAATCGCCCTATTGCTCGCCCACCGATATGGGGGTCAATATGGCGGGTTATTGCATTGTTGATAATGCGGTCTGCTGTGAGGCGTCCCGTTTGGAGATCCTCCGCCGCTACTACTCTGCCTGCATCAGCCGTCTGCGCGGCAAGGGCGACGACGTGGAAGTGGAAAAACTCAAGTTGCTGATGAATCAGGCAAGCGTCGAGCCGGAGCAGTTTCCTGCTGTCAAGGCGGCGATGGAAAAGGCGGCGCAGACCGGCGCACCGGCCGGAGCGATGGTACTGCCGGACGGCCGTTTGGTGACCGGCAAGACCTCCAGCACGTTGGGCGCGGCGGCGGCTATGTTGCTCAACGCTCTTAAGACGCTGGGGGATATCGATGACTCGCTGGATCTCATTTCGTCCTCCGTTTTGGAGCCGATCTGCGAGTTGAAAACGCAGTATTTGAAACACAAAAACCCGCGTCTGCACACCGACGAGGTGTTACTGGCGCTGACCATTTCGGCGCTGACCAATCCGGTGGCGGCTCTGGCAAAAGAACAACTGGAAAATCTCAAGGGCAGTGTGGCGCATTTTTCGGTCATCATCAGCGATGAAGACGAACATCTGCTCCGCCGCCTTGGCGTCAACGTCAGTTTTGAACCGCAATACGAGACGAAACGGCTGTACCACAAGTAACCCTCCGCCGGTGGTGCGCCACAAGAGAGGGGTATATTTTGGAAAATAAAAAGAAACGGCGCGTCAGCAGTGAGTTGGCCTACGTGCTGGCGACGGTGCTGTTGGCGGTGTCGGTAGCGATGCTCACCCGTGCGGATTTCGGCATTTCGATGCTGACCGCGCCGGTGTATATGTTGCATTTGGCAACTCAGGAGACGGCATTGCCGTTGACTTTCGGGCAAGCGGAATACGTGATTGAAGCCATTCTGTTCGTTATTTTTTGCTTGTTGATGAAACGGGTAAGGGCGCTGTATTTCGTTTCCTTCGGAACCGGCGTTTTTTACGGATTGCTTTTGGATCTGTGCCGAATGTTGCCTATGCTTTCGGAACAGTCACCGGCGCCCGCGTTGTGGGCTCGGATGCTGTTTTTTGTGGTTGGTGAGTTGGCAACGGCGCTGTCGGTGGCGCTCTATTTCCGTGTGTATATTTATCCCGCTTTTTACGATTTCTTCGTCAAAGGCATTACGGAGCATTTTCACCTGCCCCCGACCGCCTTTAAACTGGGATTTGATATGGCGCTGTTGGTCATCGGCGCGGTGATGTCGCTGTTGCTGTTTGGGCAGATCTTCGGCTATGGAATCGGCTATGGTACTGTGCTGATCGCCGTGATCAACGGCCCGTTGATCGGCATGGCCGGTAAACTGCTCGATCGTTTCCTAGAATTTACCCCCACTTTCCCGAAACTGGCGAAGCATTTTGAAGAATAATAAAGTCCGATGTCGAGGCTCACTCCCTTACGGAGCGCGCCTTAACATCGGACTTTTATTTTAGGTATTTAACAGTTTGAGCAGTTCGGGGAAGGGGGAAAGGCTACGGCGGAGAATGCCGTGTAACTGGGCGATGGCCACGCCGTAGTTGGTCATCGGCACGCCGCTGTCGGTGGCGATGCGGGCGCGAGAGCGCATCTCGCGTTCGGTCTGCATACAGCCACCGCAATGCAACACCAAGCGATACGGAGAAAGGTCTTCGGGAAATTCGTTTCCCGAACAGAAGGCAAAGTCGATCTGCTTGCCGGTGTATTTGTTGATCCACGCCGGCAGTTTGACCGAACCGATATCCCCGCATTGCCGATGATGGGTGCATCCTTCAGCAATCAGCACCTTGTCGCCGTCTTGCAGTTTATCCAGCATAGCCGCCCCTTCCACAGCGGCAGGCAGATTGCCTTTATAACGCGCCATCAGGATGGAGAAGGAAGTCAGCGGAACGGAAGGGGGTACGATTTGGGAAACCACACCGAAAGCCTGCGAATCGGTGATGACGATGGCGGGCGGTGCCGCCAAAGCCGCCAAGGCGGCGGGCAGTTCGGTCTCCCGCGTGACAGTGGCGAGACAGCCGCCGTCCAGCAGGTCGCGGAGGGTCTGTTGCTGTGGCAAAATGAGCCGTCCTTTCGGGGCGGCGGAGTCGATCGGTGTGACCAGCACCGCCAAATCACCCGATTGCAGAAGGTCGCGGACGATGGGCTTTTGCTCCCGTTCTCCCGCCAACTGCCCGATGGCGTTTTTCAGTGCTTCCACGCCGGTGCCGTCTTTAGCGCTGACCGACAACCCGTCCGTAACGGTGGGATGGGGCAGATCGGTCTTGTTGTAGGCGATGAGCGCGGGGATCTCCCGCGCCGCAAACAGCGTCAGCAGGTCGCGGTCGGTGTCGGTCAACCCGACGGTGGCATCCGCCACCAACACCGCCACGTCTACGCGGCGGAGGATCTCCTTGGTCTTCTGCACACGGAGTGTGCCAAGCGCTCCTTCGTCATCAAAACCGGGGGTATCGATGATCACCACCGGACCGAGCGGCAACAATTCCATGGCTTTGCTAACCGGATCGGTGGTGGTGCCCTTCACGTCCGAGACCACGGCCAGTTGCTGGCCGGTCACGGCGTTGACAAGGCTGGATTTACCGGCGTTGCGGCGTCCGAAGAAACCGATGTGCAGACGCTCGGAAGAGGGGGTAGATTGTAGTGACAACGCGGTCACCTCCTCACAAAATGTCAGAAGCGGAAATCGCGGCGGTTGGAATTTTTGATATCCTCCACGTTTTGCATCGCAATGGCGCGTGCTTTTTCGTTGGGGATCTTTTTGAGTTCCTCTTCGATCAGTTTAAAACCGATCGCTTTGGTCTCTTCCGACGCGTAGTCGACTAAAAACTCGGTCAGTGTCATCAGCGCGTTGGGGTGGCAGCAGTTGAGGATCTGCCCCGTTTTGCACAGCGACATAAAACGGTCGCCGGTGCGACCTTCGCGATAGCAGGCGGTGCAGAAAGAGGGGATGTGTCCGCATTCCATCAGCCAACGCACCACCTCGTCCAGCGTGCGCTGATCGGAGACGTCAAACTGTTCGGAATCGTGGGGGCGTTCCTCCTCGGTGTAGCCGCCGACCGAGGTGCGGGAGGCACCGCTGATCTGCGAAATACCGCGATTCAGCGCACGGCGGCGGACCTCTTCGGTCTCGCGGGTGGAAATGATCATACCGGTGTACGGTACCGCCAAACGGATGCAGGCGATGATCTTTTCGAAAATGTCGTCCGGAATGGAGTTGTCAAACACGTTCGGGTCGATGTCGTCGGCGCGCTTGATACGCGGCACGCTGATGGTGTGCGGGCCGACACCGTGCACCGCCTCGAGATGTTCGGCATGCATCAGCAGACCGGCAAATTCGTATTTATACAGTTCCAACCCAAACAGTACGCCGAGACCGACGTCATCGATGCCGCCCTCCATCGCGCGGTCCATCGCGGTGGTGTGGTAGTCGTAGTCGTGTTTCGGGCCGGTCGGGTGCAGTTGCAGATAACTTTCCTTGTGGTAGGTCTCCTGAAACAGAATATAGGTGCCGATGCCCGCCTCTTTGAGTTTGCGGTAGTTTTCCACCGTGGTGGCGGCAATATTGACGTTGACGCGGCGGATAGCACCGTTTTTGTGGTTGACCGAGTAGATGGTCTTGATGCATTCCAGAATGTATTCGATGGGATTTTCCACCGGATGCTCGCCGGCTTCGATCGCCAAACGCTTGTGTCCCATATCCTGCAACGCGATGACCTCGGCACGCACCTCGTCCTGCGTCAGTTTGCGGCGGGCAATGTGCTTATTTTTGAGGTGATAGGGACAATAGACGCAACCGTTGACACAGTAGTTGGAGAGATACAGCGGCGCAAACATCACGATGCGGTTGCCGTAAAACGCCAGTTTGATCTCCTCGGCGATCCGATAGATCTCCTCGATCTTTTCGGGAATGTCGCAGGCCAACAGCACCGATGCTTCGCGGTGGGTCAGACCGCTGCAGGTCACACCCGTTTCGGTCTTTTGCGGACGCGCTTTTTGCAGTAGGCTGTCGATCAGTTCGACGTTCCGTTTGTTTTCCTCTGCATAGGCGATGGTGGCGCGGATCTCCGCGTCGTTGATAAATTCCTCCGGCAGGAGGGATTTCGGATTATACGTTGCCATAGGTCAACCCTTCTTTCTTATGATCGCCGCGGTCGGTGACGACGGTATACCCGATCTTCGCCATCCGTTGCCGCAGCAGTTCCACCGCCTCGGCCGATTCCGCGCCGGTGGAGAGTTTGTTGTTGTACAGTTGATATTTCGAGCGGGCGTCGGCCGGTGACAGATTGGGCATCACCACGTTAGCACCCGCCTTGATCCCGCGTTCGCGTCCGTCCTCAGCGACGGTGCCGAGGGCGGTGGTAGCCGGCAACAGCACCGTCGGATGCAGTAGCCGGATGAGGGATAACAGATAACAGGTCAGTTCCACACTGCCGGCCGGTTGGTCGGCAAACGGGGTATCGCGGTGGGGGATGAACGGCCCGATCCCGCACATTTCGGGGCGGAAATCCTGAATAAACAGCAGGTCCTGCGCCAGCGTGTCGGCGGTCTGTCCCGGTGAGCCGACCATAAAACCGCAACCGACCTGAAATCCCGCCTCCCGCAGATCGCGCAGACAGCGGAACCGCTCGTCGTACGACATCCCCTGCGGGTGCAACGTTTCGTAGTGCCGGCGGTCGGCGGTCTCATGCCGCAGTAAATAGCGGTCCGCGCCGGCCAGTTTCAGGCGGCGGTAACTTTCGCGGCTACGCTCACCGAGCGATAAGGTCACCGCACAGTCGGGATACCGCGTCTTGATCTCTGTCAGCAGGCCGCACAGCCGCTCATCGGTGAAGGCGGGATCTTCGCCGCCTTGCAGTACGAAGGTACGAAAGCCGAGCGCATAGCCGTGTTCACAGCAAAGCAAAATATCCTCGTCGCTCAACCGATACCGCTCGCAGGCGGCGTTGCCGCGACGAATGCCGCAGTAGTAACAATCGTTTTTACAGATATTGCTGATCTCGATGAGACCGCGGATATACACCGCATCACCGTATACCTGCCGCCGTACCGCCACGGCACGCCGTGCCGCTTCATCCGCCAGCGACGGGGTGTACCCTTCGATCAGTTGGCGCAGTTCTTCTTTTGTCAGCGGGCGCTTACCCGCTTGCTCTAACAGTCGGATCATACTCACACAACCTTGGAATAGGCGGTCTTGACGCTGACGCCGGAGAGTGCCCCTACTTTGCCGGACAAAGCGGCGGTCACATCCTGCGGTGCGTCGATCGCCAAACTGATGATGTGGATATTCTTCTCGCGGTAGGGCAATCCCATTCGTCCGATGATGTACGGACCGTAATCGTGCAACAAGGCGTTGAGTTCCGCCACCCGATCGGGATCTTCCACGATGATGCTCATCACCGCAATGCGTGTTTCCATAATCTGCCCCCTTAACAAAAAAGGTCGTACCCTGACACAGAGTACGACCTAACAATGCGTTATCGTTCCCTTTCCGTCGGAGCGGTGAAGCCGTCCTCTTGTCAGGAACTTCATTATAAAAAAATATGCGCAAAATGTCAAGACCTTTCGTTGACAAGGCAAAAAAAGTGGCGTATACTGAAAATAAGAAAAGGAGTGAAGGATATGCCGGAACTGAAAGAAGAATGGAAAGCATTGGGCGGCGAATTGGGCCGTACCGCGTTGGACCTCGGCAAGTTGCTGGTCCGTACCGCCGAGGTGGGGGCGGACAAGTTGCAGGCTTGGCTGGAAAAAGAAGAAGAAAAACACCGAAAATAAGGAGAATTGGTTATGCGTGTTTCGATGAGTACCGAACATATCGACGATCGCTTCGGGTTGGAAAAAACCATTCAGATGATCGCCGAGGCGGGGTTTACCGCTTTCGATCTGACCCTGTGTCATTCCTGCCAAAAGGGCGGGTTGTTTGACTGCGACGATTGGCGCGAAAAAGCACAGCACCTTCGTGAGGTGGCGGACGCGGCCGGCATCGCCTGCAACCAAGCGCATGCGCCGTTTGGATCCAGTTTTATGGACCAAGCGCGCACCGTCGAGCAGTATGGCTGGATCGTTCGTGCCATTCAGGTAGCGGCGATCGTAGGGGCGGATATCATCGTAGTCCATCCGGTGCAACACCTGCCGTATGCGCAAAACGCGCATATTTTAAAGGAATGGAACAAGCAGTTTTACGGCAAACTGATCCCCATTGCCAAAGAAGCGGGCATCCGCATCGCCACCGAGAATATGTGGCACGTGCGGCAGTTGTACGATGCGGTGGATTGGAACGACAACCCCATCACCGAGTCGACCTGCTCCTCGCCGGCGGAATTTTGCGAGTACGTGGATATGATGGACAGCCATTGGCTGACCGCTTGCTTGGATATCGGACACGTGCCGCTGATCGGCGGAAAAATTCCGACGATGATCAAAGCGCTGGGGAAAGATCGCCTGCAGGCATTGCACGTGCACGACAACGATTGGAAACGGGATCTGCACGTGTTCCCGTATACCCATCGCATCGATTTCGGCGAGGTGACCGCCGCTTTGCGGGAGATCGGGTATGAAGGGGATCTCACCTTTGAGGTAAACAACGCCTTCGTGCCGTTGCCGGACGATCTTGTTTTCCCTGCGATGCAATATCTTTGTGCGATCGGAAACAGTTTGAAAAAGCAGATCGTCGGCTGAAAACAGACACAGCAGACCGTGCCGCATACGGCGGCACGGTCTGTTTTTATGGAAAGGAAATCGGTATAAATTTTTATAAATCCTCTTGACGGATGCATTAAATAGTTATATAATTTAACCAAACCGTGGGGTGTGAGTGGGAATGAAACCGCTTTCAAACCGCGAAATGAAGGAGGTCTCCTTATGAAGAATTTATTCAGAATGTCCAAGCGTGCATTGGCGGTTTGCGTCGCCGTGCTGATGCTGATTGGTCTGTTGCCGGTCGGCGGCTTGCTGGCGTCCGCCGCGACGGTTGAGCATATGGTCAACGGTGGCGTGGAGTCGGGCAACTTCAGCACGGGATCGTGGGCGTCGGCGGAGATCGATGCCGCCATTACGACCGAGCAGACGCACAGCGGCAACTATGCGGTCAAAATGGATTTTGACAACGGCAATAAAACGCTGAAGAGCAACGTTTACGGTTTGTCGGATGCGGCGACCTACACCTTCTCCTTCTGGTACTACGTGCCGGCGGGTGAGACGGTGCAGATCCAGTTGATGATCTGGGATCATACCTGGCAGCCTCTTCCGGACGTTCCGCAGTATTCTCTTCCTGTGACTACCAGTTCGCTGGCTGCTTACGATACCTGGTTGCAGTATAGCGTGGATTTCACTTTGAACAGCGGTGGCAATGCCCTGCAGTTTATGATTTACACGGCGCAGGCGGGCGATGTCTACTACATCGACGACGTGTCGGTGTCTGAGACTGTGGCCGATCCGGAGCCGGAACCTGAGCCTACCGTGCTTAACATCGACTTCGACGTAGAGACCGATAAGGTCAACAGCGTCAACTACAATTCGGCCAACATCCGCACCTATCTTGAGGTACAGACCGCGCAGACCCTCCCGATCGACGGTTGGGCCGGTTACAGCGGCAACGCCACCCTGCTGATCGACGGCGTCGAAGTAGCGGCTAAGGCGGCCGGTCTGGGCAGTGCCAATAAGTTCCAGATCTATACCGCAGACGGCACGGGCGATTTCACCGGCGCTTCGGAGATCACCATTCCGGCGGGTACGACCTTTACCAAGGACAGCACCACCGTGTACTTCCCCAAGGACTTCACCATCGTGAAGGTCGGCGGCACATGGCAGAAGAAGTCGGCCGAACCGGAGATCGCCTACACGGATATCGACTTCGACGTGGAGACCGACACGATCTCTTCGGTGGGTTATAACGACGGTGCACAGCGTACCTATCTGGTTATTCAGAGCGCGCAGACTCTGCCGGTTGCTGATTGGGGCACCTATGCCGGCAACACGACCGTTCTGGTCGACGGCGTTTCGGTGCAGGCTAAGGCGGCGGGTATGGCAAACGCCAACCAGTTCCAGTTGTATTTTGTTGGTGATACCACCAACTACACCACCGCCGCTTCGGAGATCACCATTCCGGCGGGTACGACCTTTACCAAAGACAATGCGGCTATCCGCTTCACCAAGGACTTCACCATCGTGAAGGATGGCGTGTGGAAGAAGAAGGCACCGGAAGCGGTTATTCCGGATCACACGACCACCGTCGGCGCTAATCTGCCGGACGGCAAGACCAATCTGGTCACTTTCGGCAGTTTTGATGCGGCTTCCGGCGTCAGCATCAGCGGCAACGGCGCGGTGGCGGACGGTAAGTTGCGTATGGAACTGAGCGGTTCGGACGATATGGCCTCCTTCCAAGTGCCGGTGACCGCCGGTAAGACCTACCGGATGTCGGTGTATATGTGGGTCATGGATAGCAGTAACATCCGTATTGACGGTGAAGCCTCCGGCCATAAGACCGCCTATCAGAATATGATCTATTCCGATGCCAACGCCATCGCCGGTACCAGCCTGCAGGCGGATACCGAGGGTTGGGTCGAGATGATCTACGAGTTCACCGCCGACAACACCGCGACGGCGAACATCTACTTTGTCCGCAACTATTGGGGCGGTAACGCCACCGTGTATCTGGATGACCTGTGCATCTACGATATCAACGAGCAACCGCCGGTCGTGGTGACCCCGACCGATCACGGCGGCGACAACGAACTGTCCGAAAACGCGGTCAGCGCCGGTGTGCAAAACGGCGATTTCAACGCCACCACCGGTCAGAACTGGATGGGCAACTCCTCCATCGAAAACGGTATGGCGAAGATCGAGGTCTCCGGCACCGACGATTACATCCAGTTTAACGGCGTCACCGTGAAGGCGGGCGTGGAATACACGCTGGCGTTCTACGTGTGGATCACCGAGGCTTCGGCTGATATGGACTTTGACCTGTATATGACCGGCGCCGGCGCCCCGAGCGCATGGCTGGACTACACGCTGGGCAATGCCGCTGTGACCTCCAACCCGACCGACGGCTTTAAGGCGGCCACCGACGGCTGGCAACGCGTGACCGTCACCTGGACCGCTCCGGCGGACGGCGAGGCGATCTTCGGTCTGAAAAACTACAGCGGCAGTGCGACCGGCGTGGTGTACATCGACGACGTGTCGGTGACCTA
>JAFQQM010000009.1 GCA_017410585.1 Clostridia bacterium
CAAGCACACCCTTCATGTTCTCGGAGATCCACTTTATATCCAAATCCTCATTAACACCGAGTCAAAGCAAATTGCAATAAAGCGCGTGGATGTCCCTCAAAGCGGAGACCAGTCGAGAAAGACAAATGTTAGAAATCTTGATGCGGATGAGTCTTGCGAATATTATAGTGAGACACTGACCCAGCAATTGCACAACCTTGATGCTAACCTCGACTATAAGCACACTTACCGTCTTACCGGGGGCAAATTTATAAAAACGCATCAGTTGGTTCTTTTTGATTTAAGTTCAATGGAAAAAGTGGAAAGTTGAGAATAAAAATGAAAAATATACGACTACAGATAAATAAGGATTTTACGAATTTAATCAGCCCCTATAGCAAGAAAGAATACCTTGCTCTAGAAGAAACCCTCCTCGCAGAAGGCTGCACCGAACCGATTATTACTTGGAACGGATATATTATCGATGGTTTGACGCAATACGAAATTTGTCTGCGCCACGATATTCCGTATGACGTGAAAGAGATGCGTTTTTCTTGTAAGGAAGCCGCCTATGCCTTTGTTTGTAAAAAACAACTCCTCCGTAGGGATTTGACTTTTGAGACACGAAAGTTTCTTATAGGAATGCAATATGAGGCAGAAAAATACTTAAATAGCACCCGTCCGCGCGGATATTCCACTTGGCGCTCAAACATAGATGATATCTCCCTTGAAGGCGTTGATTATCGTGACTCCCCAACAAGGCATACCACCGCACAACGTATAGCGGATGAAAACCACGTCACCCACGCAACCGTTCAGAAATATGCTATTTATACAAAGGCGCTTTTGAGCATAGGCGCAAAGTATCCCGAGGTTCTCCCCAAAATTCTCGCGGGCAGATTAAAACTACCGCACCAGAGAGTTGTGGAACTATCAAGGATGTCTGCTCAAGAGCTTCGGAGGGCTGATTTCGGTGTTGAACAAAAAGGCTATAGTATCCAAATGAATACACCCCACCGAGGCAGACCGCCCAAAGGCGCAACGCAAGCAACACCAGTCATTAACAGACCCTCCGTCAAGGATATGCCTGCCTTTGACCCCGATGCTCCCGCAGTAGAACTTTCCCTTACGGTACCTTCGTGGACAAGCTCCATCGGGCGCGCTTATAAAAACATCAATGCCGCTATCGTTTCAGATCGTGCAAAGAAGAACCTAAAAGAAGTGCTGTGCGACCTGCAAGGCAACATCGCAGAATTACTCGCACTCATCGAGGAGGAGTAAAATGGACGATTACAGTATGTTCGTGCCTAATGTGCATTTTGAGCAGATTCCTATAAAAAACTTGGTGTCGAACCAAGACTATCAGCGCAGTCTTTCTCATAGCCACATTGCTCGTGCCGCAGAGAACTTTGACCTTTATCAAATTAACCCTGTAAAGGTCAGCCGAAGAGATGGCATCAACTATGTTTTCAACGGACAACACACTATTGAAATTGTGGCGCTTGTTTCGGGCTCCCGCGACACTCCTGTTTGGTGTATGGTCTATGATGACCTCTGCTACGAACACGAAGCAGATATTTTTGCCAATCAGATGAAGTTCGTTAAAAGCCTTCAGCCCCTTGAAATATTTATGGCAAACATCGAGGCGGGCAATGACGAGCAGATTATCATTCGTGACCTTGTAGAGTCATTCGGTCTTACCATCGGCTCACAGAAAACCCACGGTGTTATTTGCGCTATTGCCACTGTCGAGTCTATTTACAAGGATTACGGCTACCACGTATTGAGCCGTGTTTTGCGCCTTATCATCGGTGCTTGGGAGGGCGATTGCAACTCCTTCTCTGGAAGCATTATGAAAGCCGTGGCAAAGCTCGTAGTGGTATATAAGAATGTGCTTGACGATGAGGTATTCAAGGAAAAGCTCGGCGCAGTGTCCCTTAAAGCCCTCACCCGTATGGCAAAAGAACGTCGTCCGGGTATGCTTGGGTATGCCGAGGCAATGGTCATTGAATACAACGGCAAAAAGAAAAATAACATTCATCGTTTACGCATCGGAAAGCTCTACGAGAAGGAAAACCTCGATGATGAGGATGATGAACCGATTACTTTTGACCTTCCCACTGATGGTGACAAATAGCAATATGCTCCTGCGAAAAAACATCGTAGGAGCATTTTTGACTATAATTATTTACTTAATCCGTGCTTGATTTCCATTTCGTTCTTGAAACGGAATACCATCTCACCCGTTTTATAAACCGTAACGGTGTCAACGCTTGCAACCCAAAGGCGCTCATCGAAGGCTTCTATCACTCCGTCTCTCTCATAAAGCTCAAACATAAATGCACCGATGATTTCGGCTTTCTGAATGCGTTTCAGGCGTAACACTTTTAAGGAATCAAGCTCTGCGGCTACCTCATTTACACGCGTCTCATACTCTTCGTACCGATTCCAAAAGGCTTCTTGGTCTTGGGCTATGCGCATATTATCGTCAACGTGCTTTTGAAGCAGAGTACACGCATCTTCTTGAGCTTCTTGCAACTTTGCAATCTTCTCATCAATCTCGGCCGTATCGGTCAGTGTTTCTTGCATCACTCGGCAAGCATCAAGCACCGCTTCCTTGTCCGCCATAAGGATGTTAAACACTGCTATAAAGGCATCCTTGATGTCGGATTCGTTCAAGGTAGGCGTTTTACATTTATGGTCTTTATCTGCGTATTTGTTAAAGCAGCGGTAGATAATTTTTCTGTACTTGCTTGTGGAGTGCCACGTTTTTGCGCCGTAAAAGCTACCGCAATCCCCGCAAATAATACGGGAGGCAAAAATTGAATTTCCGCTATAGGTAGCTCGAAGCCCTTTGCGCCTTGCCATCTCTGCTTGAACAAGCTCGAACTCTCTCGGGTCTATAATCGCCTCGTGGCTATCCTCGATATAGTACTGTGGGACCTCACCCTCGTTGGGCTTCATTTTTTTGGTAAGGAAATCCACTGTGAAGCTCTTTTGCAAAAGGGCTGCGCCTTTGTATTTCTCGTTTGTAAGAATACTCTCAACTGTGCTAGGTTTCCACACCACTTTCTGCCGTGGTGTCGGTATGCCGTTTTCGGTGAGTGCTGCCGCTATTGCGTATGTGGTTTTTCCTTCAAGGAACATTGAGTAAATCAAGCGGATAATATCAGCCTCGTCGGGAACTATTTTGGGAAGCCCATCTTCACCCTTTTCGTATCCAAGGAAGTTCTTGTAAGGAAGGTATACTTTGCCGTCAGCGAAGAATTTTCGCTTACCCCACGTGATGTTTTCCGAAATGCTACGGCTTTCTTCCTGTGCCAAGGAACTCATAATCGTGATAAGCAACTCACCCTTGCTATCGAGTGTATAAATATTTTCTTTTTCAAAGTAGACCTCGATGCCTTTTTCCTTGAGTTTGCGGACGGTAATAAGGCTATCTACCGTGTTTCTCGCAAAACGGCTCACTGACTTGGTAATGATTAAATCGATCTGCCCGGCAAGGGCATCTTCTATCATCTCGTTGAAGCCGTCTCGGTGCTTGGTGTTCGTGCCTGAAATGCCTTCATCGGTATAAACCTTGACGAACTCCCAATCGGCTCTGCCTTGGATGTATTTAGTGTAATAATCCACTTGCGCCTCGTAAGAGGTAACTTGTTCTTCGCTATTCGTGGAAACACGTGCGTAAGCCGCCACTCTGCGTTTGCGCATACTGTTTTTAGCAATGCCCGTGTGAAAATCCCTTGTGGCGGGAATAACCGTAACTTTTCCCATTTTAACCTCCGTGCTGAATTATTGCTCTTTGTCTAGCCCTCTCACGCATTTCGGGAGTCCAAGAAGCCGAGCGGGACTTGTTTTTCCATTCTTTTTCTATGCTTGCGCCATCTGCCATTTCAAAGGTCAGTTTATGCGCAAAAACTTTGATTTTTACTACATTTTTGCGTATAAACTCCTCATCCAAGCTCTCCCAACCGAACACCTCGCAGCAAAGCTCTTCAAGCATATCGTTGCGGATTTGCTTCGCGCCCTCGCACCCGGCTTTGCCCTCTTCAAGGTATCGGTGGCAGTTCCAGACAGTTCGTGCGTTGTTTTTGGCTCTCTTTACGTATTCACCGCAGTATCCGCAAAACATCATTTTTGAAAATGGAGAATCGCTTTGCGGTGTGGTGGGTGTGAAATAGTCCGAGGCTTCTTGCAGCCGTTCCTTTACGATTTGGTATGTTACCATATCCACTATGGCAGGGTGCGTGTCTTCCACGAAATACTGTGGCAAATGTCCTCGGTTGACTATCTTGCGTTTCTCAAGGTGGTTATTTCGGAATGTCTTTTGCAGAAGTGCGTTGCCCGAATACTTTTCATTGGAAAGGATAAGCTTCACCTTTTTGCTTGACCACTCACCTTTTACAATGCACGGCACCCCATTATCGGTAAGCCAATGCGCTATCTCTGCCAAACTTGCACCGTTAGCAAATTGCGAGAAAATCTTACGCACTATGGGCGCGGTTTCTTCATCAATCGTGATTTTGCCTTTAACCACTCGGTATCCAAAGAGCTTCGGGAAAGCGGCGGTAATCTTTCCTGCCTCAAAGGACTTACGGATACGCCACTTTTGATTTTCGCTTGCCGAAAGGCTTTCTTCCTGTGCGTAGGAAGCAAGAATGGAAAGCATAAGCTCTCCGTCTGCGGAAAGGGTGTGAATATTCTGTTCTTCAAAGAAAACATCTACTCCCATCGCCTTTAATTCTCGCACCGTCTGCAATAGTGTAATCGTGTTACGAGCGAAGCGGCTGATTGACTTAGTAACCACTAAATCGATGTTACCATTTCGGCATTCTTCAAGCATTTTTTGAAACTGTGGGCGGACTTCCTTTGTACCTGTGAAAGCCTCATCCGCATAGATTCCGCAAAACTGCCAATCGATGTGCGAAGCTATGAATTTTTGGTAATAACTGACTTGGGCTGAAAGCGAGTGCAGCATCGCATCCTTGCCAGAAGAGACACGTGCGTAGGCGCAAACGCGGAGCCTTTTCAGTTCGGTCGCCATTTGAGGCGTAACGTCCTTTATTACTCGCATAATTACCTCCTTTTTGGTAGTCACATATTACCTCTAAAACAGATATATATCAAGTCATATTGCGGTATATTGAGGTTATTTTTATGGAGAATTTCTCGCACATTTTATCGTTTATTTTGTCATATTCGTCAGAGGAAATTATGCCTTTTTTGAGCATCTCCTCCGCCATATGCATTGCGAGTTTATACATTAAAATGTTCTGGTAATTTTCCATTCTTCCTCCTTGCGTCCGCATAACATCCACGGGAACAGTAGATTCTGTGGTCGTTACCATAGGCGGTGAACTTCTTTCCGCACCACGGGCATGTAAAATTATAAAAAGCCTTTCGGTTCACCATATGAAGGTGTGCGTTCCACCACTTCTGTCTGCAAGTCCCAGAGCAGAAGCGCCTCGGCTTGGTATGCGGAACTACGGCAATAGGTGCGCCACACTCCAAGCAAATGCCGTCTTGGGGCTTCGGAAGCTCAATTTCGGTTCTGCTTAAAAAAGATTTTACTGTCCCAAGCGGTACGCCACTTATTTTTGCTATGCGATTACATCCTAATCCTTGAATTTTTAGTGCTATAATGGTTTCTTTTTCTGCGTTGGTCATTGGATACCACCTCCCATCTAAAAGCCTCGGGAGAACAAAAAATTGAAGGGTTAGGAGGAATATTTTTTGGAAAGAAGCCAAAAAATAAAGCCCATCTTGGGAAAACTCCCAAAATAGGCTCTACAATTATATGGTTTCTTATATAAACAACTCTTTGTCTGAAAGCATCTCCGCCTCAAACCCTAATTCTTTTAAGATCTTGCTTTTGTCGATACATTCACATTCTTTGTGATAAAAATAAATAATTTTGGCGGTTTTATTAATAGCCTCAAAAACCCTCCAATCCGCTTTGCCTAGTGAATGACCTATTACATAAACTAGATCATAATGTTGCGATGATAAAACATCGATGGTATCCTGTCTTTCCGTAAACGACTCCTTGCTTTTAGTGCTTAATAAGTCAAAAAATTCTTTTTCTTTTTCTTCGGCTGATGTGGCAATTTCATCAAAAAAACGTCTAGTATATTGTTCCTCTACTAAATGGCCGTCCAAATCTTCTGTGTAATAAGCCATTCGGTCAATCATTCCATCTTTATCTTTGCTAAAAGCATCTATTCGGGGATATTCATAATCCACTACTGATGTCTTTGCTTTTTCCATAGCACCACTGCCAATTACGATGACATCATCAATATCGCCATGTATGTGAATAATACTCTTGGCACCATATAGGATTTCGGCAGTATGTGTGTAATTAAATGTGATAATTTGATTTGACTGATTAATGATTTTTAATAAAGGTTGCTTTGGCAGCAATGTTTGTAATAACGAATCGCTACAGTATGTACGCAAATATACCAAGAAATCTCTTTCAAAATCTCTCAACACTGATACAATATCTGCGACATTGCTCAGTTCTTCGTCATAACCCTCGTATTCATAGCCATAATAGTTAACTTCGCCAAAATCGTTTAATCCATAATCGGTGCGAATTCTATCCAGTTCATCCGTTAAATCTTTTAAATCTCTTCCGGTTGCAATTTCAACCAAAAGACTCTCATACATCGACTCAATATCATTCCAACTGTTATTACCATTGCGAAAAATGCTATATTTTTCTCGTTTTTTAAGAGGTAGTGTTGCAATAAAGTCATCAAATGTAGTAGGCAATAAGTGTCCTAAATCAAATCCGTTTCCCAATATTGTCAATGTTTTCATACACAAAATCATTCTTGTAAAAATGGCAATAAATTATCTTTTGCTTACAATCTTTTCCAACGCAGTGAGCGCGCTTGAATAATAGCAGTGTGTCCATATTTCACCCACTTGGGCACCGATGCCTTCGAGTGTCTCAAGGGAAATATCCCAAAAGTCCTCTTTGCATAATTGCTTATCCAACAAGCGTAGCAAGTTTACAATCATATCGGATAGAAGGTCATCGCACTCATCAAGACCGATTGAAGCATCGGGCTGGCGTTGTAACATTTCGTCTATGGTGTTATCACCCATCATCATAGCGCAATAAAAGGCAAGCGGATAGGGATTTAGCATACCCGTTCCTACGGCATCTTTTATAAGTCCCGAGAGAATATCTTGCTTCGGCCACGCCACGGGTTGTGGTTCTTCGTTTTTAATGAGAATGGCAATGTACTCGGCAATGAACTCCGACCACACAGACATTCCCGTGCGTCTCTTGGTATCACGGTCTGCGCGGACATCGTTTTCTGCGTCAATAAAAAGCTCTTTGTTTACAAGGTTGGTAAATACGTGACCGAGTTCGTGCCAACCCGTGTGGCAAAAATCCCAGTCCGTTTCAGCAGCAGTAGTATAAATTAAAACGGCTCTGCCTTTGGGACCGAAGATGACCTCACCACGATTATCCCCATCAACCTTGTATGTTGCGTCACAAGCATCCATAGCCTTTTGCCGAGCCTCTGCACGCCCTCTGTTGGGAATCAGCACAATAGGTGTTTCTTCTACAATTTCTTTTGCTGTCGGAAACGCAGCAATGAACGTGGTTTTTATATACGGAATCAGCTTTTCGGCATCTACTTTTTTCATTACCGCACCTCCTTGATAAAATGTACACCTATTATATCACATTTTTATGAATTTTTCAATTACTATTGCATATTCAGCAGAATAAAAAATAGCCCACCGAAGAAAAAATCCTCGATGGGCTAGCGGTTAGTAAGTATTATTCAGTTTTATCGGTGTCAGTCTTATGCGTAAGCTGCTTGACTGCCTGATTCGTACCAGTGGCAGAAAGACCGCTTGCTGCGCCAAGGATAATGGCAACGAGAACATTCTGCGTTTCCATAACACCGGGGACACAGAAGAAGGCGATAACACCGATAATTGCACCGAGCGCGCAGGAAATAAGCGGAATAAACCTCTTGAACTTTTCCGTGCCGCCCACTGCGGTCTTCACGATGTCGATAATCGTATAAACGATTGCTGCGATTGCGGGAATAGTTGCGATTTCGTAAAAAGTAGTCATAATAAAATCCTCCAAAAAAATTATTTGTGCGCCTGTTTATTCAGGTGCGTTTCGATTTGTTTGATTGCAATAGTAACGGGACCGTCACAACCTTGCTCTTGCAGACCTTTCAGGCAAGCAAGAACGCCTTGCGTGAGAAGGGTTTGTTCCTCTTTGATAGCCTTGATGTCCTTGTCCTGCTTTTCTTGTTTCAGATACCATCTGTACACGGCAAAAACAAGACCGAAAATCACGCCCAAAGCGGTAATAACCCCGGCAACTGCGGTGATAATTTCCATGCGCCATACCTCCTTTTAGTCTTCAAAAATAATGACACCCTCAAGGGCAATCATATCATCTACCGTAGGAAGGTCATCGGCAGAACGGAAATCACTCTCGGAAAGAGTAATAGGTTCAATGCCATCCACGTCGGTTTCACGAAGTGTGGTGACTTCCTTCTCAAAAGCCACCTTGGCCTCCATATCCTTGAGGCGAAGTCTGCCGTCATCAAGGAAAAGTGGAGAACCACTCGCATCCGTCTCTGCGTAAAGGCTGATAGCTTTCTTTTCCTCGGTGGCGTAGAATTCCACCTCTTGTTCCACCGCCTTGCGAAGTTTAACAAGCTCTCTCATCTTCTTGTAGCTGACAAAGCGCTTCTCGGTTAAACGCTTAAGGGGTGCATTTGCCTCAATAAGGTCTTTAAGTTTCATGGTTGTTTTCCTCCATATAAGATATTTTTTCTTGAAGCTCTTTAACGAGAGCCTTTAATTTTTGAATTTCATGTATATTCATAGCAACAAACTCGCTATAACGCAGTCCGCAGCCGATTGTTTTATCTTCGTTCTCCCACTCGCAATATCCCGCGAACTCCTTTGTCGTAAGACCTTGAGCCAAAACAGCATCTTTTACGTCTTGCGCCACAAGGCCTATGTGCGTTCTATCACTTGTGTTTTCAACGAATTTGAAGGTAACGGGCGCAAGGCTATCAAAGATGCGCTCATACACCTCGGCAAGCGGTAAAATATCAAATTTCTCGTTCCTATCCGAGGTATTGACGATGCCTGCCTGTCCGTAAATATTGCGCCACTTATATGCCGCTGAACCCAAATCGTAGCCGTTATTGCTCCAAGGAACGATATGCCCATAGCTCGTAATGGTCGTTGCGGCACTTGTACCCGAAACAGTAAAGTAATAGGTGTGTTGCGCCTTGTTTGAGCTTGAATAGTTGAAGGTTGCGTAGTCGATACCCCAAAAGGCATTCGTGTTCAGCGAAGTGCTGCTTGCGCCTTTAGCAACAGTAGCACTCCAAGTAGTATCACTACCCCAAATACAAGCATAGTGAACAGTGAAGGTCTTTGCCGCCGTCAGTGTGGTCAGCACTCCACTACTGTTGTAGATTTTCAAATACAACATTGCGCCACTCCACGAAAGTTCGGCATAATATTGTGTCGAGCCGCCTGAATAACCGAAATAAAAGCCCGTGGTTGAGCTTATACTTGAATCGGCTCTTATGGACTGCACTCGGATAACTCCGCAAGCTATGGCGTTACTTGAGAGGGCTTGCATATAACAACCACTGTTCGTAAGTACCGTTGTTGCCGTGAAGGTCGTACCACTGGTTTCACCGAAAGAAAGCGTCGTGAAGGATTTTGTGGAGTCACTAGAATCATAAACAGTACCGAGAATAAAGTTCTGCGAATACATCTGGCTTGCCGTCAAACTCATACCGCCTATCTTTCCGCTTGTCGCATAAAGGTAGCCCGCCGAGGTAACGTAAAAGGTGCCTGCGCCAAGCCCTATACCATCTGTGCCAAGGTAAACACCGGAGTTGCTATCACTGTAGGTAGTTTTGGTCTTATAGAGCTTTGAGGTGCTTATGGTGAATCCACCAATGTTACCACTCGGGGCTTGCAGTGTGCCTTGGAAGTATGCCGAGGTATCATCTACTCGGAACTTGGGAAGATATATGTACCACGAGCCGTTATTTAAGTTAGGGTTCATATAGTAACTTGTACCTTCGCCAAAATAAATGCTACCCGTGATATGGGCGCTTTGGAAGGTTCCGCTTGTTACGTTAATCGTTCCTGTTACTGTTGCCGAGGTTGCATATAAAGCACCTGCCGAGGTAACATAGAATGTTCCCGCGCCAAGCCCGATACCATCCGTGCCAAGATAAACGCCTGCGGTAGTATTGTTGTAGGCCGTTTTCGTGCTATAAAGACTGCTTGCGCCAATGGTAAAGCCACCTATAGCACCACTCGTACAAGTCAATGCTCCCGCAGAGGTAACATAGAAAGTTCCTGCGCCAAGCCCTATGCCGTCTGTTCCTATATAAACGCCTGAATTGGCATCACTATAGGTGGTTTTCGTCTTATAAATCTTGCTTGTGCTTATGGTGAATCCACCTATTGTGCCGCTTGGGGCGGATAGCCTGCCTGAAAACACGGCAGACGAAGCCTTATCAACCCTAAATCCCGGCAAGTAAATATAATAATTACTGTCGTTATAATTGGCACTGATGTAGTAGGATGTGTTGCCGCCGAACCGCAAGTAGCCCGTAATGGTCATATTCTCAACAGTACCACTCGTTGCATTGACCGCACCTTGCACTGTAAGACCGCTAGAGGTTACACTCATTACGGTCGTTGCATTGGAATATAAATAAAAGCCGCTTGAAGTAAGCGACCATCCGAAAGAGGAAGAAGAATCCCCACAAGTCTTGTCTGCCTTCATAGAAACTTCAGCCGATATTTCGGTGGCAGTTTGCTGCAAAGTCGATACACTTGCTGTGAGAGTAGTTATATTTGAGGTGTTATTATCCACCTCTTGGGTAAGAACGGATACCTCACTTGTCAGCCCATCGAGGTTGCTTTGAAGGTTGTTTGCCTTGGTGGTCAATGTGGAAACATTACTACGCAAGGTATCCGTGCCGTTTTGCTCTTTCCAAGCAGAGCCGTTATAAACAAAAGTCCTCGGTGGAGAATAATTCGTATTCACCCACAGTTGTCCTTTGTACGGACTACTTGGGGCGGTCGTGGAGGCAATGACGTCATTCAGCGAATGTATTGTAAATTGCGCTTGCGCCTTCATTTATCACCCCTCCTTTGCTTCGAGTTTAGCTTCAAGTTCCGCTATTCGTTTTTTCAGCTTTTGGATCTGCCAAGTGTTAAGGGCAACGAACTCATCTCGGCGAAGTTTCCACGTTTCTTTTTCGCTTCCGGGGCATTCAAGCATAACGGCAGCGAAGTCCGAAAGAGAAAGTCCAGCTTTTTCAATAGCCTCCACCACTTCTTGAGCCACGAAGCCTGTGTGATACCTTTTGGATGTACCATCGATATACTTGTATCGTTTGGCAATAAGAGCATCGAAAAGCAAATCGTAAGCATCCGATAACGGCTCAATATTCTTTTTAATTCGCTTATCCGAAGAGGCTGTGTTAATTATATCAACAACTGTCTGCCACCTAACACTTGGGTAGCTTGAAGTGCCGTAAAGTCTATATCGCAGTGTTTCGGGATAGATATAAACTGAGTCGTTGCCATTGAAGCCTGCATAGCTACTATAGGAAGCGGACATACCTGAACTGCTATAACCCCAACACCCAATGGAGCCCGAGGTGAAATAACTGTATTTTGCCCAGATGGTAGTGGTATTGATTTTAACGCCTGTTGCAGTGTTTCCTGAAACCGAACCATACAGAAGTCCGCCATCCGTTATGCTCAAACTACCAATCTTGCCACCCGTTGCCGTAATCGTACCCGAAAAAGAGCCTGAAGCTGCCGAGAGTTTACCCGAAAAGACTGCTCCCGACGCATCATCCACACGGAAACCGGGCAGATAGATATAATAACTTGAGTCGTTGTAGTTTGCATCGATGTAATATGACGAGTTATTGCCGAAATACAATCGTCCTTTCACTGTCATATTCTGCACCGAACCAGAGGTGGCGGTTATAGCACCCGTGATAGTTGCAGAAGTCGCAGTAAGCGCGCCAGCCGAGGTTACATAAAATGTCCCTGCGCCCAAGCCAATGCCGTCCGTACCAAGGTAAACACCTGCAGTGGTGTTGCTATAAGCGGTTTTGGTCTTATAAATTGCGGATGTGCTGATAGTAAAACCACCAATATTTCCGCTTGGTGCTTGCAGTGTACCAGAAAAGTATGCTGATGTGTCATCAACACGGAATTTTGGAAGGTAAATATACCAAGAGCCGTTATCGTAGTTGGGGTTCAAGAAGTATTCCTGATTTTCGTTGAAGTAAATGCTTCCGATAATCGTCACATCGGTAAATGTACCACTTGTCGCATTTATCGTTCCCGTGATATTGGCATTAGTGGCATAAAGGTATCCTGCCGAGGTTACGTAGAAAGTCCCAGCGCCAAGACCGATGCCGTTGGTGCCAAGGTAAACGCCTGCGGTAGAACTGCTATAAGAAGTTTTGGTCTTATAAATAGACGAAGAACCAATAGTGAAACCACCTATCGTACCACTCGTTGCCGTTATGCTTCCGCTGACCGAAAGTCCCGAGCTTGTGACACTCATAACGGTAGCAGAGCTTGCGTACAGATAAAAACCGCTGCTTGTCAGCTTCCAACCGAAAGAAGAAGTAGAACCGCCCTCTGCGTTCACTTTAGTGGCGACAGTGGCAGATAGGCTTGATGTCGTTTGCTCCAAAGAGGAAATATCTCCCTCTGCCGTAGAAACACGGCTTGTAAGACCGCTGACCGAGGTCTGTAGAGTTGAAATATTACCCTCGGCGGAACTGACACGAGTCGTAAGTCCTGAAGCAGTCACTGTTAGGCTAGAAATATCACTTTCGTTTGCGCTGACACGCAGGGCAATGCTCGATGCCGTTTGCTCAAGCTCGGACACATCGGTTTGAATATCAAGGATATTTTCTTCAACAGTCCCGAGGTCGTTTTCAACCATCTCCACTCTCGTTGTTACTGCAGAAACGGTGCTTGTAAGCCCATCGAGGTTGCTTTGCATCGTGTTGGACTTGGTCGTGAGAGTCGAGATGTTGCTACGGAGGGTGTCTGTGCCGTTCTGCTCCTTCCAAGCCGATCCATTATAAACGAAAGTCCGAGGGGGTGAATAATTGGTATTCACCCACAACTGACCTTTATAAGGGCTTGACGGCGCAGTCGTCGCGGCTATTACGTCATTTAACGAATGAATCGTAAATTGTGCTTGCGCCTTCATAAGCAGCCCTCCTTTTATTTACAGTGTTACGACTACCATAAAGGTTGCCTTTGTCGTTACGTCAGACGTCGACACCGAGAGAGTTTTGCCCGTTTTCGTTCCGCTTGTACCCCAAGAAGTGTCGATTGCGCCATCCTTGTTGTACTTCGTCCAAGTATAGGTACCTTTGCCGTCTGCATCGATTTCAGCACCCGCCTGATAAACCACGGCGGTCAAGGTTGTCGAACCCTGTCCGTTCTTAAAGACATCTCCGCCCGTGGAAGTAATCACTACCTGAATAGGGTCGGAGTTGTCGATAAAAGTAGCAACGTCGGTAAACTTACTGTTGTAGGTGTTGGATGCCGAATCGGAGTCAACTGCGATACACTTAAATACCGCATAACTGTCAACGGCAGCCGCATAAATCGTAATTGTTGCAGTAGTCGTTCCCGTGTACATTCCCGCAGTGTCGGAGAGCTTCTTCCAACCCACACCGAAGGATGCATCGTAGCCCGTCGAAGAAGATGAGGTAACGGTTGAATCCATAATCGCCCACTTATAAGTAACGTTGGTGGTATCAACGGAAGAACCTCTCCAAAGCTCTGCTTTTGCCGTAAGAGTGGCAACCTCGGTATTCTTAAAGACATTACCATTGGGTGTAGTAACGAGAAGGTCAACGATACCTCCACCATTTACAACACGGGAGAAGGAAATGGTAAGCGGATGCGTAATGGAAAGACCCGTGGAAGCATCCTTGTAAGTGATAACGCAGCGGTAATCAATACCCGTAAGACCAGCCATCACGTTGCCCTTAACAGTCAAAATGTGGCTCTTGGTGCCGCTTAAAGCATAACTGCCCGAGGTCGTGATTGCAGTCGTAGAAGAACCGATATACCACTTGACCGAGGTTACTGCGGAAGAAGTGATCTGGTCGGTGGTCGTACCGATAACATAAAGGCTCGGCGTGAGAACGAGGTTCGTGCTTGACCAGTCGGGATTGTAGCTTCCGTTGTCGGGGTTATACATCTGCGTTTTTGCGTGATTTGACCCGATATAACCCGTAAGGGTTAAGGCGTCATTGTAGTCAATAATTGTAAACTGACCTTGTGCTTTACTCATGATAAAAACTCCTTTTAATAAAAATTAGCCGAGAAGGCTTTTTCTTGTGGTTGTGTCAATAAGGTCACAAAAGAAAGTGGCACGAATATTGACGTCCTCTTTGGTTATGTCGATGGATTTAGCACCGCCATAATGCTTATCGTTCCACTCTTTATCGGCTTCTGCATCATCGGAAACCCTAGTCCATATAAACTGATTTGGGTCAAGGGTATCGGTGATATTCTCATCCCACGAAAATACAGTGGCTGTTAAGGTGGTATTGATATTGTTGTTTTTAAAGATGTTTCCGTTGGAAGAGGAAATCACAAGGCGGTACATCTTCTGTTCGTTGATTTCATCAATACGGGTGTTGGTTTCCTCTACCGATTCCGTGGTCGCATACGCACGAAGCACCACCTCTCCTGTCTCCAAGTTCCAATAAGAAGAACCATCTTGCGAAGAGAGTGTTCCTGCCTTGATGATATTTGCGATTAAAGTACCCGATGTAATAAAATCTGCAACGATTGCGCCGTCAGCCGTAATTGCCGTTTCATAGGGACCGTTGTAGCCATTGTTTGAAAAACCAAGACCGCCAACGTTCCAACGCCAAATATTAACGGCATCATCAATCGTAGGCGCATCCATAACAAGAAGCTCATAAGGCTGACCCGTGTCATCTCCACGTAACACAACGTAACCGCCACTCTGGCCTGTAATTAGTTTCGTGGCGCTATTGATGGCAGAAGCCATAAGGCTCGGTAAGCGGTCTACCTTTTCTGTGGCATTTGCCACGGCGCTTTGCGTACTTGAAACAGTATCAACAAGAGTGCTTTTGGCAGAGCCGAGAGTAATGGACACATACTTTTCTGCAAGAGTATCGTAAACGGTCGTTACGACCTTTGCCGTAGCACTGACACCAAGGTCTGTGTGCTTAATCGTTACGCGGTCGCAAAGAGAAACCCTTTCTAAAACCGCAGCATATTCGGGTTGCTTCCACAAAGGTTCAAAGGAAACCTTAATCGTGGGATTTTCAACACCCAAGGGGTTGTTTTTGAGGTAGGTTTCGGCCTTTGAACGAAGTGCCTCCTCGGTGATAACTTCATCCATCTCGAAAGAATCGGTAAAGTCTTTTATAAGTGTCTTGCGTTGCACCAGAGTGCTATTGGAAATAGACAAAACTTGCTCGGCGAGGGTGATTACGATTTCATTATCGTTTTCATCAGTCATTACCGCATACGGCAAAATATCCGTATAAATGCCAGAAATATCTGCATCCTGCTCAAGGCTTGTGAGGTTCTTGCCGTATTCAATGACCACACCCGTTGAAGTGCCGCGCCCTTGATGGTGAATGACTCGGTAGTTGTCCCACTCGAACTCACCGCCCCAAAGGCTGATGAGAGACCCCTCCTCACCGCCAAGCACAGAACGTATGCTCTTGGGCTTAGATACCGAGAAAGGTTTGCTATTTTCATAGTCGGTATGGAATGTAAAATTATGCGGAGTCAGCGCCTTCTCGAATACAGTGTCTAGCGCCACTTGCGGCATAATATTATCTGCACTCCAAGGTGTAGTCGCAATGGATGTAAGGTCGTAGGATATGTGTTGCGCATATATTTTCACGATGCCGTTTAAGGGCTTCGTAATTCTGTAAATACGAAACATCTGATTTGCAGACGTGTCGTTCGGTTTTGCTTTTATTAAGCGCTCCTTTTGTATTTCAGAATAGAACTGTCCCGTGATAGGATAGCTCATTACGCACTCATAGCTTCCGTTCCTTTCCTCCGTCACTTGGCAAGAAATCGTGTCTGCAAGAGTACCGATTCCGTAAGTGGAGAAATTGGTAGCATTGGCTTTATAGAGGACGGGAATCATATAGATTTCCACCTCGGTATGACTTCAATGCTCGTGATACCACCAGCAAAGGCTATGGTGTTATCGCCGGGTGCAAAAGTAGGAAAGCCCTCACCGCTGACGGTATCGTTTTTAGGCTCGGTGTCATGATAAAAATTCATAAGCTCCGAGTCGCATTCGGTATATCCGTTCAAGGTGGAAAACTCCCATATTTTATTGCTTGAAGCCGATTGTATTGTAAGTGTTCCCGTGCCACGGCCATTGATTTTTAAGTAAGGTTTCGCTGCAAACGGGTACGGATTCGTGAGTGTAAAAGGCGATGCCGTAAAAGTAGTTTTGACCTGACCCGTGTGCAAAAAACGCATAGGATGACAAGTAAAGTTTACAGTAAACACCCCTATCTTGCTAACTTCATCCGAAATGTCGAGTTTGTTATTGAACACAGCTTTGCGGAAAAAGGAAGTATCGTAGCTATCCGACAAAGTGTGGTATCGGTCGGGTTCGGTATAAAGCCAACACTTGACCGCCGTTACCTTATCGGAGAGTTCTTGAATGCTTTTTGCCGGGATAAAGCAAGTATAAGAAATCGTAGTGTTTGGGAATCTGCCGTTTGGGGATATAAGGTCTCCGTCCCGCCCCGGTATTGACTGAAATTTGAGGTCATACTTGGGGGCGGAATAGACATCTTTCGAGCTTATACGGACACCCATATCTTTGGAACTGATACCGTTATAAATAAAATAATTCATGCAAATACCACTCCTTTTCTTTGGGCGTATGCACCTGCGGTTGCCATAATTTCGTTGGTCAACTCGGTGATATCTTCGCTCGTATAGTTGTTGAAATTCTGAATGTTAAGTTGGAGAACAAAGCCTCCCGTAGCACCTGTCGTGCCATCGGTTACAGTGCTATGCGCGTTTACATCGATGTTCTTTGGAAGAGTCGTTGACAGATCTGCGGAAAGGTCGTTAAACACACCATTGAGGTCTTTGCTCATATCCGTTGCCGCATCGATTGCCTCACCTGCGGTTTCATCGATACCACCTGCAAGTCCCGTCATAAGCATATCGCCCACCCACGCCATTTTACGTGAGGGAGAATGAATGCCGAAGAAATCACAGATGCCATCCCATAGGTCAGATGCCCAAGAGGACACCTTATCCCAAATCCACGAGGCAAGGCTTTGTATGCCTTCCCACAATCCCTTTACAAGGTTTGCGCCCACCTCAACGAATGAGCCAAGCCCATTCATAAGAGCGCTTACCAAGGAAGTGATAATTTTCGGCATCGACTTTACAAGCTCAATGATAATGGCAGGCAGATTGGTGATAAGGCTCATAAAGAGGTCAACACCCGCTTCGATGAACTTATCAATGCTGCCGAGAAGCCCGTTGATAATGCCGTTTATGAGGTCAGGCAAACAACCGACAATCGTTACGATAATCGTAGGAAGCTCCGTAATGAGCGAAGTCAGCAAATCAATACCGCACTCGATAATCATCGGAATCATACCGAGCAGTGTGTCAATGATGCCCACAATAATCTCGGGGATTGCGTTAACAATCGTGAAGATGATTTCAGGCAATGCGCCTATCAAGGAAGTTATAAGCGTGAGTCCTGCGTCAATAATCAGCGGAACTGCGCCGATAACTGCTTCAAGAATACCCTCAATAATAACCGGGATTGCGGATACAATCGTCAGTACAATATCGGGAAGTGCACCAATCAGTGACGTAATAAGCTGAACACCCGCATCGATAAGAAGCGGAATTGCGCCTATAACCGCCGTAAGGATACCATTGATAATCTCGGGAATTGCCGCCACGATGGTTTCGATGATTTCAGGTAACGCACCAACAAGAGCCGTGATAAGCTGAAGACCCGCGTCCACAATTTGCGGAATAGCCTCAAGCACTGCGGTTAGAATGCTCTCGATAATAAGTGGGATTGCCTCCACTATCGTTTCAATAATAACGGGCAACGCCTCTACAAGCGCCGTTATTAAAGTAATTCCCGCGTCAACAATGCTCGGCAGTGCGTCAAGGAGTGTATCCAAAATGGCACTGATGATTTTCGGTATTGCCGCCACTATCTTTTTGATAATCGTAGGCAACGCCTGAACCAATGACGTTATGAGTTTAACCCCTGCGTTGATAATTTGTGGGATTGCGCCCAAGATTGCAGAAAGCAAGCCCTCGATAATTTGCGGTATCGCAGCAACTATAGCATCAATAATGCTCGGCAAAGCTCCGATAATCGATGTAAGGAGTTGCACTCCTGCGTCAATAATCTGTGGAATCGCACCGAGCAAGAACTGAATAATCGAGTCGATTACCCTCGGCAGAGCCTCAATCAGTACGGGGATTGCGTCAAGAATACCTTGCGCCAAGCCCATAATAAGCTGAAGTGCTGCATCGAGGATAAGAGGCAGATTATTGATAAGGGTTTCAACGATTTTTACGATAATTTCCACGATGGACGGAATCAACTGTGGCAGTGCCGCCGCAATTCCGCTGACAAGTGTTATAATCACTTGAAGTCCTGCGTCAATAAGAAGCGGTAATTGGTCTATGATACCGTCCACAAGAGAAAGCACCAGTTGCAACGCACCGTTTGCTATTTGCGGTAGCCCTGCTATCAACGCATTCAATATCGTGAAGATGATTTCCGTTGCCGAATCAACGATAATCGGAAGGTTGTCAACAATGGCAGAGCCAATAGATGTCACCATCGTTGTTATCATGTCTAAAAGCACCGGGAGATGCTCCATAAACACGTTAATGACCTTGGGCAGAATATCTCCAATAACATCCGCCATTTTGGAAAGGTCGCCGTCTGCATCCTTTATGCCGTTGGTGAATTCGCCAAGAAGGCTGACGCCATCGGTTGCAAGGTCTGTAAGAACGGGTAAAAGTATAGTTCCAAGCGCATTTTTAGCAGCGGTTGCGCCTACAGATAGGTACTGCAATTGGTCATCAAGTGCGCCATAGGCATTGAGGGCATCATCACCGAGAACGTATCCTGCCTCTTGCGCCTCTTTGCCAAGCTCCGCCATTTTTTCTGCGCCCGCTTCGATAAGCGGATTAAGTTCCTGTGCGGACTTGCCAAGGATTGTCATTGCGATAGCATCACGCTCGGTTTCGTTTTCCATCTTACCAAGGGCATCGATGATTTCCCAATAAACAGTATCGCTATCACGCATATTGCCTTCGGCATCATAAACGGCAACTCCGAGTTTGTTGTAAGCCTCGGTCATCTCATTCATCGAGGGTGCTACGGGTTGCGATGCCGCCGTAACATCAGATTGCGCCGAGGCAAGGTTTATTTGTGCTTGCTCAAGTGCAATAGCCGCCTTCTTTACGTTAGCGGATGCATCACCGCTTTCTGCAAGAGCCGTATTATAAGCATCTTGTGCGTTTGTCAGTTTGCTTTGCGCCTTTTGCAGTGCCACTGCGGCTTTCTGCGCTTGTTCGGAATCAGCACCATTCTTTTCAACGGCTGCGTTGTAAGAAATCTGTGCGGTTTCCACGCCATACATCGCATCTTCTACGGAGGCATAAGCCTTGGACACAGCTGTGCCACTAGCTTTTACGGCTTCATCGTAGGCAATTTGTGCCTTTTCAAGGTTAAGCTGTGCCGTTTGCGCCTTTGCCTCTGCTTTTGCGAGTTTTTCCATATCCACCATGGCTTCACCTGCAACATCAGTGACGGTAGCCATCGACTTGATGTTCTTTGCCATCGATTTTGTGAGTGTTTCGGTGGATACGTCAACAAGCTCGGCGGCATACATATACTCTTGGAGCTTGTCGGTTGCGATGCCCGTTTGGGTAGCAGTCGTAAGGACATCATCGGCATAGGCAGCACCTTCAGTTGCCATATCCACAAGAGCTTTTCCTGCGGCAATGGCGGCGGCAGATACGGCTGCAAAGGCAGCGGTAATCGTAGCGGCAGTAGCTTTACAAACAGTACCGAGTGCTTCAAACTTGCCCCCGGCATCGTTTGCTTGCTTTCCTGCGTCCTCCACCTCGTCGCCCATATCGTCGGCTTCTTTGCCTGCGTCATCCATACCTTCGCCAGCACCTTCAAGGGCATCGGTATTTTGTTGCAGTTCGCGCTCCATCTTATTGAGAGAGGCTTCTGCGTTATTTAATTGAATCTGCCAAGCTTGTGTACGCTTGTCATTTTCACCGAAGGACTCCGCCGCATTTTTAAGAGCAGCACGGAGAACTTCGATTTTTTCTTTTTGGGCTTCGATCTGCTTGCCGAGAACTTCATTTCTGGCGGTGAGTGCTTCGACAGAAGTATCATTCTTGTCGAACTGCGACTCGACCAGTTTCATTTCCGAACCAAGAACCTTAAATGCGGAATTGATGTCCGCCAAGGACTGCTTGAATTCTTTTTCGCCTTCAAGACCGATTTTTAGCCCGAATTTATCTGCCACTTGCACCACCTCCTTCGTTTAGCATTTATTTGGCATTACACTCCATCGGGAATAATGTCATCGATGAAATGCTCACGTTTGGGTTTTGAGATGCCCGAGAACTGTTTATGGCATTCCCAAAGGTCAAGAAGCAGACCGAATGGCATAAGACCCACCTCCTCAACAGTGAGATGAAGGTGGGCTATGCCGTAATAAAGAAGCCGAGTAAATAACTCTTCGTCACTTACTCGACCACCGCGTTTTTTGGGTCTGCCTCGCTTTCTACGTTGCGCTTGGTGCCTTTATAAAGAGCCTCGGTGATGGCTTCTTTATAGGTTGCAAGCTCGGAGGGCGCAGTAAGAATTTCTACCTCCTCTTCGGTGAGCAGAGGCTTAGGGTTGTCTCTGTTCTTGAGGTTATAGATAAGCGTAGACTGATTCGCAAGAAGCGTAATAAGCCACACAATCTCGCCAATCGCCATCTCGAAGTTTTCGCTCTTGAGGAGCTTATCTCCAAGGTTCTCAAGACCGCCGTAACGACCTGCAATTTCCTTTGTTGCCTTGGTCGTAAGAATAAGGTTGTATTCGTCACCGCCAATGGTGATGGTTGTATTACGGTCAGTCGTCATTAGTCGCTACCTCCGTTTGTAGTTGCGGTATAAGAAGGCTCGTAGACCTCCTTGTACCAGTTAGTAATGGTTGCTGCGGAAACGGAAGTATCACCCTCCGTAACCTCTGCCTTCCACGGGTGCTTGCCCTTGCCGTCAACCTTGTTACGGCAAAGAATCGTGCCCTCAATGGTAGGTGTTGAGAATGTAATGCTATCACCCTTGGTCGCAAGGTTGGTAGCGGGAATACCGAACTTAACGCGGTAAAGCCAATAGTATTTATATTTGCCGTTGGCTTTCTTTGCACGGAAACCGATAGCCACGGGGGCACCACCATCCTCCGATGTGGAAACGATGACACCATTTGCGTCAATTACCGCACCCGTGAGATCGGAAGCTACCGCCGCACCGAGTTCATCGATGCCAAGGGAAAGAGTGCCACTCTTAAATTCCTTCACGATTTCAGCGGCACCGTCATCAGCATAAAGGGTTGCTTCGGAAAGCTCCACAGAAAGGTCTGCGGTCATTGCCTTAGCCAAAGATGTGGGAGCCGCATAGGTCTCATTGCCGTTTGCATCCTCAGTAATCTTGGCATAGTACAGTTTGTCGAGTCCTATAGTTGCCATAGGTTATAAATCCTCCATTTCATAATGATTTGCTACATCCACCACATAGTGGTGATAGCCCGTATCGTTTTCATAGCCGATATACTGTCTGCTTGTTATCGTAAGATCCGCCGAAAGCAGTGCACGGATGATTCTATTTTTGTCTGCGCCATAATTGCCCTTGCAATAAAGAGAAATTCTCACCTCTTGCACGTCATACGTAGGCGCATTGTCTGCGGTAAGACCGAAGGTATCGTTCAGCGGTACGATTACGATATACTTATCGGGAGCCGTATCGGTAAAAATACCCGTTTCAAGAGGTATACCAAGAGGCGCAAGTGCTTTGTTAACATCTGTAAGAATACTCATGCTTTCTTAATCTCCTCCTCAAGTTTCTGTATCATAGCCGCTTCGCAAGCACTCTTCGATGCCGTTTTCGCAGGCTTTAAGAAGGGCTTTGCGGGTTGCCCGTGCCGACCATATTCGAGAATATTCGCTATTTTTGCGTTACTCTCACCATCGGAACGAGGCTCTGCAAAGCCGATTTTTATGTTGTGATTGCCGTTTCTGTCAACTCTTGCGGATGTCATACCGAGTGAGCGCTCCAATTCACCCGTGGAACGAGAGGCTACCTTGGTGTCCTTGCCGACAACGGACGAAAGGCTACTCTTAACCTTTGCAAGAACAACCTCGCCTCCTGCTTCAAGGACACGCTCGGCAATCTCGTCTGTTTTTTTGCCTAGACTCGAGAGCTTTTTTAAGAACTCATCGGGCATTTGTACTTCTGCTTTAGCCACGGGTCGCCACCACCTTCTTCGCCATTATTTCAAGATACATACCGCGTCCACGGACATTTTCCACTGAAATAATGTCGTATTTTATGCCTTCGCAGTAAAGGATATGGTCGGTTGTGATTGTGGCACCGGGAATGACGCGAATGCGGAAAAGGTCTGTTGCATCACTAAAAGCGGCAAGATTTGCCCACCTTTGTGAGCCGTGCCGTCCTTCACGGAAAGCACGAACAGAGGCAACACCCTCATAGACCGAGGTCGCAAATCCCTCTGCGTCCTTCACATTCTTAAAAATACCGATGTCGATAAAGGTATTCATTTTTCCGATACTCATAATCACACCTTCCAATCCCTATCGATGCGGAGCAACGTATGAATGGTACTCCACGATTGCTGCGAGGCTTGAGGGTTATCTGCAAAGAAGCCGCCCGTGCCACCATCGCGGGACTCGTAAAAATGCGTTGCAAGCATTACGACGCCTTGCTTGGTGACTTCAGACATTTGGCTTTCTTTATATGCGCCCGTAGGGAGATGCTGATAACCCTCTGCGTATGCGATAGCAGAATGAATGAAGGCTGTTACGATATCGTCATCCGCATCGTGTTCAAGATTTAGGTTCTTTTTTACACGAATCAGTAATTCTTCTATCATCACAGCCCTCCGTTATTACTCAGCCGCAGTACCTTTCTGCTGGAGTACCTTGATTGCCTCGGGAAGAATGAGCTTTGCATCAACACGCTTGGTAGCAATGAAGCCAACCTGACCCGTTTCTGCAAAACGCTCGTTGAGGCGCTTGAAGGACACGCCCTGACGGTCGCCAATCCAGTAGTAGGAGAAGTCACCGAATGCGATGGACTTTGCACCTGCACCGATTTCAGGTGCGTAGGGAGAAGTAAAGATGCGCTTACCGAGAATGGTATCATACTCACCATCACGAAGCGCGGGCTGCCAAAGGTACTGACCGTTGTGGTCTTTGAGCTTGCGGATAGCCTTGATGGTGCTATCGTTAAGAACCCAAATGGCATTCTTGCGGTAAGGCGACTTAAGGGAGTAGAAGAGGTCGATAATCTCATCTGCGGTGATAGCGGTTTCGCTTGCAGCGGTAATACCGATTTCTGCACCGCCTACGCCTGCGAGAATACCCGTGGGCTTGCCAGTGCCGTTACCAGAAAGGAATGCCGCCTCTTCTGCGTTACCGATTCTACGAGCAAACTCCTTGGTGAAGTAACCCTCAAGGTCGAATGCAGAGTCATTGAGAAGCTCCTCGGAAACCTTAATAAGGGTTGCGACCTTGTGTGCGCCAATGAGCTGCTGACCGAATGCATCATCGCTCTCGGGAATCTGTCCCTCCTCATCTACCCAAGCCGCAGTACCACGGGTGGATACAACGGGAATCTTGTGAGAGCCGTGAGAAGTAGTGAAAACGTGTGCGTGCTTACGGATTACGTTTTCTGCTTCAAGTGCGGTAATAAGGGTCTTCTCAAAGGTGTCGGGAACAAGGTAGCCACCTTCGGAATCCGTGCCAATTTGGAGTGCGTTGCGGACTTCGTAAGAATCGCGCTTTCTTGCGTGGTTCCAGAAGGCCTTTTTGTAGTCATCGGAAGCTCTGCCGACCTTGGTTTCCATCTTGGGGGCTTCGGGCTTCTCGATGATGGGAGTGCTTACGGGCTTGGACATCTCCATATCCATAGCCTCAAGGCGTTCCATTCTTGCGATTTCCTTGCCGAGTTCGGAGATGTCATTCTCCATACGAGCATAGGTGGCGTCATCCTCGGCAGAGAGAACGCCCTTGTCGTTTCTGTGGGAGTCAAGGAAAGCCTTTGCTGCCTCCCACGCTTTTGCACGCTTGGTGCGAAGTTCGTTGATAGTCATAATAAAAATCCTCCGTTTTTAATATTTCATAAGGTTGAGTCGTCCCATAAGTTCATCATAGGAACGGCCGTGGGATTCTTCCGGCTCTTTTGCCGGGGGGTCTTCCGTTTTGGGTGCGGGGTTGGATTTGGCTGCGATTTTGTTAAACAAACGATTAGCCACCTCTTTGCCTGAAAACGCATAAGCAGGGACTTCGACAGCCGTCTTTTCATCCGTAAGAATGTCATCGGCAAAACCGAGTTCAATTGCTTTGTTTGCGTTCATCCACGTTTCAGAGTCCATAAGGTGCGAGAGCTTGGCACGGGACATATTGGTCTTAATCTCATAGGCGTTGATGATGGATTCCTTGACCTCTGCAAGCATATCGATTGCTTTCTGCATATCTTCGTGGTCACCGAAGGCTACAGTTGCAGGGTTGTGAATCATCATAAGCGCCGTGGGAGCCATAAGAACCTCGGTGCCTGCCATTGCGATGACAGATGCAGCAGAAGCCGCAATGCCATCGATTTTGATGGTAACTTTGCCCTTGTAGTCCATCAGCATCGAGTAGATCTGACTTGCCGCTACGCAGTCGCCACCCGGAGAGTTAATCCAAATAACAACATCACCACTACCCGCAAAAAGCTCATCTCTGAACATCTTGGGGGTGACGTCATCATCAAACCAACTTTCCTCGGCTATCGTTCCGTAAAGCTCAAGGACTCTTTCGGTTGCGGGTGATTCGCTTTCCGCTTCGTTCCTCCACCTCCAAAACTTCTGTGCTTGGGGTTTCTTCATCGGAATTATCCTCCTTTCCGTTGTCGGTAGATGTTATTTTTGCATAAGCTCCCGCGTTCCCAAGAGGGAGCATATTGCCGTTAATAAGATAGAGGTCGCCGCCGTCCTCTGCGGGAATGCGGTCAAGGTTCTCAAGTTCACGGATATCGTTTGCGGACATCCATCCGTTCTGCCTTGCGATGGAATAACCGTTCATACGGCTTACGTAATCGCCACGAAGCAGACCTTCAAGATTGAACTTGACGAAATATTCCTTTTTCTCCTCTGCTGAAAAGAGCGCACGTGCGATGGATTGCTCCCACCGAATGACCCAAGGGTCAAGGGTGTATTTTACGAACTCCAAGGACTGTTGCTCTATATTAGAAAAGCTCGACTTTTCAAGGTCACCCACCATATGAGGAGGAACTCTGAAAATACGAGCAATTTCGTTTATTTGGAATTTACGGGTCTCAAGGAACTGTGCTTGGTCGGGAGAGATAGAAATAGGTGTATATTTCATACCTTCCTCAAGCACTGCGACCTTTCCTGAATTACCGCTGCCACCGAACTGACTCTGCCAAGCTTCACGGACTCTTGTGGGGTCTTTGATAGTGCCGGGATGTTCAAGCACACCAGAAGGCGCGGCACCGTTAGCAAAGAACTTTGCGCCATACTCCTCACAAGCAATAGCCATACCGATTGCGTTCTTCGCCATTGCGATAGGACTATATCCGACAAGACCATCAAAGCCCAGTCCGGGAATATGAAGAACGTCACTAGGTTTTAAGGTTACCGAGCCGTTTTCCATCGTTGGCGCTTCCTCGGTGGAACGTGTATAGGTATAATAAAGTTTTCCGTTCTCATCACGGTCAACCGACATCTTGTTAGGCATCAAAGGATACAGTGCTATGACCTCACCTTTGCCGTTTCGGATAATTTGCGCATACGCATTGCCCCAAAGCAAAAGATGTGTCATAAGCGTCTCCCTGAAAACAAAACTTGACATTTCAGGGTTCGGTTCATCGTGGAGAAGTAAATAAAGCGGATGGTCGAGAGCTTTTTCTTTACTCCCATCCTCTTTGTATCTGTAAAGGTGGAGTGGCAACCCTGCGATTGCCTCCGCCAAAATACGGACACAAGAATAAACAGCCGTCATTTGCATCGCAGACCGTTCGGTTACGGGTTTTCCTGCGGTGCTGCCGCCCATATAAAAAGCATAGGCACTGCCAGCCGTACTGTTTTTAGGCTTATCCCTAGAACGGAACAGCCCTGAAAATAATCCCATAATCAATCCTCCTTTAGTTTTTCTCTCAAGGCATTAAAAAACGCCTTACCTTTGATGGGGAGTCCTTTTGCAAGGCACTCTTCTTCAAACGCAAAGCGCGTATCAAGTTGTTTGACGGAGTAGTTTTTAAGGTAGGTGCGCCACGTTTTCTCGTCCCACTCTCCGAGCTTTTTCCAAAGCTGTGGGAAGTGTTTACGCAGTTTGCGTAACTCTTCAAAGGACTGTAACGGACAGCACCAACAAGACACCCTATGGAAGATGTCATAAAGCCCATCCCAATCGAAGCCCCTCTCCTTGCAAAAAGCAAGGCAGTCCGCTTCGGTCATACCCCAATCTACTAAAGGATAGTTGAATCCTCTAATGCGTTCAGGCTCGTCGGCAGCGATTCCTATGTACTGAACAAGGGTATATTCTTTTGCGATATCGTGTAGATGTTTGTCGATAACGCGCTGTTTAAGGATTGCCGTACACCAACGATTGCGGGGACCACTCCAACTGTAACCCTTGCGACCGATAAGCTCCGGATTCTTGCGTTTCGGCATATGCTCAAGCAAAAGGTACTCAAAATCCTTATCCGATTTGAGCCTTGTGATGGGCTTGCCGATATACTTTTCGAGTTTATCTATGTGTCGGTACATAGCATCAAACTCTAGTCCCGTGTCGCAGAAAAGGATAATATCTACAGGTCTGCCTTCTTCAATCAGCCGAAGCAGCATAGCCGTAGAGTCCTTGCCCCCGGACAGAGACACTACGTGTTTTATAGGTTTTTCCATCGTTCCTCCTTAAATAAACAAAAGCCCACGATTATCGTAGACACTAGCGCTTGAATCATTACCGCAACGTATAGCACGGTCAAGCGCCATAATTGTGGCAACGGCTCCGTCTATCTTTTCCGTAGACTTTTCCTTGTCGGGCTTTATATTGCCCGCCGGGTCGGTTCTTATATAAATGTTATCCATCATCCAACGAAGGACGGGATGCCCACCGTGGGCGATTTTTTCGCCCAACACGAGGTTCATAAGCTCCTTGGTAGGTGGACTCATATCCTTAAAGCCCTGCCCAAAGGGAACAACGGTAAAGCCCATACCTTCAAGGTTCTGAACCATCTGTACCGCACCCCAACGGTCAAAGGCAATTTCACGGATGTTATATTTCTCTCCGAGGCGCTCTATAAATTTTTCGATGTATCCGTAGTGGATAACGTTACCTTCGGTGGTCTGCAAATATTCCTGTCGTTCCCAAAGGTCGTATGGCACGTGGTCGCGCCGAACACGAAGCTCAAGGCAGTCCTCGGGAATCCAAAAATAAGGTAAAACCACATAGCGGTCATCTTCATCGGTAGGTGGAAATACAAGCACAAAGGCTGTAATGTCCGTTGTGGACGAAAGGTCAAGTCCGCCATAGCACACACGCCCTTCGAGTTCGTCAATATCGGTAGCAAAGGCGCATTTATCCCATTTTTCCATAGGCATCCAACGCACCGCTTGCTTCACCCATTGATTAAGGCGGAGTTGCCTGAACGAGTTTTCCTCTGCCGGGTTCTGCTTTGCGGACTCACAGGCGGCACGGACTTTTTCCACCGCTACCGTTACTCCAAGGGAAGGGTTCGCTTTTTTCCACACTTTCGGATCTGTCCAATCGTCCCCCTCATCTGCGCCATAAATTACGGGATAGAATGTTGGGTCGATTTTTCTGCCTTCAAGGATGTCCTTGGCCTTTTGGTGTGTTTCATAGCAGATGGACTTCGTGTCCGTACCTGCCGTGGTTATAAGAAAGTACAAGGGTTGCATACGGGCATCACCAGAACCCTTGGTCATAACATCAAAGAGCTTTCGGTTCGGTTGGGTGTGAAGCTCATCGAAAACGACACCATGGATATTGAAGCCGTGCTTGGAATAAGCCTCGGCAGAGAGAACTTGATAAAAACTGTTCGTAGGCAAGAACTGTATGCGCTTTGCCGCCGTTAGTATTTTCACTCGTTTTGCAAGCGCAGGACACATACGCACCATATCTGCCGCCACCTCAAAAACGATTGAGGCTTGTTGGCGGTCTGCGGCACAACCATATACTTCTGCTCGTTCCTCACCGTCGCCACAGCATAATAAAAGGGCAACCGCAGCCGCAAGCTCGGATTTGCCCATTTTCTTCGGTATTTCGATGTAGGCGGTGTTGAACTGTCTGTAGCCGTTGGGCTTCAGAATGCCGAAAAGGTCACGGATAATCTGCTCTTGCCAGTCTAGGAGCTTGAACGGTTTTCCCGCCCACGTGCCTTTGGTGTGGCATAAGCACTCAATAAAGTTTACGGCATAATCGGCAGCCTCTTTATCGTATCGTGAGTCCTTTGCTTTGAATTTTGTAGGTTTATATTTTTTCGTTGCGATAACGGCTACCTCCTTTTTTTGTAATAAAAAAACAGCCCATCGGCTGTAACGAGGAACAGAGCCTCTCGGCTCCATCCCAAGGGTATTATATTTTGGGGTTAAAGTTCGCTGAAGAATGCGTGACCGAAAAGCTCTCGGCAATCTGCGCAAAGAACATCGTCATCGGTGCCTTTTGCGATGCCGCCGCAGTATTTGCAAAGGTGATGGGTCTTTGCGTCAACGACCTTTGTGATTTTCTCGTCTGGGTAGTGCTTTTGGCAAAGGCGCACCCAAACCTCCTCGGGGTAATCAAGTGTTTTTTGGAAACCAAGCTCCAAGATGGCTTTTTCGCCAACCGCAAAAATTCTGTTCGTTTTCAACGTTTGTCTCCTTTTGGCTTTATTTTTGACGCATACACCACTCGATGGCGTGTCCGCTATCCTCGAACTCTTCCTTTGCCTCGGCAATCAAGGAAAGTCTACACTCGATATCTCCGAGTCCTGTTTCTTCGGGGTCATCGATAAACTCGTATACTCTAGCGGAAAATCCGCCCTTCCAAGTAAGGTCTGTGTGGAAAACTCGGTCGCCGTATTTTATGACTGCACCATAGGTGGGGTTGGTCTCGAGTGCAAGGTGTTCCATCGTTGTGAAAATGTCCATTCTTGCTACCCCCTTAAATGCTTGCGCCCCATGCAATTTTCTTCTCAAGTCTCTTTGCTCTCATGTCCGTGCAAAGCTCGGTGAACTGTGCGTGGGTAAGTTTGTAAGCACTGTAGGCTTGGCAAATTGCGATGTGTGCGTCGATAAGGTCGTTCTGCGTTCTGATGTTTGCTACTTGGTTTTTGAAGTTTTTGTAGGTTGTCATTTAGAATGTCCTCCGTTCCTTTTGTTGTACACATATTATCATACTATCACACTTATATCCAGTCATTTTGCGATAATATAGTACACAAATATATGCGTTAAAAATTGTGTACTTTACGGCATCATTCCGTCTTACCCGTAAGGATGAATTGCACATATTCCTTGCGGTGTTCTTCGATAAAAATCACCAGTTCGTAGTAATTCATATCGTTGGCAAGCTTCTGAACCATAATAGTGTCAAACATATTCGTAAGACCCGTTGCTTGTATAGCTAAAATCTGTTCACGAACCTTATCACTCATCATCTGCCACCACCCTGCAAGCATCCTCGCCGAATACCACGGCAAGGGACGAGCCTATGTCCCACCTTACGTGAATTGAGCCTGCATCGTCAACAAACTGAACTGTGCCACGAGTGCCGGGGATAAGGTCGGTTCTGTAAGGGTCATTCATTTTAGTAAGCTCCACACGGCTGCCCGTGGGATACTCCTTGCGGAGCCTTTCAAGAGTTTCTTTGCTAACTCCGAACATATTATTTATCCTCCTTTGCGCCACTCTTAAATGCGGAAGAACCCGTAAGGTTACGGAGCAGAATTTTGCGTTCCGCCTTGAACTCCTCGCCTATGAAACCAAGGCGGAGAAGAAAGCAGCGGAATGCGTATTTTTCGTTGTCCACCTCTTTTTCCTTTGCGGTGATGCGTTTCTGCGTTCTTGCCATTTCGCAAAGTGCCGTAATAAAATGCATGTACGCTTGTACCTCTTGGGGGTCTGCGTAAGGACGGAACCAAGGGAAATCGATGCGGTTGCCGAGTCGGTTGATTGGAAGCGCCTCCGCACCCAAGGCTTTCTTAATAAGGTTGCCCTTGGCATCGATAATGGCTTGAAGGTTTGCAAGGGAGCTTTCGGTGAACCCCGATGCGGGAAGCTGAATGCTTATCCCCGAGAGGTCACCGATAACGTTGTCAGTGCTATCGGTGTCATCCTCTTCGGTGTGGCTCTGGTCGATGTCGAAGCCTTCATCGTAGATGTGTTCGAGCAAGCGCTCAACCACCGCGCTATCAAGCATATCGCTGAAGGTAAGGCTTCCTCTTTTTTCTACCGTGAAGCGCCCGATTTCGTATGCAAATGTGGGTGCGCCGCAGTAGTGAACATCCTCTCCGAGCCACTCTGCAATGGTTTTTACGAGCCGTTTGCGTTCAGCGCCTTGGGCGTTGATTGTGATTGTCATAAAAATGACCTCCTTTGTTTTATTTGGTAGTCACATATTACCTCTAAAACAGATATATATCCAGTCATTTTCGACATCTTTTCGGTAGAAAATGATACGATTATTTAAGGCTGATTATGTGTACAGTACACAATGCCCGCAAGTACGAAAAATACGCACGGAAGAGCTACGCCGTTACCCCAAAGTTTATACTCGGCAGAGTCGGTGTGAGGGCTTTCGAGCCATCTTCTGACTTGCTTTTCTGTCTTGGGTTTGCACGTTCCGATAACCCTTGCGTATGTATCCCACACCTCTACCCAAAAGGTAACTTCCTCTTCGGTAGGATTCGGTGTTCCAAGGTCGCGGCACCAATGGTCCGGGAACCCCTGAAGCCTAGCGCACTCCGTAGGAGTGAGTCTGCGAACTGTATAGCTCGAATCCATCACTCCGTTGTGGTGACCGGGGCAAGAGCCGTTGACGAGAGTATTGCCGCAATCCTCAAGGAAATACTGCCCAAGGTCACGGGAAGCGGACGGGTCAAAGCCATAAGGCAGCGCCACAGCACCCGGACCTTTTGCCACAAGGGTCGGCTGACTTTCCTCACGAACACTAGGTGTGAACTGTGCGTTTTTGCCTTGATTGAAAGCATCTCTGCCGATGCCGTAACAGACCACATTCGGGTCTTTATAATCCCTTGCCATAAGGGTTGGAGAACACTCCTCGTCCACCTGCGTAAAACTGCCCGTGGTCATTCCGAAAACTGCGTGGCGGTCAATGGTGTTAAGCGTAAAGGAAACGTCCTCGCTGACCCCATCCCCTTGGGGACCGTTCGTATCCTTGCGCCCAATCATAGAGCCTTGCAGACAAACCGCAGGCTCACCGCCGTGGGTACAAGTAAGGGTCGGTGCTTTTTCTTCGGTAACGTTGCAAGCGGACTTACCACCGCCTTGGTCGATACAGACAACAGCGATGCCTCCTTGATTGCAAGAGGGATTACCACCGTTTGCGTCAATGGTGCGAGAGGTTTCAGCTTCGTAGATTCCGCTGTGGGGATTGCTCGATTTCATTGCGTTGCTATCTGCGGAACTGATGCCGAAAGGCTGAAGGACACAGTTGAAGTTGTCCTTGTCGGGCATTCGCTGATTGCCCCCGGCATTCTGCTTGGTGAGCGTAGGCGCTACTTGCTTTCCATCCCACGTTGAAGGTGTATTCATAACGAGAGGGACATTGTTGCCGCCCGTTCCCATACGGGAAGAGAGGGTCTGTACTTTTCCGTCCTCCTCAATTTTGATGCGACCATCATTGGGGTGATTTTCAAGCGCCAACGTTGCAGGCACAACACCGCTACGGAGCGTAGGCGCACATTCTTTTTCATAACCGATGCTACGGCTTTTAGAAGAATGCTCGGTACAAAAGCCTGCCGATTCAACAACGCAAGGCGGATGATGTGCTTCTGCTCGAAGGGTACAAGTTACATCCTCCGTCACATCCATACGATTGCCGCCTTGGTCGTTTAGAACCACACCGTTGCGCCCCGTGGACATTCCACAGTTCACACCGAGGGTTGCGGCTTTATCTCCCGTTAAGTCTGCGTTGTAGCCGTCAATGCCGATGCCTGTCGCTCTAGGGCTACCTTCAGTATCGTTGGCAGTTCTTTGCCACGAACGGAAGCTCTGCGGAGAATACCTTGACAAGCCCTCGGACTTAAATAATACGTCTGGGGCACTCCCACCTGCAAAATCTGCGACAAGAAAGATGCGGCGTCTGCGTTGGGGGACTCCCCAATATTGAGCGTCGAGAGTTCGGTATGCCAAGCTCCATCCGTCTCCCAAGTAGAGGTCTGCGTAAGGCCATCCCCCTTCTGTAGGCGGAGGCACCTCGGCATTCTCTTCGACGATACCGATGACCGCTTCAAGGACGGCTTTGAAATCTTGTCCTCCGTTGGAAGAGAAGGCGCCGGGGACATTCTCCCAAACGATGTATCTTGGATATTTTCCATTTGTTGCACTCCTCATTTCTTTAATAATACGGACGGCTTCGTAAAAGAGAGACGACCTTGAGCCGTCGAGTCCACTCCGCTTTCCCGCCACAGACATATCTTGACAGGGAGAGCCGAATGTAATAATATCTACGGGTTCAATTTTGCCGCCGTCCATAGCGGAAATATCTCCGTAATGCTTCATAAAAGGTAGTCGCTTGGTCGTAACTCTTACGGCAAAAGGCTCAACCTCAGAAGCCCAAACGGGAGTGATGCCAACAAGCATCCCCGCGAGTGGGAAGCCTCCCGAGCCATCGAACAAGCTACCAAGTTTAAGATTCTGCATGTCTTACCTCCACTTCTTTTACAAGTTCTGCGTAAGGAATGCGCTTATTTCCTCGGAAAACATACACGTTTTCTGCATCCCCCGTATCCTCTACATAGCGGCGGAGAATGACCGATGCATATTTTTCATCAAGCTCCATCGTATAGCAGATGCGGTTTGTTGCCTCGCACGCCATAAGAGTAGAACCCGAACCACCAAAGGTGTCAATAATAATGGCATTCTCCTGCGAGGAGTTGCGGATCGGATACGAAAGCAAATCAAGCGGTTTGCTTGTGGGGTGATTTTCGTTTCTCTTGGGCTTGTTGAAGTTCCAAATCGTGGTTTGCTTGCGGTCGGAGTACCATCTATGCTTACCGTTTTTAAGGAAGCCGTAAAGCACGGGTTCGTGCTGCCACTGATAGTCCGAGCGCCCAAGGACAAGACTATTTTTAGCCCAAATGCATACTCCCGCGAGATGGAAACCCGCATCAATGAAAGCTTTGCGGAAGGTAAGTCCCTCGGTGTCTGCGTGGAATACGTAAGCGGCACCACCGCTTTCTGTATGCGCCACCATATTTGCGAAGGACTTATAAAGGAAATTGTAAAACTCCTCGTCCTTCATACTGTCATTTTTAATGGTAAGTCCGCTTGTGCTTTTGAAGGATACGCCGTAGGGAGGGTCTGTCACGATAAGGTTAGCTCGTTTGCCGTCCATAAGGGTGGCAACATCATCTTCGTTTGTAGCATCGCCGCAAACAAGTCTGTGTCTGCCAACAACCCACACATCACCTTTCTCCACGAAGGCGGCTTTTTCAAGGGCGGCAGTGAGGTCGTAGTCATCATCTTCCACATCGGTTTTATCACTGCCGAAAAGGTCAGAGATTTCATCCTCTCCGAAACCCGTGAGGGAGATATCAAAAGCCTCGGCTTGCAATGCCTCAATCTCCACTCTCAAGATTTCTTCATCCCACCCTGCGTCAAGTGCCATGCGGTTATCCGCAATTATGTAGGCTTTCTTTTGCGCCTCGGTAAGATGGTCAACAAATACGCAAGGCACCTCGTTGATACCTTCCTCTCTTGCTGCCATTACACGGCCGTGTCCCGCGATAATACCATAGTCGCGCCCAATAATAACGGGATTGATAAAACCGAACTCACGAAGGCTTGAACGGAGCTTGTTGATTTGCTCTTTGGAGTGGGTTCTTGCGTTGTTTACGTAAGGGATGAGCTTATCAATGCTGACAAGCTGCATATCAGTTGTCGTTTTGCTCATATGATTGCCTCCCGATAATGGCAACCCTCCGCCAAGGTTTCATAGTTGCGGTCGTAGAGGTTGAGCTTTTCGATGATGCCGAGTGGGGTCAAATCGTAGGTGGAACGGATTTCGTCAGCAAGGTCAAGTCCTTTATCGTTCTTTACAACAATAGAAACGGGTTCTGCAATGCCAATGGCGTAGCCAAGCTGAATCTCGCACCACTTAAGGTCGTGAAGGTCAAGCATCTTGCAAGCAAGGTGGCGTGCCATATAAGAAGCACTGCGGTCAACCTTTGTGGGGTCTTTGCCACTGAATGCGCCACCACCTACGGCACAATATCCGCCGTACTGGTCGCACACGATTTTTCTGCCCGTAAGACCACAGTCTGCCGTGGGACCGCCTAGTGTCCAAGAACCCGAAGGATTGATGATAAGCTCGGGAAGCGCGTGGTCTCCAAAGATTTTTTGAATAATAGCCGTAACCGCTGTCTTTACGTCAACGAGTGCGGACATATCCTTATGGCATACCGAAACAACAATGCTCTTAACGGAATCCAAGGTAGGCTCCGCGTCGAGGTCAACCGTCACCTGTGTTTTCGCATCCCCCTTGAAGTGGCTATTTGCGTTAGTGGCGATATCGTTTTCAATAGCCGCTATAATTTTATTTGCGAGGTCGAAGCCGAAGGGCAACTTACTCTCGGTCTCATTTGTCGCATAGCCGAACATAATGCCTTGGTCTCCCGCACCGATTTTAGTATCGGAGGTGACCGCCTCATTAATTTCATTCGACTGTTTGCCGATAAGATTGATAACCGAATCCACGGTGTAGCCGAGCTTGGCGGCAACCCTACGGACGATTTCAACGTAATCAACAGTTGCGTTCGTGGTAATTTCACCGCCGAGAACCACGGTGTTGTCCTTTACCATTGTTTCAATGCCGCAGTGACTGTTTCTGTCTTGCGACAAACACTCGGTAAGGATAGCATCAGAAATTTGGTCGGCAAATTTATCGGGATGATATTTACTGATTTGCTCTGTGGAAAATAATCTCATTTTTAAACTCCTTTTCTTGAACGAAGTAATCTTTCCATCACGTCATCGTGGGGCGTTGCGCCATCGTACTCGATAGAGCAATTTTCTTTGACGATCTGGAAAATGGAGAACCAAGTGGCATTCACTTGTTTCATATAATCGCGGCTCATAGCAACATAGGGGCTTGCGATTGCATTGCCCGTGGTTGGGTGCTTGGCAAGGAAGCCGAACTCGGAAATTGCCTCTTCGCACTGAATCCAACGGGAAACAGACATCGCATACTGTTCTATGAGCTGCGTGTTGACGAGTTTTTCACAACCACGGGCTCTGAGCCACTTGTATGTGGTAATGAAAACCTCTTCGGCGCATAAATTCTTGCCATTTTTCTGCGTTGCTTTGAGATAGTCTTTGACGGGAGGAACATCCACCCCTTCAAATTCCGCAGGTTCGGGTAAAATCATAGCGCCTTCGAGCTTGCCTTCATTGATTTTATCAATGAGCGCCTTCTTTTTTGGTCCAGTTCCGGGGCGCGCTCCACCTCGGTTTGTGCCGTCTTTAGCCATATTTCTTACTCCTTTTTTGCAATTTTTGAGGCTTGAGGGTTAATACCCCGTTTGAATAGCAAAAAATGCACACGCCAGCCCCAGCCCGTTGCCCTGATTTAGGTCCCGGAGATTGCGACCGCCCTACCGGGTGTTGTTCCAACGGTCACCACGCTCTGCATGAATACGTGCGTGACAGGATTTACAAAGAGAAATAAGATTTGCTCGGTTATGCGTTCCACCTTCCGCGAGAGGGACTTTGTGATGCACCTCTTCGGTCGGCACAAGCAGTCCGTTTTCAAGACACTTCTCACAGAGTGGATGTGCCTCGACATAGCTATCTCGGATTCTTTTCCAAGCTCTGCCGTATCTACGGCGTACAGCAGGGTCTCTGTCGTACTTCTCGTAGCGTTTGGCTTCCTCTTTTGCGTGTTCCTCGCAGAACCTTCCGTCCGTCAGCTTGGGGCAATCGGGGAAAGAGCAAGGTCGCTTTGGTTTCCTTGGCACTCTAACACCTCCTTTTGGGTATAAAGAAAGCCACTCACGGCAAAGGTCGTGAATGGCTTGCGTTTATTCTTTTGCAATTATAGTATATCATAAGTGCAAGAGTGTCATCTCTGTTCAAATCTGTTCATTTCTGCCATTTTGCAAAAAATATTGCCCATCCGAAGATAGGCAATATAGTTTATACTGAATTTGATTTCAGTGAATTTGAATTCAGTGTTTTTAATTTTTAAGCGCAGTAATAGGCACAACGTACACTCCATCGGGTCTTTGATATGCTGCATTAGACAAACCGCATATTACGCACATAATTTTAGGTGCTTTACCTCCATTGTCTACTATATCTTTGCATACACTTATAAGGTTTTCTGCTCCTTCATCAATTTTCTTTGCGCCAAGCTTAATCTCGAATGCGCACCATTCGCCATCTTCAAGCTCAATAACTGCGTCAATTTCGTTATTTTTATAATCTTGATAATGGAATATTTTTGCGCCGAAGGACTCTGCATAAATAGCAAGGTCTCTTTCCACCATTGCTTCAAATAAGAAGCCAAAGGTATTCAAGTCCGCAAGAAGTTTATCTGCGGTAATATTCAACAATGCACACGCCATTGCTGGGTCGGAGAAATGTCTCTTTTCAGCTTGCTTTACTCGAAGCGATGAACGAAGGTTGGGAGAGAACGGCAATTGATTGTTAAACAAGAACAATCGATTGAGTGCCTCCAGATATTTTGCAATAGTATTTCTACTCATAGATTCGCTATCTTGTTCAATAATATCTTTGAGTAAAGCGGAATCCGATGCGGTCGTGGACTCATTTCTTGCAAGTGAGCGAAGAAGTAATTGTGCCTTGTGTTTATTATATTCGACACCATCATCGAGATTATTCAAATCCTCATCAATAACGGTTTCCATATATGCTCGTGGCATCAAATGTGCTTTTTTATCATTGACAGTGATATTTTCAGGCCAACCACCGCGAACAATGATACTTGCTATTCTTTCAAGTTCCACCTCTTCTAACATTTGCATAGTGAGATTACCATTGCACAATTCTTCAAGGCTAACCTTACCAGAGGAATCCCCCGACTCATACAAGGACATCGTTCTCATCCTGAGTCTTACAATTCTGCCAGCACCGCTATGCATAATGCCTTTTGTTTTAGGTGTCGATGAGCCCGTTAAAATGATTTGACCTTTTTGATGACGTCTATCCACCTCTGCGCGAGTTGCATCCCAAATAGCGGGGACTTCTTGCCATTCGTCAATCAATCTTGGAGTTTCACCTTGTAAAATCAACGATGGATTTAATTCGGCAAGTTGTCTGTTGGAGAAGTTGTTTGCGGGGTCACCCACTAAAAACTCACTATTGGAGTGGTAAGCCGATGTCCACGTTTTACCACACCATTTCGGTCCCTCGATACAGATTGCGCCACTTACCTCTAAATATGTTTCTATGGTTTTGTCGATAATTCTTCTTCGGTATTCTTTTTTATCAACTAATACACTCATATCGCACCTCCAAACTTTTTTTACTATTATAGCAGATTGAGCAGTATTTGTCAATACAAGTGAGCAACTTTTTGGAAAATAAGTGAGCAGTTTTTTCGACAAAAAAGTGAGCAACTTTTTATGCGGGAACAACAACGTGCGTAAGACCGCTTTTATAAAACCTACGCACAGAGCTTACGGAGAGGTGAAGCTCCAAAGCAATCTCGTCCCAAGTCAAGTTTTGGATGTAGCGGTAAAGCAACACGAAGCGTTCATCCACATCGGGAACTTGCTCGATCACCGCTTGGATTTCATCCTTCAGTGCATTAAGCCTTGCAAGCTCCTCATTGATTTTCGCTTCCTTTTCCCATATCTTCTCAAGTGCCCTCACAAAGGGAGCTTCAAAATTACGGGAGCCTTCGACCTTTTCACCCCACGAGGGAGAACCGATACTACACGAAAGTTCTCGAAGCTCCTCAAGGGATGCAAGGTCGTATTTGATTTTTCTGTTGAGGTAGTACACTTGGTTTAAGTATTCATGCGCAGTCATTAATCTCCCTCCGAATTTTTCTCATAAGCATCTCGGCATCTACCGAGGTAAGTGTTCTATACCACTCCGACCGAAAGAACTCCTCCACCTCTGCTATCATAGCTTTGGCAGGTTCATAGAGGGGATAATGCTTAAGGGTCTTGAGTGCTTTGCGATAATCCTTTGCAGCCTGAATCACGATTGCGTTTGCGAGTTCCGTATAAAAATCCATAATGCTTACCTCCCAAGCTCTGCCTTGACCGCGTCAATCAAGGAATTTTGTGTTTTTTCTTTCTTTTCGAGTGCTTTTAATACGCGCTCGTCAATAGTGCCTTTGGTTACGATGTGATGAATAATCACTGTATTTTTCTGTCCTTGGCGATAAAGTCTGGCATTGGTCTGCTGATAAAGCTCCAAGCTCCACGTAAGCCCAAACCATATCAAGGTTGAACCACCCGTTTGCAAGTTCAATCCGTGACCCGCAGATGCAGGGTGAATCACACCAACCTCAATCTCCCCACGATTCCAAGCACGAATGTCCGCATCCGTTTTAATCTCTCGCACAAACGGGAACTTCGCTTTTATACGCGCAAGGTCGTGCTTGAACCAATACGCCACAAGGACGGGTTTGCCGTTTGCGCTCTCGATTAAGTCCTCAAGGGCATTCAGCTTTTCATCGTGTATGTGGTGAACGCTCTGTTCCTCTCCGTAGACAGCTCCGTTTGCCATCTGCAAGAGCTTATTTGAGAGGGATGCTGCGTTTACGGCATCGATTTCGTTATCACCAAGGCTGACAACCATATCGTCGCAAAGGTTATCGTAGAGGTCTTTTTCCTTTTCTCCCATATCCACTACCACCATGTTCATCACAAGGCTCGGCAGTTTCAGATAGTCCGCAGCACGCATCGAAATTGTGATGTCATCGATTTTATCGTAGATTCGCTCTTCGGCACCGGGAAGAGGTTTGTAGGAGAACACCACTTGAGCATTCCGCTTGTCGGGGGTAAAGTAAGCTAGACGGTATCTCGTTATGTATCTTCCGAGCCTCTCCCCAAGGTCAAGCAGACGGAACTCCGCCCACAAGTCCATAAGACCGTTTGATGAAGGAGTGCCTGTCAGCCCTACCACCCTTGTTATCTGCGGTCGCACTTTCAGCAGAGCTTTGAACCGCTTTGCCTTAAATGACTTAAAGGAAGAAAGTTCATCGATAACAAGCATATCGTAATCAAACGGGACACCGCTTTTTTCAATAAGCCACTCCACGTTCTCTCTGTTGATAATCGTGATGTCCGCCTTTGCTTTCAAGGCAGCGAGCCTTTCCGCTACACTTCCGATTGCTACTGCATAGGTAAGTCCCGCGAGATGCTCCCACTTTGTTATTTCTTCAGGCCAAGTCGTTTTGCCTACACGAAGGGGTGCGACTACAAGCACACGGTTGACTTCACCACGCGCCATAAGATTTTTTATTGCGGTAAGGGTAATGACGCTTTTGCCAAGACCACATTCAAGGAATACTGCGGACTCTTCGTTATCCTCGATAAAGCGGGTCGCATATTCCTGATATTCATGAGCTTTGTATTTCATTGAGAATTACTCCTATCTTTTCTGTATTATCCAAGCAGTAAACCTTAAAGCCTAGAGCCTCAAGCTGTCGTTTCCTTCGTTTCTGCAGCGGTCGCATTTTTTCTCCCGTTGCTTTGGTTTCCACGAATGCGACTTGTCCTCCCGGTAAGAGAACAATCCTATCAGGCACACCCGCGAAAGAAGGTGACACGAACTTTACGCATAAACCTCCACGGCTTACAACTGCTTTTTTCAGTTTGCTTTCTATTGTCTTTTCGTCCATACATCCACCTCAATTTGAAGGCGGTGGAGGATGGTGGAACATAAATTCAAAACTTTTTATAACTTCTTCCTTTTAAGATGTCATAAGTAAATTTACATATTTATCTTCCTCCATCTTCCACCCTCCCGTTTTTAGGGAAGAAAATCCTCTTCTGCCGTAGTACCTACACTGCGATTCGGAGAGAGCGTTAAGCCAAGCCACATGTTGCCTTGTTTGCCTTTCTTGATTTCAAAGCCCGCATTTCGCAAAGCATCGGCAAAATCACGATTTCTGCGTACATACTCGCCCGTTTCAGTAGCCCACGCGCGATATGCCTTATATAAAGCGCCACCCGGACACTTTTCCATAGGGTCGAGAATACAACACTCGTCAAGGAAGTTTGCAAGCCAATCGTTCTCCTCGCGGTACTTACCGATAGCCTCGGTCACTTTCTTGCTTTCGGGGAGCTTGTACCCGCCGTCAACAAACATCTTTGCACCATCAATAATCCACTGAAGAACCGCACCGCTTGCGTTTTTAATAAGCTCCTCACCATAGTTCGGCTTGGGATTCTTGATGTTTGCGTTAAAGGGAGCAATAACAAGTCTGCGCCACGTTCCTTTATCGTTGCTGCCGACCTTGGGAAGATGGTTCGTATAAAGAACTGTGGTGTGTGTGGGATTGAAGGTAAACGGGTCGTGATACTTTTTCTCACCCGTAATACTGTCAACGCTTGCTATCTGCTTGAGCATACTTGTGGAGAGTCTCTGTCCCTCCTCGGTTTCGGAGGCAAGAATAAAACGCTTACCAAGAAGCTCGGCAAGATCCACCTTCGCATTTTTAGCTCTTGTAGTGAGTGCTTCTGCCGGGATTTTGCCTGCATAGTCGCCAAGCACCTCATAAATGGTATTAAAGATGGTACTTTTGCCGTTTGCGCCACCGCCGAAAGCAATAATAAGGGCTTCGTGGTAGACCTTGCCGATAGCAATAGCACCTGCAGAGGTCTGCAAGAACCGCTTAAACTCCTCGTCACCCTCCGACACCAAATCAAGACACTCCTCCCACATCTCGCGCCCTATGGCGGAGGGAGCAACACTCGTCATCTTGGTGCAGAAGGATTCAGGCTTGTGCGCATACACAACACCCGTCTTAAGGTCAATGATGCCCGCCGGGGTGTTAAGCTCGAAGGGAGATGCATCAAGCTCCTCGATTGCTACTTCAAGAAAGCTCTTCGCCACACCCATGACTGCGTTGATTTTACTGCCGTCGCACATTTTATTTGCGAACTTGAAGAACGCAAGCGCCTCTTTTACCTGTGCCTCGTTTTCCTTTTCCGCTTCCTTTTCACCCTTTTCAAGAGCATCATCTCCAAGGGCAGAATAAGCGAATTTGACCGCTTGCTTGGCGCACTCAAGCACCTTCTTCGCAAACTCGATGTATCTCTGCTGCGCCTTAAGCTCGGACACCTCCCAACGTTTATCCGTCCAAACGAGCCAACCCGTCGAGGGGTTATAGCGAATCTCCCCTTGGTACTCGTGAACGAAAAGCTCCGCCATAGCGGTATCGTTGTAAGCCTTGGGCTTGAGAGGGATACCGAAATCCTCCTCCGCAGAGCTTGCAGCATAGTTTTCAAGGGCATCTCTGCGGGTAATCTTCTGCATTTCCTCGTCGGAAAGAGGCTCGGCAAAGGCATATTGGTTTATCTGATAAAGGATGGTTTTGGTTTCCGTGGGAGTGAATCCGCTACGAAGAAGCAAAGCAGAATGCTTGAAAAGCGCACCATTTCTGCCGTCCCCGTCACCCATATCGGTAAACTTCGCAGCACCCTTCACGGGAGAGAAGTATTTAGGATACGGGGTTAGAGGCTTGCTTTCATCGAAATCACGGATAATCTCACGAAGAGCGCCTTTATTCTTCAGAACCACATACATATTTCTGCCCGTGCGGACATCAAAGGAAAAACCGAGAGCATCGGTTGCCTTGACCACGCCCTTGGCGCAGTATTCGCTTGCCTTGAACATAAAGTGCAAGCCTCTCGTGGTTTTATAAATACGGCAGTTAAGGTCAAGGTCGCAGACAAGTGCATATACGCGCTCTGCTTCCGCACCGTCATCGACGTCTTTTACCGTAAACTCTCCGTTCAAAATGCCTGCGTATTCATCACAGGCGCTCACCTCATCAAGTGTGAGAAGAGCCTCGCCGTTGCCGAATTTCTGACACGGCTGTTTATTTTTCGTTTTAACATAACCTCTAAAAGGGTTTATCATAAAGCCTTACTCCTTCTTGTAGAATTCGCATTCGTAACCGTCTGCGTTAAGTGGTAAGCCGACCGCCCATTCGGGGTTAATCGACATAATTTGACAACATTCTTTTACATTTGACACACCTTTCGGTACTTCAAGCACCACTTCATCGTGTACGTGCATCGTTATATTGAAGCCGAGCTTGTAAAGCCTCTGCATAGCTTCAACGAGAATATCCCTTGCCGTTGCCTGAACAATGTTCTCGACAAACTTGGGACCGTAGCTTTCAAGGCGCTCCCACTTTTTCGTTGCGCCAACACCCTCGTATGTAACGCAATCACTGCCGAATCCGTTAATGCCCATACGGGGTCTAACGTAAGCAAGTCTTCTGCCCGAGGGAAGAGATATGAAAAGGATGCCTTTTTCGTAAGAGAATGTTAAGCCGTAGCAACTGTAGGGTTGCTTGGTGGAAACGGTATATTTAACGGCTCTATCGACCGCCCACCAGAACTTTGTAATCATCGGATTTGCCCCACGCCAAGCGGTAACGAGTCCTTTGAGTTCACCTTCGGGAATACCCATCGCAACCGCACCCATAGCCTTCAGTGCGCCCACAGAGCCGCCGTAACCAAGGGCAAGTTCTGCGATTTTACCTTTCTGGCGGAGATGTCCATTTACACCGTTCTTTTCGACGGGAATACCAAACATCTGCGAGGCAGACGCACAGTAAATGTCACCGCCTTTTTCAAAGACCTCAATACGCCAATTCTCCCCGGCATACCAAGCAAGAACTCTCGCCTCGATAGCGGAAAAGTCGGAAACGATAAAGCGGTGTCCGTCCTTCGGCACAAAGGCTGTACGGATAAGCTCGGATAGTACGTTAGGGATATTGCCGTAGGTGTCCTCTATGGCTGAATAATTATCGTGGCGCACTAGCTCTCGTGCCTTGGGAAGGTCATCGAGATGGTTCTGCGGTAAATTCTGTACTTGAATATTTCTGCCGGAGAAACGCCCGGTTCTTGCTGCGCCGTAGAACTGAATCAGTCCTCTTGCGCGACTGTCCGTATTGACTACGGTTCTCATTGCGATATACTTTTTTACACTCGACTTTGCGAGTTCTTGGCGGAGCTTGAGGATTTCTTCAACATTGCCTGTGGCATCCTTTAGAAGCCTTGCAACGTCAGCCTTTGAAAGGGAGTCCACCGTTTGTCCCTGTTCAACGAGCCAAGCCTTGAGCTGCTGTGCGGAGTTGGGATTATCTATCCCCGTGAGAGCCTTCGCACGTTCTGTTTTATTTGTTGTAGTAACGGCATCGCAGGAGATTGCGTGTTCAACAAAGTCCATATCAAGGGCAATGCCATAATCGTTGATGCTTTGGTCGAGATGATAGTTCTCCCACTCGGTATCGGATACCGGGAAAGCAGAGAGTCTGCCTTGAATTTGCATCTCGGTTTCAACATCTCGTTTGTTATAAGCCTTGAAATCCTCCCACTTATCGAGTGCGTGTCGAGGATAATTACGGGTGCGACCGCCGTTTGCGATAGTAGCCTCGCAAGGCTTACAAAAATAACGTATAAGCTCTTTTCCTGTGGTCAACTTCTGCTTCTCAAGACCGAGAACTGCGCCTACCTTTTCAAGGGAAAGCGGAAAGCCGAGTGTTGCCGCCCATACCATCGTGCAGAACCACGAATCTGGGTTAAGATACTCACCGACGGGGTAACCTAAAAAACGAGAAAGGCACACGCGCTCAAACTGTGCGTTAAAAGCATATTTGTGTATGCGCTCATCTGTAAGCGCCTCTATGATTTCCTTCGGAATATGCTCACCGCGGGCTACGTCAATAACCTTGACCTCTCCGCCATCGATTGCGTATGCGAAGAGCAGAATTTCAAAGTCCGGGCTTTCGGCATAGCGGTACACGCCCGCCTTGGTAAGGTCAACCGAAGAGTAAGTTTCGATATCTATGCTGATTGTTTTCATGTTCACCGTCCCAACTGGCATAAGGGTGGTAGATTGCTCCACCACCCCGCCATTGCTATTAAAGCAGGTCGTCATCACCATCAAGTGCGCCGAACTCTGCGGAAGCATTGGTCTTGCCGCCGAGAGGCTCACCATCACGAACCTTCTGAATGTTGCCAAGACCGCAGGCAATACCCTTATTGCCGTTGGAGTTGAAGGCATAGAAGTTGATAGATACTCTTGCGTAAACACCGCTGTAAACCTCGCTTCTGTCAAGCACGGGCTGAACCTTGGTGTCTACGATCTGCGGAGCCGTGGTGCTGTTTGCGTTTACGAAGTATGCGTTTGCATATGCCTCATCGTCCTCACGTTCGATATCGCCATCACGGAGAGGTGTCTTAAGAGCCGCCTTGTTGGGCTTCTTACCGCCGAACTTACCGATGCCTTCCTCGATAGCGGCATCAATAGCTGCGTTAATCTTTGCGATAGTCTCGGCATCCGACTTGGGGATGATAAGGGAAACGCTGTACTTGGGCACTGCGCCCTCCGTTGCTGCCTTGGGCTCCCATACGTTTGCATAGGAAAGTCTTACGAGTCCGGTTACTACTTTTGTCTTGTTGTTTGCCATAATTTTTAATCTCCTTAAATTTCACTAAATTCGTTTTTTGGATTTGATACCGTGATTGCCTGACGCTTGTCGGTATCGGGAACGAGCGTAGGTTTGCCTTGGGGCTTTGTTACAAGGGCACCGAGGACTTTGGAAAACTCCGCCTTGCCCATCAGCTTTTCCATTTCGGTAAGGCTGATCAGGGTCTTTTTGTAGATGTCGTGGTATCCGGCAGCATTGGCGGCTTTTACCACGGCTCTCTCGTCGGTGTACTTACGAACCGACCTGCCTTCGACGAGCTTGAAGCCCGCCCATTCCTTTCCTGCGAGTGCTTTTGCCAGAGCATACTCTTGAATTTCATCTGCCCACTTCTTGATATCTGGTAACTTTGCAAGGACATCTTCAATTTCTGCGTCTGTTAAAAGCGGAGGCATCTTGAATTCGCTTTGCGCAAGCCGTAGCTTATCTTCGGCTCTTGCTCGGCACTTGACTGCGGCTTTGCAAAAGATGCACCACTCGCCGGGGCAATACTCACCCTCGCCATTGAAGGCTTTTTCTGCTTTAGGGACGAGTTCCTTCGTAGCCCACTTCTTGAGTTTTGCAACAGAGGTTTCCCAAGTGCTGACGTTCTCTCTGCGAGGTTGGAAAATCGTGAGCTTGACCTTCTTGATTTGGTACTGTTCTTCGTACTGTTTCAAAGCGGCAAGCGCATACAATTTCATCTGCGGATTTTCCTCCGAGTCGACGAGTAACCCCATCCCGTATTTAAGATCGATGATATGTATTCGACCTCTGCTTACGATAAGGCAGTCACCTGTGCCAAACCCCTCGGGGACATAGCAAGAGAAATCAAGCCTCTGCTCAATAAAAACTTGCGTATCGGGGTCGCGCCTACGTTCCTTGGTTACTTGCTCCATAACGAAATCTGTGTAATCGTCAGTGCACGTTTCCATTTCATCGGTATCAAAAGGTGACACCGGGCGCTCACTCCTCAACTTGAGCCTTCGTTTGAGCTTGTGTTCCGCAAGTGCGTGAGCCGCAGTACCTTCCGCTGCCGCAGTGGTTTCTCGGTCGGCAAACTCGCGCTCAAGCCTTGCTGACGGATTGCAGTTCAGCCAACGGTGTGAAGATGATGCTGATAATAGCGCGTGGTCGTTAGGTGGCATTTTCCGCACCTCCTTCATCCGTAGCCGTAATGGTGATTTCCGTCACCGCCCCTTTCGGAATGGTAATGGTCAACTTGGAGGCATCACCGAAAATCTCATTTAACAATCTATCCGTGCCTTTCGTTGCTCCGCTTGCACCGCTACCATTCGTCATGGGCTTGGAAACACTAATTTTTAAGTTGTGTTTCAATCCTTACTCCTCCTTCGAGGGGCTTGTTGTTTTTGTTGCTCCTCACCTAAAAGCCTCGGGAGAGCGAAAAATTGAAGGGTTCGGAAAAACTTTTTTGAAATTATTTTTTGCGGTCTCAAGACGGAAGTAAATTGCGCGGGGCGTAACACCCTCTCTTGCCGCGATTTCTTCAATCGGGACTTGGTCTATGGCTACCGCCCAAATGAGGTCTGCCTGTGCTTTCGGAAGGTTGTCGTAGAGCTTCTGGCGCATAGCATCAAGCTCCGCCCATTCTTCGAGTTCTTCCATCGCGGATTCGTCCGCTACAAGCTCAATAGGATTAATGAAGGGTTCTTCGCCTTCATCGGCGCAGAGGTTCTTTGTCATACCGCTAACGTGGCGGTTGAGCAGACGCCAATTGTTGTAGCTATCCTTATTGAGCCTGTCCGCAAATTCTGCGGGAGTGAGTTTGCGCACCGTGGCGCGTTCTTCGGGAAGAGCAATGGAAAGTCTGTGCTGATAGTCGTTTTCAAGGCAGATTTCCATTTCGGCGGCGTCGACCTCAAGGGTCACTTTTTCTTTGCCACAATCGTACTTGAGCGTGATTTTTACTGTGTTTTTCATATTTTTGTCATCCTTTTTCATTGATTTTTTGAAATCAATCTCTGCGGAAGACAAAAAGGTCGGACACCATATCGATGCCCGACCGAACACGCAACCTGAAAAAAGGCGCACGAAAAGTAGGCGGACATCAAGGAGGTTTCAAGCCGGGTGAGGCTTGTCTTTCCTTATGACTCCCGCCGCTTTTAATGGCCATCTCAAAGCGTGAGATTTAATTTACGACCCTATGATACCACATAATTTTCAAATTCCTAAGACAACCCTTGTTCATCAAAAAATGGGTGCTTTTACGCATTTTCTTGTAAAAAAGCATAAAAAAAAGACCTACTTCCGAAAAAGTAAGTCTTTTAGTGTTGATTTCAATGAACAGGGGTTGTCCATAAATTATTTTTTATTTTTTGTAAGAGGTGCAAATCCCATGTTTTCAAGGGCTTTATTGACATCCGAAACCGATACCCAACGCATCGTTCTTATAACGAAGTCAAGTGCATCATCTTCGGGGTCGCCCACACTCAACGATACCTTTGCCTGCTTAAGCACTATATCTGTTAAGTCCACGGGGAGATGCAGTGCTATGCAAATCGCAATGATAGCTCGTTTGTCGGGGACTTTCGTTTTGCCCGTGCAATACCTCGAAATAGTATGCTCGTCAAGATCTGCATCAATGGCAAGCACATTTTGCGGAACATCGAGCTTTTCGAGCAGATAATTCAATGTATCGGTAAAGCTCATAAATGTAATTTTTTGCTTTATCTCATTGACTAAATCAGTGTAGGCTTTACGGCGCGAAGGAAATTCAGCATTATATAAGAGCTTGTCATTGTTTGCTATCTCAATGTCTAACGAAAAAGCGCTATCGCTGAAATCGCGGCACAAGTAGCAATGGGTCTCCAATTTGCTACTCGATAAGAACTCATCCGTAGATTTGCACTTGAACTTGATACAACACTCATCCATATGGGTTCGTGCGTAATCAGTAAGTTGCTTTTCACCTTTTGCGTTGGTTTCTATGTATTTAGGGCTATCAACGCACAAGTGGTTCTCAACGAAAGCGAAGTCGCCTTGCGCCACGAATAAGGACGTACCACCACCCTCAAAGATTTTACTATAAATATCTTTGCTGCTTACGGTATAGGTCTCGTCGTGAGCAAGCGCCCCTTTCATATAGAAATACGGGCGTACATAGTGACCATCAATCCAGTTAAGAGTACCACCTGCAAATTCGTAGCCAAGTTCTAACAAGCGTTTTCTAGCCGAATATACTGATACGTCAAATATTCGTGCAATATCTTGGATTATTGCTTCGGCATACTCTATGGCAGATTGCCCTTGTCGTTGATAGTATTTCTCAAGCACACCTACTTGCTGAATCACAAGATGTTTCGGCATTAAGATGCAAGGGGCAATACCATTCGCGTGGATTTCCATCCAGTTGTTTTTTGCGCCACGGGATTCACCACGCAAACCACCATCAACCTGACATTGGATATGAGATAGTTCGTTATTTAGTATTTGCGCAAAGTTAAAGGCTTTTCTATGTAAATAGAAGTGTACTAATTCGTGCGCAACAGTGAACTTTTGGCATCCGAAAGAGAACAACGCATTTGCATCAGAATCTACGATAAGGGTATCCTTGGGAACTTGAACCTTGCGGACTTCCTTGGTTTTTCTGTCATATAGTTCAGCCTCTACGTCCTTGAAATATGCTTGACCGAATATTGAGCCGTCTGCAGTGATAGGTCGCTCTGCAACACTGATACCCATTCTTTCTGCAAGCAGCATAACGTTTATCGAGTGTTGAAAACGAACATCCATAGCCTCGGGATAAAACTTTGTCAAAATCTCCTCGGCATATTTATCATATTCGTCTTTGGGTATGATAGGAACAAGGTCGTCTGCGAGAGGTTTCTCTCTCTTTTTGCGAGTATAATCATCAACTCCAAGGACTTTGAAGTTTTCAAGGGTCTCTCCCACCGTCGCACGGCAAGTAATCGAAAGCCACATTGAATCAGGGCTTTCCACGTCGCGGTCGTGGTGCTTACCATAGGTCACTTCACATTCAATCTCGGGAATAACAACAACGTCAAATTCGATGTCGTTGCCACCTTTATCTTCCAAGCGGACAAATTGATAGTCCAAGTCCTCAAGATTGATATACTTCAAGTATGCTCGGTCACTTAGTTTGCTTTCAACAAAAGACCGATGCGCCAAAAGATAACGGAGGACTTCCGTCATAAATTTATCGTGATATTTGTTTGATAAATACTCCAAAAACGGGCTGGGTTGTTTATACAACATACGAAAATCCTCCTTCATTTGTATATTTTATAAAGATAGATCCTCAACCTTGAACAGAGTTTGCTCTAAATAGTGCTTATATACCTGTTTTGCAGGCAGTAGGCGCACTAAAATGGGTTCAAGGGAAAGATTGGATAATATAGCGAGTGAAGCTATACCTTTATCAACTATAGTATCTTGTTCAGTGGGCATCAAAAAGCAGTTCTTAACAACATCAAATCGATGGTCATTAATAAACTGTTGGTAAGCCAACTGATATAAATATTGTTTTGTTATAGACTCTATGCCCGGTTGCCCACGCAGGGCTTTATTTTCTTCCATTTGAAGGCAATAATATTTAGCATCAAAGATAACAAACATATTTTTGCCTTCAATATTATAAAGACCTATTAAATCGGGTATAAGTGTGTCTTGTGCCTCCTTGGTATAAATTGTCCCTGCGTCGTTTTTCGCCGACCATTGCGGTTTTTCAATAACATCAATGAGTTTTATGGATTTTTTATATCCCTCTTGCAACGGGACAGGGAGTTTTAAGCGCCCTAAAGCAGTAGTCAGTTTATTGTCAAAAATCGTGGCGCATACTTTTTCCCAAACTAGATTAAAACTCGTTGTGCCGAACAAGCTAACACAGCTATGGTCTAACAACGTTTTCTTTTGGGATATATATGCATAAATTGACTTAAGAAGAAGTTGTCTACGAGTATTAAATTGCACATTTAGTTCGCTCTGTATGCGATAAAGAACATAATCCGTTTCACCGAAATCTTCAGGTGTTTCTTCGCTTAACTCCAACGCGTCATATTCAAACAAACCGAGCAGTCCCGCATCGTCTAATTGACTTGAACAAGCGGTTAAGATGGCTTTGTGCAGTCTTGTAAAATAATCATAATCGTCGTCAATTGAATGTTGCGTAAACAACTCGACATAATATGGTTTATTTTCGTTTATTATTGCAAAACCATCACTTATCGTTTGATTCCAAATGATATTACCTTCGCCATTAATTTCGACGATGTCTTCGGAGTTTGAATAAATGCCATTATCATAATAGTCTCGCATCAAATACAGAATAACCGATAACAAGTTGAAAGAGCCTTTGTTTTCAGCGCCATTAAACATTTTTACCATTTGCTCGGATGCTGAATATTTATTTAGGACCTTCAACACTTGCTTTATTTCTTCATATGGAGCTTCAGTTGTGATATATTTTGGATAGCATTTCAGCACCCTGTTTCCAAAGGTTATTACTCCAACGAAAGTGAAAACATAGAGCAACTCCTCGTTTGAAACAGTATCATCGGTTATCTCTATATCTTCTTCAAATAATTCGGTTAAATTTTTCTGCTTTGGGTCGTTTTTAACAGCCTTTAAGATTCCATAGGACTTCAGCTCTCGTATGAATTTTTCGATTTCTTCATCATTGAAGCGAAACATCGTGAGCAATTCTTTTTTTGTATAGCGCTTTTGCTCTCTTATGTAAACCGAAACAAAATCCATACGCTTACCTCAAGTCATTATAAGTGGTCTTAAAATCTGCGCCGAAAATTTCAATACCGATTTCATCAAAAGCATCGCAAATGGAAGAGTATCTTGTGCTATCGCAGCCAGAGAAGAGCTTGTGCTTCTGCTGTTTTGCCGCATCCTCATACAAATACATAATTACTTTGCTCTTAAATACCTTGATAAACTTCTCGGGATTTATTATTTTGCCGTCATCACCGAAAGCAAACACATCCTCGCCGATGAAGAAAGGTCCCATTAATTTATCTTCGTTGATTCCAAACTTGGTAGCAAGGGTTGCATTGATAGCTTTACGAAGAGCATTCCAATTAACCTCAAATGCAGAATCGTTTTTTCCAAGAACGATAGTACCACCAACTTTATCTTCGTTTTCATCAATTCCTTTATATTCAAAGCTCCATCTACGCTTGAAAGCGGTATCCATAGGGAATACGCCTTGGTCAGCACTATTCATAGAAGCCCAAATGAACATATTGTTAGGAATTTTGATGCGAGAAAAGCTGTCGAGGCTGCCTTTCAATTCATCGGAAAGGTATTTTTTCACATCTTCACTAGCGTGGATTTCATAATCACTTGCACCCACACTATCTCTATCTAAAAGCTGGAACACTTCACCAAATACGGCAGCAACTTTGGCGCGATTTATTTCTTCTATCAAAAGAAGGAATGGTTTTGCCTGTTCATCCTCAATACCGCTGCGCAACGCCTCTACAAGCACGCGCATAAAAGGTCCGGGAACATATTTGTATTTGATTTCACCTTTTTCGGATACGGGCTTATAACAACCGACAAAGCTCGAATATGTATATTCGGGGTGGAATGTTACTCGTTCATAGCTACCGCCCAGCTTAACTATCTTTTCGCGGTCTTCTTCCAATTGGAAGCTCTTACCAGTGCCGGGGGCACCGAACACAATCCTGTTGCGCTCAAAGTCGCAAGCAACATTAGTCGCAAAGTTCAGTTCTATAAAAGGTCTTACGTCTTCATTGCTTGCGCTATCGATGTCATCCTTATCATTTTCATCTTCATCGGCATCTACTGCGCCTTTTTCCAAAAGCTCCAAAATGACAGACTTATACACATTAAGAGAGAATACGCTACGCGCAGACGACAACGCACTCTTAAATGTTTTTGGGAGGTCACAATAAGGAAAACTTCTAAGCCAACGAACCTTACGATTGTTAACATAATCTTCTTCACGAGCCGAAGAATCTATTTCATAGTAGTAATCAGATTCGATTAAGCCTATATGCGCATTGGCTCCGTCTCCAAAAACGACGAAATCTCCAACCGACATACCATCTTTAAAAGTCCAGATTTGAGAGACACCTTGGGCTTTGCTTCTAGGCTTTACATCTGGGTACGCTGTGTCATACAAATCTGCAAGAGCTTCTTTAGTTTCTACGTTGGTTAGGTCTCCGAGCTTGCTCCAACCAATAGAAATCTCACCATTTGCCACAGCACTATTTCGATTAGTAATGTGTATACCATAGAAATTATGTCTTAAAGCATCGTCGAAAGAAAAACGCTCTTCAACTTCAGGCCTATCTAGCTCGTCCCACGCTGCATGAAGGGCGGCGGTTGTATCGTACTCAACATAACTATCTGGGTTTACTATTACAGCTTTCAGGATAAGTTCGTTTTGATTTGCAACGTTTATCTCGGAAACGAACCAACAGGCATCGTCTGCAAGGGAAAGATGGTGCCTAGCTTTTTCAAAGAACAATTCATTTGAGTAAGTTTTACCACCATCCTCGAAAGTATTGCTTGGACCATATTTCAAGCGCAAACGCCCTGCGTGTGATTCTGTGGTATCTCTTGTTACCAATAGAATATACTTTCCGTCGGGAATAAGGGTATCATTGATATAAACCTTTGAAAAGACGCTAGCTAAAACAATAGGAGAATCAGTAGCTTTGCCATATACCATTCTACCGCCTTTGCCAATCTTTGTGCTGATTTTCTCAAGTGGCGCAGATGTGTATATCAATGCCTTTAACATCTCGTCTATCGCGGGATCATTGTTTATTTTATGCTCTTTGCCCTGTCCGAAAGAGGTAGCCCAGTTAGGATTGGCTCCTCCTGATTTTATACGAAATCCAAATGCCAATGAAGCGAAATCTATTCTCATAATAATTGCCCCCAAATATGATTTAAAAGAATACCAACGATATTAACATCCCAGCCATTCGCTGCTCGTTTCGATAGTTGCGTGTATGATTGACCAGCAAAGTCAATTTCGCCATCCCTGAAGCCCATCAAACGGAATTGCTCTGAAACAGAGAGCTTTCGTACTATTTCAACGCCATCGGGACCTGTAGGCTCAACAAGGCGCAACTTATTATGTTCAGGAGAAAGAATAGTAATACAAATACCATCGTTGCGAATGTTTCTATTGTACAAATCGAAGCAGGAAGGTTCAGATACTACAAAAGACTTTATTCCATAGAAATCTTTAATTCTTTGAATTTGTTGTTGAGACAAATATAATTCTGCGGGCGGATTTTCATCAACAAAATCCTTAAGTCTTAAGCCGTTATCAAAGGGAGGCGGAACCATTGAAAAGCCTTCTGGTAGTCCTCCTAATTGCGCAAACATCCAAAGACGTTCTCTGTTTTGTGGGATGCCATAGTCTTTTGTATTTAAAATTGCGTAGTGCAATTCGCCATACCCCAAATCTCTAAAAGCTTGCTTTATCATATTAAAAGTGCTTTCAAATTTTTTCGTTGCTAATCCCCTTACGTTCTCAAGGAACACGAAACGCGGTTTCTTATGAGCGCAAATTCTGATAATGTCGTATACCAGCGTACCTCTTCCATATCTATCAAGTTCGCCTTGTTGCATACCAACAGTGGAGAAAGGCTGACACGGGAAGCCGCCGGTGAACATATCAAAGTCCGGCAATTCAGCAGGGTCTATTTTTGTAATATCACCCCAGTTTTTAATAGGATTACCATTTTTGTCTCTATGGTTTGCGTCATAAAGTGCAGAGGCAAACTTGTCGAATTCCGAATATCCAACTATTTCGTGCTTGATACCAGCTCTCTGCAAACCAAAGGATGCTCCGCCATAACCCGCAAAGCCTTCAAATACACGTACCATACTATGTCGTTTCAGTTTATTCATCAGTGATTTACCTCTTCAAAAATAATGTTGTTGTCTTTGCATAATTGATTGAAAGCGCAAAGAGCTTTTTTTGTGGGTTGAACTTTTCCAGTTTCCCACCTATTAACAGTGACTAAAGAAACGTGCAATAACTCGCCTAGTTCCTTTTGCGTCAAATTTAGCTTGGCTCTTAAATTAAGAACCTTATCCTGAAATTCCATAATTGCCTCCTTTAAGTACGACATCATTTAACATCATTGAACATATTATATCATAATTACGCACAAATTTCAATTGTTTTAGCGTAAAATTTGGACGAAAAAAATAAAGTTTACAAATTATATATTACATAATTTTACGCAAATTACCCTAACATTAATTAAAAACATATGGTGGTTGCAAAATTATCATATCAAAATAGGAATCCCATAAAACGGACACAAAAACCCCATCACTGCTTGTTTGTACAGCGATGGGGCTATTGATTAATCTTCATCATCAGTGGCAGCATCGATTTCTTCGATACGATCTATCCACTCAAGGTCATCTTTTTCTTCTTTCTTCTCATTTTTCGGAGAGGGACGCGGATTCTTATCTTCAAGTTTTGCCTTCAAAAATATATATCCAAAAATCCCCACTAAAACAAGGGCTAGTCCTACCAGACCCACTATGGGATTTATGAGAAACAAGGCGAAAATAATTATTATCAGTAGGATTTTCATTATATTAGTCCTCATCCTCCCAATCGTCAACACGTTCAATTATCTTCTTGACTCTGTCGAGAGGCATAGGAACTTTATCTTCTTTGAAATATTCAATGTCGACTATTTCTACTACAGAGGTTCTGCCGTTATCTCCAACGGGAACACGAACCAAGTCCCCCTCTTCAAGGGAAGGGTCATCCGATATGTAATAATAAGACTTTCCGCCACCCTCGAACTCGCAACTGCAGAACATTATGCCATCGGCTATGGGCTTGGTATTTCCATCAAAGACAAACAAATCCCACCGCTTGAGGTATTTGCGCAAATTCTTTGAGTACTCTTGAAGCCAATCGCCCGGCGCATAATATAGTGAGCCGTCAAATTTATACTCTTTATCGTTTGCGCTCGTTATAGTCAAATCCCACGAACCAACGTCGGTAACGTAAAAATCGGTGTCTTTTTCTTCAAAATACTCAACTAGGTCGTATACCATTTCTTCGGCATAGTATTCGTCTATAGTCAATACCTTTCTATCGACTCGGACTCCTGAAAATGTATACTGCGAAATATAAACCTTTCCCAGTGTTGTAATTGTTATCCGTTGCCGAATGATATCGTCTGGCTCTGGCATAGGTCCGTAGCAGAGAGCATTGGAATCTATAGATATTTTCTTAACAGGTCTAGCAATTCTTAATGCACGAAAAGGTATCTGAAGTAACGACAGTTCATTCATATAGCCCTTTAACGGAACTTGCATCAAAACGGATTTTATGATAAGGAACTCCGTAAGCGGAAAAGGTCTGCTCCAATTCTGATTATAGCTTGTAAGCCCACACGCCTTTATCATTGAATCGATGGCTATTCCTACTTCGTTTGCAAAGTCAGCAAATTCCACATCGGCGACTAGTCGCTTTTGATATAAATTTCTGTCCGCAAGGATTTCAATGTGGAGTGTCTTTTCTTTTGCTTGTTCCACTTCGGAGATAGTCCACGTTACCTTGCTGCCTTCTTCATCAATAACGATAGTATCGCAAGGAAGCCTGTCATCTTCAAAACGCCATTGATACTTTGCTTCTTGCTTTTCTATGTTGGGAATATAACTCCATATAGCGCAAATAAAAGCGGTAAGATCATCTCCAAGAACATCCGACATTGAAAATTCGATGTTATCCCCACCAAGGGACACATTTCCTTTTAACCAACCATTCTCGGGCGGCGAAATATGAAATTGAAATCGGTTGTCCTTAAACATAATGATTCACCGCCTTTCTATGCTTGACAGTTAATTATAACCCAAGCAACTGTTTTTTCTTGGCATCAAACTCTTCTTGTGTAATAACTCCTGTATCAAGAAGTTCCTTATAGCGCTTAAGTTCCTCGATGGAGTCAGTCGGTTTGCTTTCCGTAGGGTTCATTTTATATGCTTCAAGAGCTTTTCTAATCTTTTCTGCAACCTCAACGGCATATGCATTTACGCCTTTGTACTTAAACATACCTCCGCAGAGAAGAAGCCTATTTCTGTCCGTAAGAACGGGCACATCATTTTTCCACGCATCGTTTGCGCTTACAGGATTAAGGAATATAATGCTTGCGTATGCGCAAAGGATGGATGCGTTTTGCGTTGCTATTCCTGTGAAATCTTTGTAAAAGTAAGATGCTGCACGAGGACCTTCCACTTCGACATATTCATCATAAATCCTAATTACTGTAGGACTATAAGTGGGAGTAGTTCTATAACATTCGGGAATATTGATTTCTTCGATAAGTTTTGCCATTTTGTTGTCCTTCCTTATTTCACAATGTCAAATCCGTTGTCCTTTAATGCTACGCACCAATCATCAAACGTGGCGCAGTCTTTCTTGCTCCACTTCCATTCGACTTTCAAGGTGTCATCGGCGCTTACAAGTTTCCATTCCGTTGCCGTCTCACGCATTTCATAAGTCAAACTTTCTTTCTTCGCAGTGCCAAGTGAATCTGTATTTCCGCCAAAAGTATAAGTAATCGTAGCCATTTTTATCTCCTTGTTATTTTACTGAAGCGAAAAAGTCTGCTTCTCGTATGATTTGGATATTGCATCCTTTTTTATTATATTCGAGGGCTTTTTTTACTTTGGTGCCATAAGTCCCGTTAGAATAAGCTTGGCACTCGCCATTTCCAACCATAAGAATATCTGTGGTTTTTTTGACAGAAGAATCGATTGTTCCGCCTTTCGATACAATGTAGGCTTCAACATCGGACTTTTGTCCGTAGTCGAAATTACCGCTTAAACACACATGCTTGCCATCGACTGAATTCACTTCCTCTTTCAAGCAGTCAATGGGATTAAGCATTTCATTTATCATCGCATTAATGTAAGCGGCTTCATCCTTTGTTATTACGGAGTCCTCAAGCACACTATCCAAAACTTCCATTGCCTTATCAAAAGGGAAATGATCTGACAAGTAAATGTTATCATATAACCACTGACGAAGATTTTTACACTCCGCTTCGGAAATCTCACCGTCAACTGTTATGCCTTTAAGAATGCCATCGAGAATTTGAGTTGCAAGCGTCACGGGATTGGTAGACATATCATCAAGATATTCTTTCATACACTTTTGCAGACGTGTGATTTCATCCAGAGTAATAATATTATCTTCAAGAATGCTATCAATGACCGAAACTATATCATACACCTCTTTGTGGTCGGCATACTGAATATTGCTATCCCTCCAAGAAGTGATATATTCTATTTCCTCTTGTGTAATGACATTGTCAATAGAGAAGCCTCTAACAACACCATAAAATTCACTGATTGCTTTTCTAAGAACTGCTGCGTCAATATATGAAGTATGTACAAAAGTGTCATTGGGATAATATTTTTGCACATAATCATCGACATTTATATCGTATGCCTCAACCATAGCATTGAATAGGTCAGAGCAAGCGCAGGCATCATCAAAAGCATTATGCTCGGAGTCAATGTCTATTTCAAAGTATTCGCATAGTGTTGCTAAACTGTAGTTTGCCACGGCATAAGACGGGATGAATTTTCTAGCTAAATCGTAGGTGCAAATGTAATAAAATTCGGGAATATCAATGTTATATTTGCGAAGATTCTTTACTAAAGCATCCAAATCCGAAGAAGCTACATTGTGTCCGATAATCACCGCATGAGTAAAATATTTTTCTACATCTTTCCATATTTGCGGGAAATTGGGTGCATCCTTTACCATAGATGACGTAATACCATGTACTCGGATGCAATTGTTATCAAAGCCCTCCTCGGGGTTAACATAAATATCTAGTTCAGGGTAAACAGGCTCGTGGTCATTATAATCCTCACAAACTATACCCATTTGGCATATAGCCTTGTTTTTTGAATTAGCATATTCTACATCAAAATAAGTTACTTTTTCCATCGTAATGCTCCTTTTGAAATCTTGCACAAATAATGTTAATACAATTATATCATAAAAAAATGAATTTTTCAATGTATAATATAGCCCACAGACTATTTTTTCTGCCGAACCATTGACAAATGCCCAAAAATTTGATAAAATGAATCTAACCTATAAAGAGTGCGTGAGGGACAAGCCCTGTGACCGCCGACAACCTACCGAAAGGCAAGGTGCCAATGCTTGAACGATGGGGTTATATGTTTAGTCAGTAATCCTGTCGTAACGATGGGATGCTTTTTTTATGCGCTCTTATAGGAAATAAGAATAAGGAGCATATGAAAAATGCGTACAATCAAACAATTTATCAGCAAAACAAAAAAGGTCTATTTCTTTATGAAAGACGAAGATACTTGCCGCAGTTTCTTCCAAGCGGCTGAAGCGGAAGGTATATCATTTTGTGGAACTCCACCTACGCAAAAGAAAACTACCGACATCGTCGCACTGCTACCAAGTGGTGAAATATGCTATGTAGGTTGGGCAGGCAGAATGTGCTACCACAACTGTAAGAAAGGCGTGGTACGGATTGATTATGGTAAGTTCTCAGAAGGGTGCGGGAATTATCTCATAAAATGGAAAAAGAGCAATTTGTCCAATAACAGCCCGAAGCTGCAGTGAGGACAAATGCTCTCTGTAAATAGTATATCAAAATATTATGGGGATGTCAAGAAAAACTTTATTCTTATATCGAATACGCGAACGGATTATTCTTTACGTTGCCTATTGAAGAAATCGTAAACGCTATCGAGGTCATAAAATAGCTCATCGCAAGTGGCAATGACATAATTGCTCTAAAGAAATTGAACATAACAACAAAACCGAAGCCGATGAGATTTTTCACCACTTGAGCACCGTTCGTGTCTTTCTCGTTATCTACCTTAAGTATTGAACGCAATTCATTTACGAATAACTCTGCAAGCATATAGAAAGGGCAGAAAGCATAAAAAATGACAATAAATACGCATCCTACTATTGCAAACGGGAACAGTATAAAGTTTTTAGGTGTCTTAAAGATGTCCTTTAACAGACAATTCATAGTTTCTATCTTTTTCATCGTTGTAACTCCTTTTATTATGATTATACACCTTCGAGCCTAAAAAGTCAATAACTATAGCCCGTAGACTATAATTTTAATTTTGACCATAAATCTAATTTTGACCACAAATTTAATAATAGAAAAAAAGCCCATCATCCGAAGTTGCCGCCAACCGTGGAAAAAAGGGCTTGTTTATTGATAAAAAGGGAAAAATACCCCTAAAAAGCAATAAAAAACGCAGATTAGGCACAATTTCTTGTATCCTATTCTGCGTTCTTATTTGGTGGAGGCGACGAGAGTCGAACTCGTTTTAAATTAAGTGATAGCAACGGTTTTCGGTCTTTTTACTGACTTTATACTGATATTGCCATCCTATTCGACTTTTTACAAGGTTTTTCGTCGCATTTCACAATACGAAGTATATGCTTCGTTTATCCTCTTCTTTTATCGTGTTAGCATATCCAAACCTAATTGAAGGAGGATATGCAAAATGAAACTAAAACACAAATTCGCAAAAACAATTTTCTATGCTCGAAGCGAGCAAAAACTGACACAGGCGCAGGTGGCAGAAAACGCCGATATATCCGTGCGCGGATACCAACGCCTGGAAAAGGGAGAGTACGAGCCACGACTCCCCACCGCTCTCAAACTTATGATTGCTTTGCAAATCAACCCGAACGAATTCGCGGAGGAGGTGGGGATCGATGTACCGGTATCGATCGGATCGGAAACAGTACGTTTCTGAAGACGGAAAACCATATTTCAGTTACTATATTAAACTGGAGCGATCGGAAAAGCGCGTGGACGACGTTACGACCAACCGTGCAGAGGCGAAACAGATCGTGCAGCTTCTCAATGCCGGCCAAGTACACCCGCATTTTTTATTGTCATTTGTTTCGACATATATCGACAAGTAAAATCCCTGCCGCCCCGTTCTCTTGGACGGGGCGGTTATTATTAACGAAAGGAATAATCATTATGACTGTTACCAGCGATGTCGTTTCTATCCCCACAAAATACTTGCACAACTGTGATCCATCCGAATTTGCCGTCCTCACCTTTTCCGGCGATAATCTATTCCCTCTCTATCAAGATGGCGATGTGTTACTGATCCACAAAACAAAAGATTGCACCTGTGGTGAGGTCGTGGTCCTATGCGAATCACATTATGTGATCGGCCGAATTACAAAAAACTTTTTTTCTCCGCTTGGCGAGAGTTTTCCACCGACAGCAGAGTTTAGTATTATCGGCATTCCCGTCTTGCTACTCCGAGAATTTGAATAAAAAACTCCCCGCCATTTCAGCGGGGAGCTTTTGTTTTATTCCTTCTTCACAGTTGTGTGGAGTTTGCCGATGAGGTCGCTAATATAGTTCGCGCCACGACTGCAGAAAATGCCGGTCAGCACGATACCGACGTACGGGACCGCCAGTTTGATGCCCAGTGCAACGAACAGATCCGCATTCAGCACAAAGCAGATAAACAGCGCCACCGCGATCGCGCACAACTGCGTGGCGGCGGTCTTCCATTCCTTGCCGATAATCGCCTTGCCAATCTGCTTGCCATACTCGACCAGCGCTTCGACCAGCACGGCCGCCAGAATAACCATTGCAATCAGTTTCATACTCCCACCTCCTCACTTCACATACTTCGCGTCGATCCAGCCGGTGACGGCCTTGCCGACGTTGGCTTTGCTGTTGGTGATGCGATAGCGACCGTTGACCTTCTTACCGTCGTACAGATAGTAGGTACCGCTCTTCAGACCACTGCGTTTGGTTGCCGTGGACGAGATGTACAGCGGGCAAAGCGTCAGTTTTACCTGCTGTCCTGCCTTCGGCGAAACGACCGCCTGCGAACTGTTGGAAAACGCCTTGGCATTCACCCAGCCGGTCACCATACCGGCCACGCCGACGTACTTGACGTCGGTGGTGATGCGGACACGACCGTTGACGATCTCCTCCGACCACAGATAGGCCGTGCCGCTCTTGGTGCCTGCCGCCGTCTTGGCGGTAGACGATACGTACAACGGCTCCTTATACAGCGTCGCAGAGGTCACCTTTTTCTCTTCCGGCTTCTCCTCTTCCGGTTCCGCATACGGTACACCGTGCAGTTCGCACATTGCCCGCACGGTATCCTCCGCCATCGCCGCCATATTCTTGTGAAACCATTCACAATCGCCGGCGTGATCGTGGAAGATCAACTCGTCATACAGGCATACCGCGACGGTGGCGCGGATCTCGTACAGATCCTTATTGGTGACCACCTTATGCGTGGTCGGTACCGTCTTGCGGTGCTTGTGCAGTACGTTGGCCGCCTTCTTGTTGACCGAGTCATTCCAGCACATCGTCATACTGTAACGGCCGCCGCCGGCGTTGGTATGCGCCACGTAGTGCAGGTCTGCACCCCACGCGTTGGATTCCTCCACGCGCTTATACATTGCCGCCGTGCCGGTGGCCGGACCGCCGCGCTTGACTTCGAAGCCCAGCGCCTTCAACCGTTTCTCGACGATATCCATATACTGGCCGCAATGGGTGTTTTCACTACACTTCTGCGGACACAGCGTCGGATTATCGCTGCCGTGCAACGCCGGCGATAAATAGATCTTTGCCATTTACAATTCCTCCTTACAGAAAATCGTAGGTTTCCAAACACCGGCAGTACACCTCTTTGATGCGCTTGCTGGTGAGTTCGGTGATATTGTTTTCAAAGCTTGGATGCTCCTCGCAATACCGATCGTATTGCTTGATATCCAGTAGGATCTGCTCAAAATGCTCCTTGGAATGCCGCTGCCCGTGCAGTACCTCATCTCCAAAACGCAAGATCCGCGCACGGCAGTCGGTGGCAATATGCTCCGCCAGTTCGTTGCGCGTGGCGCAGGTTTCCTCCCTCTGCGCCTGCAACGATTCCATCACATCCCGATTGAGTGCCTTGCCGAGTTTTTGCATCAGCCAAGACAACGGCTTGACCTTGACCGGTGCGACCTCGATCAGCGAGAGCAACAGCAACGCGCCACCGGTACCGCCGAGACCGAAGATCGCCAAGATTTCAGCGAGAGACATTACGTCTCACCGCCTTTCAATGCTTCTCTACGTTGCTTTTCCTCGTCGGTAATCTCATACCATACCGACGCATCGGCGGCGGGCGGCAGGGTCACCGTCTTACCAAAGGTCTCGCCGTTGGTAAGCCACATACCATCGGAGGCTCGTAAGATTGTATTGTCCATAGTTAAACCTCCTTACTGCACCAGCGTCCAGTTCTTGCTGGAGATGGTCGCCTTCTGCTCGTCGGTCAGCACGATGTTGGCGTGCAAGGTCAAAGTCTGCGTATCTTTGCCCGTTAGGTCAGCCAAGCCGTCAATGATGCTTTGGATGCTCTCGGCGGACAGCAAGGACGAGTTCATAAACGAAAACGAACGCGCAAGCGTCCCAGCCTTGATGCGGATTTCCTTTAGTGCGATTGCACCGCTGAAAGTACCGTTCACGTTAACCAATGCGCTACAATCTATCTCGCCCAATATGGTGTGCAGAGCTTGAGCATCCGCAAAGGTGCTATTGAAGTATGTCGGTTTTAACCCGCCAGCGCCCCACTCGCTTGCGTCCACAATTTCAAGCGACTTCGCACTATTAAAAGCATATTGGAGAGAGGCGGTATTATTTGCCGTATTTCCTTTTAATGTCACCTTTTTAACGCCAGTCGCAAATCGCACCAATCTGTTGGCGTTTTCCATAAAGTTTGGAGCGATAATCGTCAACTCATATCCTTCTGGAAAGGTTGCGCTGTTGAACAAATAGTCCAAATTCGTGGCGTATTGAAAAACATCTTCGCCGCCCTCGGCTTGCCCTGCGGCATAGCCAGCGTCGTAGACTTTCTGCTCATTCTCGGCAATTACCGCCAGTTTTTCCGCAATACTCATTCAGCCTCGCCTCCAATCAGTTCGGTCTGGATAGCGATGATGCTATCGAGGGCGGTTTCGATATCACCCACCAAGTCGTCTACTCCCAACCACGCCAAAGCCGCCGCTTTTTGCTCGGCGGTTAATGTTTCGGTATTGGTGGTAAGTCCTACCTTGATGGCGTAGTCCAAGTTGGCTGGTACAATAGGACGGCGTGCGCTGGTTTTAGCATCAATTTCACCGTTATTTGCGGAAGCAATATACAAGTAGCCGGTTGTTGGATATACACCAACGCCGTATGCGCCAGGATTTACTTTTACCGCGCCAGCCTTGTCCGCCCCATCGGGGTAATCAGTAGCGCCAATAGCGCCAAGCCACGCCAAAACCGCCGCCTTTTCCTCATCTGTCAAGTCTTCCTTGTTGTCGGTAAGTCCAACTTTTACCGCCTTACTCAAAAGCGCGGGCGTAATAGCAAACTGCGTTGCCGCTTGCGCTTCTATCTGCTCATCAGTGGCGGGGTTAATCACAAGCGCGTTATCACTTTGCTTTCGCAAGCCGTTGCCAACCTTAATTACGCCCGCTTCGGTAGTGCTTGCGTAATCCGTAGCACCAACCGCACCAAGCCAAGCAAGTGCGGCGGCCTTTTCCTCATCGGTCAGCGTTTCGGTGTTGGTGGTGATACTTGCCTTTAGTGCCTTATCAAGCCACCCCAAAGTGACGGCGGTATACTTGGCGTTTGTTCTTTCTATAACGTTGTTAAGCAAATAATCATTCGGTTGCTGTAGTCGCAAACAGCCATTGGAGACGACAATTTCCAAGCCATAATTAAGTGCCGACAGTTTCACCAAGCCTGCATCCCCGCCGGCGGTTGCGAGCGACGGCTGTGCCGCAAATAATCTGCCTTCACCATCCACACCGACCGGCGAGGTCATCTCATTCGTCTTTGCAACCGGATAGATCAACAAACCGCCGTTGGGGATCGCGTCCACGTACTTCCGCGTATCCACCACATAACCGAGCATCACCTCACCGGCATCGGAAAAGACCGTGGTATACGGATACAGCGTAGGTGGTAGGCGGTCGGTCATGGTTTCCACCGCGATGATCGAACTGTTGCGGTCGTACGGCTCATACGCCGTCGCCGCTTCGCCGACCTCAATTTGGATCTGCACCTTAAAATTGTTAAAACTCGTACCGGCTTCCGCCCAAAACCACGTACGGTCGATGGCTTCTTCGGTCATAATACCGGTCTGGCTTTCGCCAGACAGTCTACAACTGAGCCAGCCGTTATCCCTGTTGGCGTATTGGCCGATATAAAACACCGGCGTCGTGCTTCCTGCCGTAAACGTTCCGCTGACCTTTTTGGTTGAGATCGTAATCGGCGTCCCGACCCCCGATGCGATTCTCGTTTCCGCTCCGCTATCCGTAGCATTTAGCGGAATCGGGTACAGTTTGCCGCTTGCGGGAACAACACCGTTCAACAGATAGGTATCCTCATCGGCGATATACTGGATGGAAAACTTGTCGATTGCCATCTTTGCGGCTCGCAGATTGCCATTCAGCAGATTCTTGCCGCGAATATACAGATTTTTCGCACCGTCTGCCAGTTGCAGGCCCGCCATCCGGCGGGCGGACGAATATGGGAGTACCGCCGTGCCACCGTTAACCACCTTAATGATCGGCGGAGCGTTATCTTCGGCGGCATCCTCGGCGCGGTTGGCGGCTCCTTCAGCACGGTCGGCGGCATCCTCAGCGCGGTCGGCGGCCGTGTTTGCATCCGTAGCCGCCGTCTCCGCTTTGGCTTTTTCTGTTTCTGCGGCACTTTGCGCTGTTTCTGCGGCGGTTTTTGCTGTCCCCGCTTCAGAAGCGTAACCCTGTGCAGATTCTGCATAGCCCTCTGCATTCCCAGCCGCTTGCCATGCACTGCCCATTGCTACTACGGCGTCATTTCTCGCACCATCCGCATTGGAAGCATATATCGCCGCGTTCACCGCGCTTTGCTCCGCTTCCGTCATATCCTGTCGCGCATCCGCTTCGTATTGCATGGCCTTGGCTTCCGCCGTCTTCGCCGCCGCAGCGGCGGCAGCCGCTTGGTTGTAATTATCCAACGTCTGGTCCACAAACTGCTGCCACAGATCGCTGTCCGGTGCAGGAATATCCTCACCGACCGCTTCGTGATCATATATCACGTACGGCACCGAATGCGTGTAGTACCGGCATCCCTCGCCGGTTGCCTCCAGCGTCAACTTACCGATCGGCTCGGCAGTAATGGCCGCATCGACCGCCAGTTCGCCGTTGCCGTCCACCAATCGGGTAATACCCTCGCACAACTCCGGCGTAAAGGTCGCACGGATCACCAGACCCGCCCACGCCGGCGGCACGGTCAGATGCAGTGTTTCCACGCCGTAGGAATCCTTGCCGCCGAGCATCACCGGCGACGGCGAAAGTCTATATTCGGTTGCGCGGCCTTCCTTCTCCACCGCCAATACCTTGAGTTCGATCATCCCGATTCCTCCTCGTTGGGTATCCCCGCCGCCTCTCGGCGGCGGGGTCTCCCTTCTTACTTTTGTTTTCTTGCCTCTGAACGCCAATCATTCAGTTTGTCGGCCAGATCATTGTACATTCCGCTTTCCCGCAGGAAGGATTTGATTCGCCGTTGTTCGGCGGTATCGTCGTCCAAATAGGCTTGGATATACAACGCCTTAAACTGTCGTGTCAAACTACTGCTAATGGCAGAGCGTGCCTTCTTTTTCGCGTTGAAGGCGCTTTCGCCGGCGGCCGTGTACTCGTCGATCTTCTGCTGGTACAAACTCGATACGATCTCCAACGCGTTGTCTGTACCGCCACCTGCAAACGCCTCGCCTACGTCTGATGCAGAATACAAACTCGGCGTACTTGACGTCGAGGCGGTGGCGGAAACGTCCCGCTCACCGGCCAGTCGCTCAATATCGGCGGCGGTGAGAATACCATCGTATCGGTCAGCCAAAACGTCCCGCGCTTTTTCATACTGCGCCGTATCTCCGATCAATGCCGCCCGTGCAATGGAATCCAGTTTGTTCTGCAGATAATCGTACTCACCACGCACCGCGCGGATCGCGGTATCCTCATCGATCTTCCCTTCCGATTGTAACACGCCGGCAGTATGCGACATCGCACTAAAATCGCCTAAAACCGCTTTAGCGGCCGCACTTTTTACGCGGGGATCATAGGTGCGGATCGCTTGGCTGACCGCCGACAGATACGCCTCTTCGCTGTCATAGCCGGAACGCGCCTTTTCTGTCCGCGCTTCATCGCCGCTCATCACAGCACGATAGAGCGAGTGCGCTTTACCGCGATCGATCTCCGTCCCGCTACCGCCGTCGTTTCCGCCAAACAACAGTGCTGTCGTATTCCAGATCGCCCGCACCTCACGGATGACATTTTTTACCGGAATACCAAACAGAGAAAACACGCTGGCCAGCGATTGGATCTTCTCCCCCGTCGAAACCTTCTCGCTACCCAATTTCTTGAAAGCGGAGACAACGTCGGAGGCCAGCGACATATCCGGTCGCTCAATGTCGTAACCGGTCACGATCAGCGAAACGATATCCCTCACGTACGGCATCATACTAAACGGCAACATATCCACCCACACGTCGGAAACACTTTCCAACCATTTCTCCAAAAAGGTCTCGTCCTCGTCATCGTCGCGCATAGCATAAACGATAGAGGCCAACGCATTGGCAAGAATGATCGAGACATAAACGGGCGCCACCGTTTTGGCAAACCGCCGAATCGCCGCCTTTTTATTGCCGTCCCACTCCCGTGCCAATTGCACAACGGCATTCGACAGCATATTGTAGGACAAGGTCGGCTCACCCATAAACTGCGTTAGCATCCGGTCCAGCGTATTTTTACTGCGCATCACACCGCTACGAGATAATACCGAATCGTATACCTGCGTTTTGGCGATGACCTCAGTAAACCGCTGACCGCACGCTTGAAAGAATTCCTCTGTGCCGGGTTGTAAATCGGTGGTATCGGCGATCTCCCGCTCCACCGCGCGACCGATGAGCGTCCAGCCGAGTTTATCCGCCAATTCCGCGCCCTTCATAAAGATCTCGTCGCGGTACTGTGCGTCGGTGAGAAGGCCTTTGGCTTTGGCTTTAGCCCCTACATACTCGCGGGCTGTGATATATTCACTACCGCCGCGACCGCCGCCAACGTCGAAACCGCCCATCTCCTTGACCAACGTCACACCCGGTGCATACTGCCGCATCCATTCATAGGTCTTGAGAGTCTGTTCCTGCTCGCTCTGCCGCGCGTTTTTGTTTGTATTCGGGCGCGCACCGGCAAAATATTTCGGCTCGATCACCGCCATGGCACGCACGATAGCCGTCGGCTGCTGTACCACCACGGATGCCGACAGACCGACAGCCGTCTTTTTGAAATTGCTAAACGCCTTTTCTGCCAAGCCCGTACGCGACGGCGAGGAAATGACGCCGCCGTTAACGTCTCGCACAAAATCCGAGAAATACTGGACGGCTCCTTCTCCGAATTTTCCTCGCATCTTTGCGCGGATCGACAAGTCGTCGCTTTCATTCACGTATTCGCTATGATTAAATACGCGTTGCAGATTCTCGACAGGCAACACCATTCCACAATATTGCGACATCGTCTCTACGTGCTGTGCCCATACGTCCTCATAGCCACGCAGTACCAACGGATTCTTTGCGTTCGGCTTTGTCTGCTTGGTCATACCGGTATTTTTCAGAGACGTCGGCGTGGCGGTCTGTTGCAACGCGTCATTGACTGCGCTACGATACTCTGCCGCCGTCTGCATCGGGAAATATACCTTTTCCATAAACAGATCAATACCATACAGTTCTCTCGATACGCGGTTTCCGCTCTTGGCCAACGTGTCGGATAAATAGGCCTGCGTTGCTTCCACAAATGCGCGCTGTTCATCAGTCAACGTCTTACGGATCGCGTCCAACGTTTGCTCGGTCACCCGATACGCATATTCTTCCTGATGCACCATCTGGATGATGCCGTACTTGTCTCGCGGGAAGGTCTCTTTTGAATCAAACACAAGACCGCCTTCTTGCATGTGCGGTAGCGCTTTATCACGGCGGGATAAGGCATATACGGCCATCATCTGTTGCAGGTTGAGGCGAATCGTCTTACCGTCGGCACAAGGGAAATCATACGTCTGCTTTTGATCCCACGTATCGTAGCCGTATCTTTTGCGCTGTTCCTGCAAGAAACGGGTACCGTCCTCTTTGATCTGCGCATACGTATTCTGACCACGCATCAATCCCCAGTACAGTTCACGGAAGGTTTCCGACCCGACCCGCTCAAAGGCATAAACTGGGGTGGTATTATTCCATTGCATCTTCTCTGCGGTGAGCAACCATTCGGCCTGCTGATCTTTCCCGCGCGGAACGGCGGCGTCCATCTCCTCGGCGACCGCGTGTGCCGTATCCAACACGCTCTGTTTTTTCTGATCGCCAAACAGCCGGTCCGCTTGAGACGCGGTATGTTGCAACATACTCAGCACCTCGGCGATTTTGTATAATTGATCGTTGGTCAGCCCGTCGCGCGTCACGCCGAGCAGATCCTCGGATAGCACCTCGATGGCATTCAGCGTCTGTTTCACATATTCGTTTTCCTGCACATAACTTTCACCTGAGGATAATAACGCTTGCACGTTTCGCTTCAATTCGCTCAAAACGGTGGGGACGTCCGTCAACTGCAGACGCGCGCGTTCCCGAGAAAACAGGTCGGATAATTTTTCCTCCAATCGCTCCAATTCGCGGTCGATTGCGGTCGTATCCGCAAAGCCCTCGACCGCTCGCTTTGCCGCATTTTCACGAATGCGAAGCAGTTCCGCGTACCGTTTCACTAACGGCCGCTCCTGCTCGTTGGCCAGTTTAGCACCAAGGCGGACGATGGTCTCCGGCGTGATCTCACCCTGCATCAGCATATCGGACATATACAGCGACGAGGTAACCGCCTCCTGCAGTTCCGATTTGACGTTGCGGTTTTTACTGCCGGCCAACAGTTTGCTACGCAACTGACGGGTAACGCGGTAGACCCGCTCGGTCAGTGCCTGCCGCTCCTGTTGCTCGCGGCGCGCTTTCATCAGCTCACGGCCCTCCTGCTGCGCCTGCTTATAGGCGCGCTTGTTCAGATCTTGCAACACCTGACGGATGGGTGCCAACGACTGCATTTTCAACAACGACGCATCGTGAAGTTGAACAGACTCCGCCGCCGATTTTGCCTCGGCGGAAATCCGCTCGAACTCGCGGTAATAATCCGCATCGCGTGGGCCTTTGCGGGTAAACATCTCGTGCAGTTGCTTGTTGAGTTCCGTAAGCTTTGCTTCGGTCTCCTCCACCGCCTGCAGACCTTGACGGTACCGTTCCAACAGTTCGCGGTCTTTTCCCGACAGGCTGTCGCTGTCCAGCAGCTCGGCAAGCGCCTCCCGTGCCGACCGATCGGGACGGGTGGAAAATTTCTTGTTGACATTTTGCTCTGTATGTGCTAAAGTATTCTTGGACATAGAGCCGATGGCTGAATCAACACCATTCGTGGTGCTGCCAGCAGATGTAGGCTCTGTGTCCTTTATTTTTGTCAGGACAAATTCAGTGCCTTCATGCGTAAGCACACGAACGGCATGGACTCTGCCTGCATCTCCGTAAAGAACGGAAACGGCAATATTGCCAACAACACCGTTGAGCGTTGCGGGTGCAGCGAATGTGACGGAGGGATAACCTTCGCCCTTATGGTTTCTGTGACCACTTATAGCCTTGCCTCGCTTCAGGATGTACGGAGAGGCTATCAAGGCCGCAGCCTCTGCATCACTGGTAACATAATTAGTCATCTTGCTCAGTGCTTTCTTGTCGAAATTGATGCTACCAAAATCCTGTCTCTCGATTTTGTAACCAAACCTATTGCGGAGTATTTCGTCAAGCTCTACATAGTACGGTTTTCCTACCTTACCATCATAGTTGACACTTGTGGCGGACTTCATGGCATTCACTTCATCAAGATGCTGTCGCAACTGGTTTTTAATGGAACTGTGATTATCGCTATCCCACGCAATGTCCCACGAAAGCACCTCTCCACGACTTTGATACTTCACCTCGCCGGTCGTGCCGGTTTCGGTCGCGGTGGTTTTGGCCGCCTGCGCGTTCTGCGAGGCATCCAGCAAAGCCGCCGACCACAGCTCCACCAGCTTGTCCATCGAATCGGTCATTTCCGCGACGATACGACCGGCATCGGTTTCCGCTTGCACACCGTCGTAATATTTCAAAGCCGACTTCAGCTTGCCGAAAAACTTTTTCAGCCACGAAAGCACCTTGGTATGCAGCGGCTTATCCTGCTTGGCAAGGCGGGACAGACTCTCCTCCAGGTGCTCGCTCGTGAGGAAGGTCTCGGCACAGTCGCAGATCACTTCCTCGTAAACGGCATCGTCGCTGAGATCGGTTTCCCCGGCGGCCGCCAGCTCCGCGCGCTTGGCCGCCATCATATCCGCAATATCCTGCTTATTCAGCGACAACTCTTTCACGAGGAAATCCGAAAACCGTTTGAACTGATGCTGCGACCAGTCCGCGACGAAGTGGGTCAACTCGTGCGCGGCGGTGAACAGAATGGTGCCGCTGCCGCTGATACCGGCGCGAATGTCCAGCCAGATATCGTTGGTACCGACGTAATACAACCCGCTCGTGTGACTTTTTTTCAGGTCGGGGTTGACATTTACGGACTTTTTGGATATACTGTTATTAGCATCGATGATGGTTTGAACCAGCTTGGGCAATTGGAGCCCTCTGCTCGTAAACCACTTCGGTGCTTTTTTTGTGCTGGCATCCAACAGCTTTCCGTTGTTGATCTGCTCCACGATATACGCTTCTATTCTGTTTTTACCACTGGCAGAAGTTTTACTATAAAGGCTGGCGATCTTATTAACGACCGTTCGACCATTTCGTTTGTTGATATGAACGGCGGCGATTACATCGTGGCCGTTTTTATCCTCCAATTCGGTTAACGCCACAAAGCTGTTGGGTACACTTCCCGAAAATAAGAGTATCGGATCATTTAATTGTTCCGGCAATTTGGCAATTTCGCTCAGCGAGATTTCGTGAGCAGCATCACCTTTCCCGCCGGTAACTTTTACCACACAATCCTCATACATTATAAGTTCGGCAGCAGGAGATCCGTGTTTAACGAAAACGTCCGGTGTTGTGCCCAATTCAAAATATCGACCATTATAAGAGCCGTTTTTCACACCGCCACCATTGAGCCAATCATTTAATTGGGCGCCAAGATCCTCCCGAAGTTGCATTTTTACACCGCCGTTTTCGGCGGTGTTTTTGTTTTGGAACGGCATCGAGGTGCGGGAGTCGAACAGGTGGAAGTGCACACCGAGCGCCTTGCCGAGCTGCTCCAGCGCCTCGATCTGCGCTTTCTGCTTTTTGGTGAGTTGCATCCCATCGACGGCGGAGGTATCCACCCCGCTCTCGGAGATCTTCGCCTTGCGGGCGGCGTTGAGCGCCGCTTTTTTCTGCTCAGCCAATTCGGCCGCCGCCTTCCCCGCCTCATACGCAACGTGCCGTTGCTCGGCCGAGAACGAGGGAGAAAGCGGTACCCGCTCCGCCGTGTATTCGCTCGTTGCGCCGCGCTTGCCGTAGTTCCACGCCAGCGCAAAGGATGCGGAATAGACCGACGGATCGTCACCCTGCCGGAAACCCTTCAACATCAATTCCGCCGAACTGCCGTCGTAACCGGCCGTCCGGATACTGCCGACCAACGTCGCCTCCTCGCGGGAGGAAAACTGCATTTCACCAAGCGGCACGTTCTTGGTCTCGCCGTCGGCGGTACGCACTTTCACCTGCACGTTTTCGCCGCCATCGGACGTTTGGATTCCCTCGACCGTGACCGCTTCGCCGCTATCCTTCAAACGGGATCGGCCATCTTCGGATACAGAAAGCAATTCGCCGGCATCGGCTTTTTGATATAATGCGTTGCGGCGGTTGACGGAAGAATCCGCATTACCAATCACTTCCGCATAAGTATCCGTCACAGCCGAACGCCCGATCACCTCGGCCGCCTGTTCATCCGTAAACTCTGCTCCCATCGATTCGTCGGCCAAATAGGAGGCAATACGGCGGGCGTCTCTCCCGCCGACGCCTTTTTCTTTCAAGACAGTATAAAAATCCGCCGCATTTTGCTGTTGGCGGTAGTTATCAAGATGCCACTGCAGGCGACCGACGGACAGATCGGAAGGGTTGGCCGCCGTCTTTTCTGCCACCTGTTGCATTTTTTGATCGTTCAACTGCTTGGCCAGTTCATACAAAGCGGCATCTTTGCCGGATTTCTTCAGCCGGTGACCGGTCTCTGTATCCGCTTGGCGGTTGGCGAAATAGTTTGCAAACGATACGCCGCCACCCATCACGCCGCCGGAAAGGAAACCGCCGAGACCCGCTTCGACCAACTGACCGAGCGCATCGATAAACGCCTGCTTTTGGGCGTCCTCTTGGCTCATCCCTTCCTCGGTCACATAGCGTTGGATCGCCTGCGACATCTCCGACTGACCGGCCATGATCACGCAGTCGGCAAGAATATTCGACAGTTCGGTAGCCAGTTCTTCGCTGGCTTCTACGCCGCCCTGCGTCAACATATTTTTAACCGCTTGGCGAATCAGATGCTCACTCCCCTCCGCCGCCGTATTCAGCAAGCGGTCGATGGAGAACTTTTCAAAGATATACTCCGACATACCGGCCGCCAACGCACCGCCGACGATCTGGCTTTGCGAGGCACCACGGTCATACAGATTTTTTGCCTTTTGTGCGGCGGCACCGCTCGACGCTACGACGCTGTAAAGACTTCCCATCGTAGCAATACCGACCGCCGAATCTGCAATTGACATACCGGTATTATAGAGGAACGACGGCACGTTAACACCAAGTACCTCCCAGCCCTCGGTCGCCTCGGCGATCGCGCCGCCGATCGCCTCGCGGGTACCGGTGGCATAATTGAGCATTCCGTAATAATCGCTATACGGATCCACGCCCTTGCCAGCAAGCGTATCGACAATAGCTCCGCCCGCCGCCACCACGCCACCGACCAGATTTGCCGGAACCGTGTGGAGACTTTGGACGGCGCCGACGGGAATGGCCGCCCACGCCGGCATCGAGGCATACATCTTTTGAGTATCCTCAATCTGTTTTTGCTGGAATCGTTTCTCCAAAACGCCTTCCATTCCCTGCATAAACGCCGCCGCATCCGACTCTCCGTATCCGGAAAAAGCCGCCGCTTGGATCTTCACCTCATCATCGGTCATCAGATCCCAGTGGTTGGCATTACCCACCGCCATCATATTCTGCAGGCGCGGGTCGGAGGTCATAAAATTTCGACCGGCGGCCGTGTAGTCTTTCACCGCATGGTAAAACGCGACGGGGTTGTTGATGGCCTGCGAGCCGACGTATTCCGCCTTTAATTGATTCAACTGCGAGCCGTTGGCGTATCGGTACTGCAGTCCTTTCTCTGCCGCCCATTTATCCACGTCGGCGGCGGAGATCTCGTTATTATAGAAGGCGTCAATAACGGCGTTGACCTCCTGCTCTCGATCAACATAGGACGCCACGTCGGCGGCCGTATAAGTATCGTACCCGGTATCGCCGGCGAACTTATAGTATTTATCGACGTTATACTGTCCGTGCTCATAGGCGTTGACTGCGACCTGCAGATCGTTCCGCTCGGACAACAACGCTTTGATGGCGGCATCATTCGTCCCGCGCGAAAGTCCTTTTCGGCGAGAATTGGAGGGTGTGTTTTCAATCTCGTTGCTCTTCCGCAGTTCGGCAATCTCCGCCTCGATCTCTGCCAGACGTTTGCGATTTTGCTCGTTTTCGCGCAGACGAGTCACCGAGCCGGCCGCCACGCTCATACCGGAAAGCACGTCCATCTCCGCGCGCAATGCATCGGAAGGCGCGGTATTGTACTGTTGCTGCAGTTTTAACATAGAAGCATACTGCTCACCGGCGGTATGACCATACGGGCTTTGATCCTGCAAAATGGAAGATCGAACAACGTCTGCATATTCATCGGCATTCCACTGTTCGATCACCTTGGACCATTTGCCGGCGTCTTCGCTCGCATACTTACCGAAATCGGCATACTGCGAATCCATCATCGCCAGCGAATCCTGCAAAGACTTGACCGCCTCCGCGTCGTAGGAATGTAGGCCGGAAGACAGAATCGTGCGCAACTGAGCGGCGACGGGAGTATACTCACTCTGCCAGCCGGCAACGGTGTCCTGCCATTCCGCGTAGTCTGTGCGGTATGGCACGGCGGCCTTATCCAGCGTGGTCTTAAAATCCGCAAACGACGAGGCCGCAGGATCGTATTTCAAACCCGATAATGCCCGCTCTGCCGCATAACGATCGTTGAAACTCTGCGCGGCCGTGTTATAGTTTCTCTGCAACTGCGAGGACAACGATTGAATGCGACGAGTATTATACAGTTCCCTTGCCTTGTTCAGGTTAAAGGTGGATACGTTTTCTCCGCTTTTACGCTGCTGATATAGTTTTTTTGCCCTTTCAAGATCAAATGCCATCTCTATTTCCTTTCTGCTTTTTTAGAATCCCAATTCTTCCTGCAGTTCCATAATCTTTTTATGTGCAGCCGACCATCCAATCTTACCCTTTAATGACCAAAATAGATTTTCGACCTTAACCTTTTTTCTGGTTTTCGGATCGATCAACTCGGCATCGCGGTCTATACCGCCAAAAATGTTGTCTCCGCCATAATCCGAAACCTCCCATTTCGTCCCCGAATGCTCCCAACCTGCTATATTATCAATTGATGCCTGCTTCTGTGATTTCGCGGTTTCTTCTGCTTCCTTTTTCGCATTTTCCGCTGCCTTCTTTTGCTCATTTGCAATCGTGCCGGCACGCGAAACGATGGCCGAAGCCTGCTCATCAGAAATCAGACCGGCGTCGCCATACGGGATCAGATAGTTCCACACCGCGTCTTCCACACCGTCACCGGTAATGAGCGGTGCCACCTTTTCCGCGTACATTTCAATATCCTCGTACGACATCGACGGTGCGGCGGCTTGAGCCGCGGCGGTCGAAAGATCGCTGCTCTGCAGGCGGCTCAGTTCATTACCAACCAAATTCTTCTTTTGGTAGTAGTTATTCAGCGCCGTCTGATACCGCGCATCGTCGCGGTCTACAGCGCCGCCAAGGACGGAGATATCATTCAGCATTCCGCTTACCTTGCGGTCATAGTTTGCGGCGGCCAATTGATACAGTTCGGGGATCTTATCATTCAGCGCCGACATATAACCGTTGAACGTCTGCTGACCGGCCTGCTGGGCAAAGGAGTTGCCGTAGCCGCCGGTCATCGAGGACGCTTTGCCGATGGTATCCTCCATCGCCAGTCGCCCCTGCTTGGTATAACTGTCTTTGTATTGTGCAAACAGAGGATCCTCATCCGCATTATACGAAAACTCGTCTCGATCGGCATATTTTTTAACGGCCGCTTGGTACAACGGATCGTACGCCGACTGCTGTTTTTCCGGCTCGACGATGGCATCGTATTCCCTCTGCTTTTTTTGGGTCTCTTCACTATACATTTTTTTCACTCCTTCAACGTTTTGACTTCGGATTCCAGTTTGGCGATCCGTTCTTTCATCGCCTTGTCCTCCATATTGGTCTGGACGGCTTGGCGTTCAAGATAGGCAATGATCTGCCGCAACTGCCCTTCGACGGTGCTTGCGGAAATATGCGGTTTCTCCACCATTACAGATCACTCCCCTTCTCCAGCGTTTTGATGATGGAATAGACCTCCACATCGCCCACGCCGGTCAGTTTCAGTTTGATATGATCACATCGTTTCGGGCGGATCGGAATGGTGAAACTGCGTTGCGCGGTGGCGGTCATATAGAACAGTTCCTCCCATTTGCCGCTCTCGTCATACTGAATGAAGATGCGGACGCTCGCACCCTTGTGGACCTTCATCCGCACGTTGAGTTTGGAGAGGTATTTCTTGTACGGAATGCCGGTGGTGAGATTGCCGGTCTCCGCCATCCATTCGACGGGCGGCTCTATTTCTTCCTCCGGCACGCCATACACCGACTGCGTTTCCGCGTCGATACAATAGATCATACCATCCACCAAATAAAACAGATTGCTGTTGTGATTAAAGAAATAATCCACCCGCAGATCGTCCTCTTTGTGCCACAGTCCCTTCTTGGTATCGTATACGAACAGGTGCCACGCATCGTTAGCATCCTGCATCGAAATATAATATTTGTCACGATACGCACCGGCGCGGGCGTTTTTGTATGCTACCTCTCCTAATGCCGCCGAAATGCAGGTGGCATTGTATCCGTCAAATGCATAGACGCCGTTTACGCCTTTGTAGTATGCGATCCGATCGATCACGACCAAAGATTTTCCGCTTCCTTTCTGTACGCCGTCGATCGGACCGTCCGTATAACCATATTCTGCGGGGTAATCACCGGAAACGAGGTAGTAGTGGTCTTCTTTAAAAAACAATGGACGACCGTTGAAATTGACGGCACCCGTAAACGGACCGGACGCACCGCAAGAGGCCACGTAACTGTCGGTGGAAATACCGGCAAACGTATTCCAGTTGGTGAAATCTCCCTGCTTGGCGGCATAGATCTCATTGACAAACTCCCCGTAGCGATTATCACCGTAACGGCAGCCCCAAAGACGGTTGTTGCACTCGATCACAAAATCCATTTCCGGCATCGCTTTTTCGATACTGAACTCGGTAATATATGCCTTGTGCCGTGCATCGTCTTGCGTGTCATCCAATCCTACTTTAAAATAGCCCCATCTAGAAATAAGTCTGTAGATACTTTCGGTATCGTTAATGCTGAAAGTTCGCACGGCGCCGTTGCCAACCGAAACTTCTTCCACCGTCAGATAGGTATTTTGGTTGAAAACGGAATAGGAAGTGTAGCCCTCGTTGTTGGGCTGATAATAATCAAATTTTCTTACAACCAACACGTCGCCAATCTCAAGCGCGTTTTTAAACGATTGCAGTTTAGAATCGATATCCGTATATGGCGCATATAAACCAAGATATAACTTTGTAACGGTCTGCCACTTCTGCGCCTTTTCGTTCCATTGCTTTACTTCGCGGTTTCCGCCATAAGCATCAAAGGCAATACAACCGTCCGCAGGATCGTCTATGATTCCGCTAACCGATAGATCTACACATTCGTGCATCTTTTCATCGTATACGCGGAAAAATAGTTTGCAGCCGTCTTGGTAGCCTTGCCAATGTTCGAAACTGGTTTCCATCGAACCAAAACTGTGCGTTTGCGGAGTTGAGAAATAGCGCTTATCCGGAAATATGACAACATACGATCCGTTTTTAACCAACGTCTTTTGCCCTTCTTCTAAATCCAGATCTTCCTCTTGTATGTGTTCTCCATCCTCAAGATCGATAAAGGCCATCGCATCCGCAACAATACACATACCGTTGTTACTGATTGCACCCTCTACGCCTTCATTGGCGATGAAATCATCCGTGCCGGTATACCGCCCCCTCCGCTTTCGCGGGGTCAGCACGGGGTAGTTATCGGAGGTGAGGTTTTTCATATCGTACAGCGAGCCGTCCGCAATGCGGAGGTTATGATCGTACCCACCGAAGGCGTCGATCGCCACGGTGGACTTTGCAATCGGCTGGATAAGTGGTCTGTAAAACATGGTCTTTCCTCCTTAAAAGAATCGCGGCGACACCGGTTTGGTCTTGTGCCGTTGTCGGTAGTATCGCTCGTATTGCTGCAGATCGGTATTGAATACAGCAATTTCATTATTATAACGTTCTTCTTCCCCGGCAACGAAATCGATCTGTGCCATCAACCAATAGACGTAAATTTCGTCGTATGGGGTTGGCACCAGCAACTTGGTATCATCCGGTGTATTTTCATCGTATTCGGTGAAAGTCGGGCATTCATCGAAATGCGCGTGAATATCCAAAGTAATACGGCTGTCCACTACCGACAGCCAACGTTTCTTCTGCTCGGGTGGTACGGTGTTCGGCTTCAACCCATCCACCGTAGTAATGGCTTCTAAAATCGTCATCGTTTTTCCTCCTATCAAAAACGGGGAGTACAAAGCCTCCCCGTTTCCTTATTCTGCGGCCTGTGCGGCCAATGCTTCACTACGGGTCTGCGCCTGATCGATCGTCTTATCACGATCCTGCATCATCGCGACCACGTAATCCGGCACTTGGACCGGCTTGCCGACCTTCACCTTGGCGGTGTAATCGTTCACGCCGATAAAACGCTCTTTCGCGCCATCTTCTTCGGCGGGAACAACTATGGTAACCATCTTAGGTTCCTTCTTTTCGGGCATACCTATGACCTCCTTATGGTTGGATTTGATCCGGCGGGGAATGTTCCCCGCCGGATACGGTTATCAGTTAGCCGGTGCGTTCGGGAAATCGCTGGAGCAGCATTCCACGCGCACCAGGTACTCATCGCAGAGAATAACGCCGGCAAACAGCGTCTTCCAGCCGATGGTACCGTACAGGTTCAACGGATTGGCGGTGCCACCCGATTCCTTCGGCTTGACGATCACTTCGCCGCCGCCCTGACCTTCCAGATCGGTGGTGGCATAAGCACCTTTACCAAAGAACAGGCAGGAATACACCGACAGACCATCGGGGCAGGTCTCATCGTTAAAGATCTTTGCCTCCGAACTGTCGAAGAAACGAACGCCGGCAATGCGGCCCAACTCACCGGCGCGGATATTCTCCGGCGTGGTGTAGGTATAGGCCTCACGCCACAGTTTGTCGTTCATGATATCGGTGGCAACCGCCGGATTGAGAATACAGATGTAATCGCCGTCGATGGTCGGGGCGTTCATCATTTTCAAACGGGCAACTACCTTTTGCACCAAGCGAACGGTCAGTTTGCTGTTGGCAGTGAGCGTCTTGCGGGTCTCTACCGGCGTAACCACCTCTCCGTCCACCGACGGGGCGTAAAACACGTGCGTACCGGCATTGAGGATATCGCGCAGCAGCGTGTCACGAGTCAGACCCATCTGCTCGCCACTCTTTTCGGTAGTCTCCACGATCAGTGGATCGGCCGCCGTCATATCCAACACGTCGGTCACCGGCACATAGCCGCCGTACTGCCGAACCGTGGCACGCTTGTTGGTAACCACCAGACTGCCCGGGGCGGGCGTCACACCTTCCTGAATCGGAGTGGTCAGCTTCGGCAAGGCCTCAACACAACGGAAATCCGCAGTCATACCCTCCCGCAACGGCAGTTTGCGATGTTCCGCAAACTTTTCGTGGATCAGCTTCGGGCCTGCCTTCTGGATGAGCGTTTTGTCGTAATGGATCTGCATTTCTGCAGACAGCGTTGCGGTGGTGTTGGTCGCACCGACTTCCGCAAACAACTGAAGATTGATTTTCTTGAACATTTTTTGTCCTCCTATTTTTTTACGGGGTCGGAGGATCAGTATTTGGTAACGAAATCGATTCCCCTTTCCCCGCCTTTTACTCGCGCGTTGATCCGGTCGCGCTCTTCCGGCGAAATGGAGGCAACATCCCGTTTCGATTGTGTCGGAACGCCCGCACTCATCCCGTTCTCCTGCGGCCGACGACCATTGGCGGCAATACGATCGACCACTTTGCGCTCGGTATCCTGTACCGCGTGGGCGATTGCTCCGGTCACCAATGCTTCGTGATGAACGACCTCATAAGCCGTTTTCATCGGCACACCGCTGGAGATCAAACGGGCGAACGTCCCGTCCTTGCATTCGGTTGCGTAGTCGAAATCCGGATAGGCGGCCTTTGCCAACTTTTCCTGCTCCAGCAGGGCGTTGTACTCTTCTTGGATGCCGCGTGCTCTCTCCCGTGCGCGCGTCTTGGCCAACTCCTGCTCAAGCGCCATCATTTTGCGCTCGTGCTCGGGCGAGGTATCGTTCTCCAACGCCCGCTGTTCGAGCGTCTTCATATCCCCGTTTACCGCAGCAAGCAATGCCGCGGTATCGTTTGGATCAACCCCGTACTGTTTGGCAATCGAAGCGAGCACCGGCTCAAAAGCCGCGTACTTGGTCGCCATCTCGTTCGCATCACGCAAACGACCATCGAGGATCTCTCGCACCGCTTGATGATACTCTTCGGCATATTCTCCGCCCTTGCTGACAAGGGCCTTAAACGCCGCCTTTCTGTCAATCGGTTGCTGTTGTTCCTCTTTTTGCACCTCGGCGTCAGATGCTGTTACGCCCGTTTCTTGCACCTCGGCGTCAGATGCTGTTACGCCCGTTTCTCCGCCTTCACCCGTTGCCGCTCCGCCGTCGCCGCCATCGGCGAACAACTGGAGATCGATGGGGCGGAATAAAAATTCGTTCATACGAACTTCCTTTCTGCTCGCTTGAGCATTTGAATATGTGATGCGCTTATGCGCTGTTCACCGTAATATATTGCGGATAGTCCCTCGCCAAAAGCGAAAGTCCGGTCTGCACGAAACCCAGAGTGAGGCAAAGTATCCGCCACTCCTCCTCGGTATCGCACCGGCATCGAATATCAGCCTTGCCCGGTTCGATCGCACCCTCACACGAAAGCAGATCACCGTTTCGATGCATCATGGCAACGGTTTCTGCAAACGTCTGTACAAGCGATGATACCCAAGCACAAACCACGTCCGACCCGCTCGGCGCATACCCACTATGACCGGTGACTGTCAATCTCATCGACAGATCCGCCTTATCCGGCGCAATGACTGCTGTAATCATACCGGCCACCTTATGTCGGAGAGGTGGATTCTGCCACCCGTTCCCGAGCCTTCCGCGTTTGCTTGGTATCTCCGGTCTCGTCGCCGCCGAGGACTTCGTTATCCGCCAGTTGTGGCGTGCCTCCTGCCGGTAGCGGTGCCGCACCGCCTTGCAAAGAAGCGGCCAGTTGCATCGTCAGATTGCTTCCCTGCAATTTGTCCAATTGTTGCGCCATCATCAATGCCTTCTGTGTCAGCGTTTGCAACCGTTGGAACATCGTGCCGTTTTGCGCGATCTTCTGCATCACGAACGATTTGCGGTCGAAATCCATCATATCGAGGCAGGCAAGCGCCTGATCCGCCATCTGCGGATTAAAAAAGCCTGATTTATAAAACTGCAAAGCCAACTCGTTTTGCGCCATCTTGGAATACGGGCTTTGTTTTTGCGCCGTAATCTCCAAATCAAAGGCAGGCAAACGGTAGCCATCGGCTTGTCCGAACGCTCCCTCCTGTCGCTGAGGGGAAATAGAGGCGTTGGAAAACTCCACGAACTGCTCGGCTCCACTTTCCCCCACAATGCGAAAACGGCGCTTGGCATCATAGAACTGACGGATCAGTTCGATCACCATCGTTGTGACCCTGCGGAACGCGCGGTAGGCCGATTTGTTTGCATCACGCGACAACTTGCTACCTGCTTCCTGCATAGCCGCAATGGCAGAGGCAGCCGTCACACCGGAGGTGCCGCCGTTGGAAATATCGCGATTGCCGGTTGTCTCTTTGAGCTCGTCCACCTTTCCGGTGACGAGATTATAGTAGATCGTATCCATCGGTGTATCCGTCACCGCCTGTACACTGTCCTTCGTGAAACTGCCACCGACCGGAATCACCTTTTTGGTATAATCTACCAGGTCTTCCGGATTAATGTCGGTCCCTTCCTTCACAAAGTAACGCCCGCTCGCATTCGCCAGCATATTTTCCATCATGGCTTGATTGCCACGATCGATGTATTCCTGGGCTGATTTGCCGACGTCGACCAAGCCGAAACCAGCCACCGACGTTTCAACCGCAAACAACGGATCCGGCACAAACGGATACAAACCATGATCGTATAACCCGCGCACCGCCGGTGCTTCGCCCGTCGCCACCTCTATCGTCTCGCCGCTTTGCGGATCCGTCTGCAGCGACGTGGGAGCCTCAACGTCGTTTTCGGTGGCATACAGCACAACGTTGCCTACGTACTTGACGTAATGTAACACCGTCTTGCCGCCGACGTTCTTTTTGTAGTACCAATCCACTACCACACTACGATCTTTTTCCGCCTTCGTGTTCTCGTCGGCCGCGTATTCTTTCAGTGTGACCGCTTTACCGAGACCAGCCTCCCGCAACTGCGGATACAGCCGGAGAAGGTCCTCGTTGTCCACCGACGAAAGGCAAAATACGTGGCGACTCTTTTGGATATCGGTAACGTTCGGTTCCCAGTACAGGTTTAGTGCTGAAACCTTTGCAATTTCGATATCCCCCAGACCATTGAGGCGGGAAGAATTCCAGAACACACCGTAGATACCGGTACCGGTAATGATCTTGGCACGGTTGACGTCGTTATAGGTCTGCTCAAAATCCGCCTGATCAAACACCACCGGCAAAATGGCCGTCAACATTTCGGCCTGCGGTTTATCGCTTTGTTCACGCGGTAACACGTTAGCCGACGGGAAATTATCCATTGCATCGGCGTGCTTGTTGGCGATCGCATTAAATAACCACGCAGATGACGGCGTAACGCCGCCTTCTTTCTTGTTTTTCAGCAGATCCCAATGGCGCAAGCGATACCACTTTTCGGCCTCAATAATGCGTTCATCTAAACTCGCCTTCGCCGCCTGATACCGCAAAAGCGTGTCAGTTGCCTCCGCAATCTGCTGTTGACCGATTGCCGGCGTGATCGGCTTATCCGTTATTTCCTGCATCGTTTAGTCCTCCAAAATTTGAATCGATTGATGTGCGCGGGGCGTCGCAATAATGTGCTCCTTCGGAATATCCAAAAACAGAGCCGCCGGCGACTGCGAATAAGTATCCGGCGGAAGCGGCACCCGCGCTGAAATCGGCCGCGCCATACAAAAGTACCGTACCTCATCTGCGCAATGGTCTTCTCCCTTTGTGTCCAGATCTTCCGGCCGGTTGTTATCGTAGACCAGTAACGGTATGGTACGAATAAAGGCCGCGCAGTTCTTGAAAATATACATCATCGGCCGTCCGCTCTCGTCAAAAGACAAGCGATAATGTACCTGCAGCCAACCGGGCAATCGCTGGTGATCGCCCTTGTCAAAATAAACCTGATGCCGGGCCGCTACGTCGGCGATCGACTCGCCGGTTTCCGCCGCCCATATAGCCGGATCGGCCACGCCGTGGATCCGCTTATTTTTTAACCAGCGATGCTCACACTCAATGCGGTGGATCTCCGCAAACACCTCGTGTGCCGGCATTTTTAAGCCCTCATCCGGCGTTTCTCGGCAACCGTAGTATTCCAATATGCGGTAGGCCGTCCCATCCTCATCCAGCGCCCACCAGCCGCAGGAAAACGGCTTGGAAAAACCCCAGTCAAAACTACGGTAGATCGGCCAATGCGCCGGAATTTCAAACGGTTCGATCACGTGCGTAAACGCGCGGTCCATATAATGATCGGGATCATCGGTAAACTCCTCAAAGAACTGTCCTTCGAAAATGTCCCAATCACCGTCCAACCACGCCCTGCGCAGTTTCGGCGGCAGTGCCTCCAACTGCTTGATGTAATCGGGGTCGCTCTCCATTAGCGCTTTGTTATCGGTGACCTTGGCTTGAATGAAGGTATAATCCTCCGGATTTTCGTGCTTGTCGTATTTCCGGTCGATAAACAGCCGCTTGACCCAAGCATGACCGTCACCACCGGGGTTGCAGGTAAAATACAGACGTTTGGGAAAACGGTTGACGCCGCGCACGCAGGCGGTGAGTTTCTTCATCCGTTCCTCCGTCTGGTGCGTTGCTTCATCCACAAACAAAACGTCCACTTCCAAACCTTGAAGTCGCTCGGCGGACTTGTCGTTTTCACAATAGCGGAATAAAATGCGACTGCCGTTCGGGAAGGTAACGCATTTCTTCTGTTCGTTATAACTGGCAATCCGCTCTCTTTTGTTCTCTGAATGACATCGGAGTAGTTTACAGATCGGGTTGATGTGGTTTTCCTGCAACTCCGGGTACGTCTTACGCACGATCATGCAGGTGATCCCCGCATAAAACAGGCAAAGCAGAATCGCCTTTAACCGCACGACCCAGCTTTTCCCGCCGCCGCGTGCACCTCCGTAGGCGGTGTACTTGGTCTTCGATCGCAGAAACCGCTCTTGCTTCTCGCTGGGGGTGCCGATCTCCAACTCGACTACTTCCATACCCGCTCACCCGTTATTGCGCAAATTCGCCCAAAATCTGGTTGGCAAACGAGATCCGCACCTCAGTCTTGTTGTCGGTTTCGGTCGTGATACCGTGGATGACCATCATATCCTTAAGGGCGGCGGCCAACTTCCGCATACCGTCATAGTCCTTCGGTTCCAGCGTTGAAATACCCTTGCTGATCTTCCGAAGCAACTTGTCGGCGGCAGAGTTAAAGTTCTTATACCTCTTGGCCAGAGCATCCTTGTTTTTGTCGATGATATCCGTTGCCACAGCGTTGTTGTGCTGTTGACGCAGTAGCGGCCACTGTTCCTCGCTTGCCTTGCGCGCGAGTGTTCTTAAAGATACTTTATATGTTTCAGCCAACGAACGATAACTCGCGGAGGGGTTGGCAACATACTCCGCTTTGATCACATTCCAATCGGGCATATTCCCGCCCTCCTTTCTGCTTCCATCATACCCGCTCGCAGTATGCGACATCGCACTATCTTTCGCATAAAAAAAGAGAGGAGCCACGCTCCCCTCTTTTTATAAACCCAGCAACCAATCGGCCGTTACGCCTAAGTACGGACACACACGCGCCAACACAAACAACGATATGGCGCTCTCCCCGCTCACAGCACGATAAATAACGTGGTAATCGATCCCGAGGTCCTTCGCCATCCTTCCGGCTGTCACACCTTTTCTGAACATCGCCTCATTCAGACGATCGGTCACACCACTCACGTGCCGCCGCCGATGTCCCGCTCCTTTTCGCATCCGCTCACGCTCCCTTCACTAACCGCAATAATTTTCTCACTAACGGTAACTTCTTCGCACAGCACGAACACATTTTCCCGTGTACTTTCACGCCACAATACCGGCATGGCTTTTTTTCTTTACTTGGCATTCCGCTTCCTCCATTCCTTGTCCATCGCCTTGAACTTCTGTCGAGAAGGGTTCCAGTTCCGATTGCGGCACAGCCAACAAAGGCAAAATATAATGTAGCGCAGTTTCACACCAACACCTCCTGCATTGTTTTTAGGATCGAGCGAAGCGCCGCTTGTAACTTGGTAGCCATGTCCGGATCCTCCCGCTTTAGATCAGCGGCAACATTTTTAAGCGTTTCGAATTCTGCTTGCAGCATTTCGAAATGTACCGAAAACTTTTGAACGGCTACTGCACCGGCAGTCTTCAACTGTACCTCCAGTTTGTCGGCACGCGCCTGTTGCTCACGGCTCTCCTTCTTTGCTGTCTTTAATTCCCGCTCAAGCGCCGCGGTCGCTTTCTTTTCTCGATCGGAAAACTCTTTTTCCATTTCGGCGCGAATAGCCGCGCGTTCCTTTTCTACGTCCGGCGGCGCAATCGTCTGTTGACCGGCGTTTTCCGCTTGCGCCTGCAACTTGGCAAGTTCCGCCTTGAATCGTGCCTGATCTTCCCTTAACTGGCGCTGGGCTTCTGCCGCCGCTTTTTTGGCGGCTTTGGCTTCTTCGCACCGACGGTCTACCTCCGCCTGCAGGTTCTCTGCACGTTCCTCTGCAACCTGCTTTTGCGCCTCCATCGCTTTGATCTCCGCTTGAATATCGCGGACGCTCATTGTTTCCATATCGTGATTTTCTACGAATGCGGCGCGCTCATCCTTCGGCAGAGCAAACAATGCCACCGCCTGCGACGGCGAAAGACTACCAAAGATTTCCAGACGGTTTTCCTCAAAGAAACCCATCTGTGCCGGCGTCCCAAACTCATTGTAGATCCGCATGATGTTGTTGGCGGTTGATTGCGAATAATCGACGTTTTCTTCCAGCCATTGCCCCCAACTACCGTGCGGCACAAGTGACTTCGCCTCACAAAGCAACTGCCCGATTTCGACAGTAGCACGCAAGCACTGTTGTGCTGTCTGCCGCTTGATCAGATTGATTTCCGTGGCGATTACGTTCGAATCTCGAATAACTGCCGCGCCCAATACGATTTCCTTTTCCATTATCCTGCACTCCTTTGTTTTTCGGTCTGCAACCGTTTTTTGATAACTCGCATATATTCCGACCAAAAGTTTTCAACCGACGGCAACGGATCGGCGTTGCGCAGGGCCCGAATCTGTACGCACCGTTCCCCACGCATCTCGGCGGTGGTCAACGGTGTATCGGGGGCGGATTTACGCCGAATCAAAATAATAATGCATTCGCCGTCTGCCATACGTTGGGCATAACCACCAACGCAATGGTGCAATTCCTTGCCTTCGGTCGCCAATTCCCACGCCGAAATCGCCGGCCGAGCAATATACTCTGTTGTCTCGTAAGTATACGTTTCTCCTATGCCTGCCAGACGTTTGCGAATTTTCGCATCAAGAGATTTGTTCTCCTCATACGATACCAGCATTGAGGTCTGCTCATGTGACCGCCAAAGATCCTGGGGAAATAAAACCGAGCGGTCTTTAATGTCCCACTTCAGCTTCTTACACTCACCGATGTAATCCATCCAGTCGCCGTACACGTCTCTCAACTTGCGATTTTTGGGCGTCTGCTTTTTGAGATAACGCAGAATGGTATCCGGATGGCCATACGCCAGCATTGCTTTCGGCTTTTGTCGCCAACTATGCGTAAAATCCGCTCGCTGAATATCCACTAAAATATGCCGATCGCATCGCCGGCCCTGCTTTCGACATTCTCGAAGAAACTCCAATTCTTCGCACCCGGCATCTATCACCCGAAGCAATGTCAGATCCGGCCGTGAAACGCCGAGTGCCGCCGACAAACTGTTGGACGGATTGATAAAAACATCCCGAAAACCTTTCGGATTATATCGATCTAACAGCTCACAGACTAACCGCGCCAGCCCAACCTTGCCGGCGGATTCGATCAACGGCAACTTCTTTGCATGGTACAGATAACGAAGAACGTTCACGCGTTCGGCCCGTTTTGCCAGTAATTCCAGACCTACGTATGCATACGGCGTCCCGCTCAACGCCCGTTTCACCGTTCCGGGATATAGCGGCTGCGTTATTTTAAATGCGGTTTCCATTGGATGCCGGCGAGTATCCGAGTACGCATACCAATCAGCCATACTCTTGTGGCCGGCCATGCGTGTTTCCCATTCATAGCATCCGATCTCTTGCAACGTTTCCGCATCAAGCATCTGTATCCCGGTCGGCCAAATGGTATCGACGCCGGATTTTTCCAAATTTTCCCGCTCAAAATGACGACGTGCATGCCAAACCGAAACCATTAGTCCGTGAGGCGTGCGCGTCAAAATCGTGAAAATTCCGTCACTGCTGAAACTTGCAGAGCGCCTCAGCGACTTCCAGGTGATACGGCTCCCACAGGATTGGCATTTCCCTTCTTTATCCAGAGCCGGTACGCTGGTCGGCCTCTTCTTATCTACCGTCCATTCGTGCCATTTCCGGCAATGCGTGCAGTATCCACGGACGTGTTGACGATCACGCGTATAGTACACATATCGCTCTTCAATCATCAGCCATCGGTCAACCCAGGCACGAATCGGCGCCGTTATCTCCGGCAGATGGTCGGTCACCTCATGCACAGATAACTGGCGCTTTTCGTGACGTTTCAGATTCCGCTCATCTAAAATCGATTGCTGCCAATCTTGAATTGCTCGAACAGTGGATTTTGTACTATCCACCAAAAGGTAGCGTGCCGCCGCTTTTGTATCGCCGACATCAACGTATCGAAACCGCGGCGACCACCAATTTCTCCACAGAAGATTGTTGATCATTGCCTCGCGCCACTTTTGCTCCTTGTAATCCCACGAAATGTAGCGTTTCTCGGCATAGGAACAAAACACGGTAAAGCGTGGAGAATTATTTTCCGCATAAACATTTACCGCCAAGACCGCATTTTTCCCTTGTCCTATGACCTCACAGAGTACGTAGTTTTGGCCTTTTTGCGGCTGTTCGGTGACGGCTGGCGCGCGATACCCGTATAGATCCTTCTTTTTCATCCGTAGCACCTCACAGCATATCGAATAGCGACACGACCTTGCCGGTTGCAACCGTCAACGGCTCGTCCGTAAAACCAAAGAATTTATCTACCGCTTCCCAAGCTTCGTCGGGGGCAACGCAAACGCAGTTTCCTCCGCCACTTTGTCTATGTTTTTTGGCGATCTCATAGATAGCGTTATAAGCCCCGCTCAACGGATTTTTCTTATCTGTTACTTTCTGCGCAAGATCTTCGCGGCCCTTGATCCGCTCGCGAATGTAGTTTTCGATCACGCGATAATGGGTACCTTTCTGTTTTTCTGCTTCTGCATCCAGCATTTCAATGGCTTTTTCGTAAAACATCATTTTTTCCTCCCTGTTGTCAGTTATAAATCATCCAGCCAGCCGTCGTCACTCCACGGCGGCGGCAATCCCGCATTGTTTCGGTACATGATCGCCGACACGTACCAGTGTCCGTTAAAGGCATTGTACCGGGCAAAGCACCGCACAAAACGGTAACCCGGATATTTCTTTTCCCAATACGCCGCATCATCTACGTGCAGTTCGGCGATCCGTTGCACTCCTCGGCGGCTGATACGATCATCCTTCGGCGTCGGTTCCTTCGGCTTGTCCAGATTGCGAGAACAAACAAAGCGTTTACTGCCGGCGGGATCCTTCACCTGATACCGTGCCGCCGCCTCCGGTCCAAACCGATCCGGCTGATAACGATCTACGTTGGTACGCATACCGCGCGGCCACATCTCTTCTAACTCTCGGCGAGGCAATCCACCGGTAAGGAACAAATGAAAATGGTAGTTGCTCTGCCCCGCCTTTTTTCCGGTCTGATAAGTAACCTTTTCCATCGTGTAAATGTACTTCATGGGTTGCGCCAGCTTGTCCCGCTCCGCTTGCCATTTCTCGCGCTGTCGACGCAAGGAGGGCTTGTCCGGCGTTTCCGCCAGCAACTGCTCTACTTCACGAAGCGCGGCCGCTCTGCGCGTCTTTACGCGGCGCAAATAGTTTACCAAATCCCGCTTCGCTTCCTCCTCGCTGGACGGTGCACAAGACTGCTCATAGGTAGGAGACATCAAATAATCATCCGCTCCGAAATTGGCATTGACAAGACGGATCATTTTTTTCACAGCCCGTTGCCGGTTGTATTTGACCATCTCCGCCCGCGTCGGCTTACTTCTTGGGGCCCGCGTCGGCATACGCCTCCCATCCGGCCAGACCGGATAAAAGTCGACCTCCAGCAACGGGCCGGAGATCGTCTTCTTTTGTCGGATCATAATTCCTCCTGTTTCGTTGAATTGTTAAGATAGCATACAAGGCCGCAAACGGGCGGAAAAAGCCGCCCGCTGCTTGACTTTTCACAAGCGAATATGGTATAATATAAAACGGTCAGAGAAACCGCTTTTTTCGCTTGAAAAAAGCCGACCTTTGGGAACTATCCGACGGCCATCGGATAGTTCCTTTTTTTATTGTTCGGCCGGTCGCAAACGTCTGGGATTTTCAACCACAAACGAGTGCGAACAATTTGGACTTTGCAATTTGGCGCCGGCGAGGATCCGCCCGCCTTCCGTTCGGGTGTAAACGATGGCGGTCACGGTATACGGCCCCGTTCCCTGCAAGGAATAAGCATTACTGCAGACCGGCGCCCCGCTCTCCATCGCTTCGCGTGTCTCTTGTAACGTCACGCGACCACCCCCTTGTCAAAGATCGGCGCATCTTCCACGTAGTGGCTGATCGGCTCCACGTCGGCAACGTCAACGACCAACACCGTATCCTGCCACCATTCGGACCATAACTGGATCTTCCAAACCCCGCCGGGATACTCCAACATACTGTGAACAAACAATACCTGACCCGTTGGTTTATGCACCACCAGTTCGTGACGGGCGAAGGCACGCCACAAGGCTTTAATGCTTTCCATCTTCTCCCGCCTTTCTCTCGGCGTACAAGCCGGCACAACCCAAAGAAAACACCAAAAGCCCCGTACATATCTGCCGAAAACGTTCGCCGGGATCTACCTGCAAAAATCCGAGTAAAACGATTATGATGCCGAGCAACACCCCGACAACGCTCACCTTATGCCACATAGGCCACCTCTTACAGTTGGATTCGAAATTCGGTGGTGTTGGTGTTTTCCTGCAGTTCGGCGATCTCCTCGTCCAAGAGATCATCGTCACCGACCGCTTCGCGGATCAACCGCGCATACTGTTCCAACACCATCACGACCGGTGCAGCCGATACGCCGGAGATCGGCATCGTGCTGGCGGTCACGCCTTTAGACACGATATCAGCGATCGCGATCTGCGCCGCCAAATACTCGCCGTGGGTCTTTGCCTTGGCTCCCCGCTTGGAAAGCTCGTTGATCTTTTCATTAAACATAAAACCTCTCCTTTTCGATTACGCCGCCAACCAACGGGCAAGCGGTGCTTTGTGGATCAAGTATTTTCCCGCGACCTTCACCGCCGGGAACTCATCATCCTGCAGTAACGTCCGGCGGTCCATCCGCAGGTATTGCGTGACCTCCACCAGCGTCAACACGTCCACGCCGGGAAACGCCACGTTTAGCATTTCCATCACATCACGAAATGCCGCTTTTTCTCTTGCCATAATTAACCTCCTTCTGACGGGTGTATGTACGATAATCCGTATTCGCACCGTAGACCTTCGATTTCCTCATCCACCTCGGCGATGCTGTCACAGTTTCGGTGGAAATCGTTGTTGACGTAGATTGCGTACCGCCCGCTCGGGCGATGGTAGACTTTGATTCGGTTTTCTCGCTGACCGTACAGCGTGATCTCACCGACCAGCACTGACTTCACCTCTCTCCACCAGTGCGATCAATTCTTTCATCACCTTTGCGATGCAATCGGCACTGCAGTCCTCATCTTCACTGAACGGGCATTTCCCGCACGACCCACCGTCGGCGCAGTTCCTGGCAACCTTCAGTAATTCTTCTTTTGTCATTTGCTCACGACCTTTCTATTGGCTATTACAAATGTTGTGCCACCAGTAAACATATGAAATTTGCACTTGATATTTACTTCTGCCAAATAATCATCCGCTTGTGCTTCGTGAATAACTCGTTTTACAACGCTATCAAAGCCGCCTTTATAATGACAAACTCTTTCGTGACAGCATCTTCCACAATTCTCTTTTATAATACTTTCAGCGACTTTTATGCTTTCTTTTGTCATTCGCTCACGACCTTTCTTATGTTTTTGCATTTGCTTAGGGTTTTGTTGCCAATAGCCGTGTCGTACCTCTACCACATCGGCGGCGGCTTTGAAATGCTTGCAGGGTGAATTTTTCAAATTCCTATCGTCACCATTGTGGCGCACTACAAAGCACACATCATAATGAACACAGTCTTTGCAAGCCGCCCCACGCTCGATATATTCCTTTTCAGCCACTACTTGTCCCCCAATTCACTACCGCGTCTACGACATCAACCGCAGAGATAACGCCGCCGGATGCATAATTATCCAGCAGGTACTTCGCAAATTCTTTGGCACCTTCCGTTTTGGCGTTTTCCTCTCCGATAAGCATTGTTCCAACATCTGCGGCCGCAGAACATTCACAATCAAGATGATATTCCAACCTCTCAATCTCTGCCTTTCGGCGGTTGAGGCAGGGGCATCCAATGGGTGACCGAGTCATCTCTTATCGGTGAACAATTAAATGGAATAAACAATCCATTTATCAACTCCATTACAAGAATTAAGTCATAGTGTCCGCCGCTTTCGAAAACGGTATGTAAAAGTCCCAACACCCTAACTTGTTCTTCCGGCAACCTATCCTTGACCGAAATCCACTCCTGCACCGTTACGTCGTTTGCCATCATAAAATCGGCAACAAACATATTTCTTGCAATGTCGCAAGATAGATTTTTTGCTTTCATAGCGGCTTTTGCATTTTTGATTAACTCCACCAGCCTATCTCTCATTGTCTGCACCGTCCTTTCGCTCGACGTAACATCAACTTGCGGCGGTCTTGTTACTCTTTCAAGTGTTTCATCTAAAATTTCGATAGTTTTAATCATTCGTGCTATTGTCAACCGTTGCTCGAGGCGCAACGCACCCCAAGAGCCATAATGATCATCGCCTAATTGAGGACAAGAAATATTTTCTCTGACTCTTTTTAGTTCTGCTCCTAAAATAAGTCTCATTCCCCCTCCCGCTCCGGGGCGTGTTATAATACCGAGTGGTACGGGGTTTCCAATCCTCACAACATCGAGAAATTCAGCGCAAATCATGGGGTGTATTTTCTTTATGCCGACGCCTTTTTCAAATGCTTCGCATACAACAAAATGTACGCAGTTTTCGCAAGACATTAAACCTCGTCCTTTCCTTTACCTTGCCCTCCCGCTCCGGGGCGTGTTATAATGCCACCGGGAGGAGGTGAAAAATATGACTTTACGATACATTGAAAATAAATCGATACTGTGTCCGCGCGATCACACCGATTATACGATCAGCATCTCAATCGCTAACCAGGACGGGCAATCCTTTGCTGTATGTACCGGTTGTGACCACAACGATAACTCCACCATCTGCAAGCGGTGTATCAAAGATCACAGTTTTCCGATGTACAAGCCATCCTCTGGCGGACAATTTCACGACTGGCCTGAAGTGCCTTAATGTACCGGCCGGTGATCTGCTCTTCCCCGCGGATCGCCGGTTCTCTTTCTGCCCAGCCGAGCAAATGATCCAAAGAAACCAACGCCATAGACAATTGCTCTTTCTTGTCCGGCGGTAAGGATAGAACGTGGCGTTCGCCGGTGTAAGGAAATTCGGGCATAAGCGGCTCCATCCGATCACACTCTGCATTCGCGCTGATTTCCGGCAATATTTCCTGTAATACCGTTTCCAAATCTAGGGCGATTGCCGCCGTGCGTAACGTATCCGCAAATCGCCGTATCACGTTCAGCATTGATGAGATCACCAAAATCGCATCCTCAAGTTCTTTTTCTTTCACAATATCACTTCCTTTCGATAAAGCACTATATGTGCTCGTTTTAATCAAAAAAATTTCCTGTACCGTCTTACCGAAAAATTTAGCAATTTTAATTTTGCTCTCATCACGCGGAATCCGCTCTCCACGCTCATACATCGCCCAAGCGGATTTGGTTATACCAATCGCGATCGCTAACTCTTCCTGCGTTCTTTCTCCGCGCAGAGTTCGCAAACGGTCTGCAAACGTTCCCATTCTACCCCTCCTTTCCTTCTTTTCCTTGGCTTGCCTCCCGCTCCGGCGCGTGTTATAATGCCACCGAGAGGAGGTGAAAAATATGAATGATTACACGGGAGCTGCTTTTTTACTGGCAATTGCCGCGCCCATCGTTAGTTCGATCATCAATTTAATAACTCAGGAGATTAAATTCCGGCGAGAATCTCACCTATTACACAAAACAGAAATCATAGAAGATTACGTGAGATACACCGGTGCTTATCTCCGCTATGAGAAAAACGGAAACGAAAACTATGGAGCGGCATACGGAAAAGTTCTTTTGTATGTCCCGAGCGAGATCGCTGATAGAATCATCGAATTAAATTCCATCATCGCTCCTTTTGTCGAAAATCAAAACCGAGAAAAAGCAGCACAATTATTTGACGAGATCTGCATACTCTTATCCATGCAACTCAAGAAGAGAAAGCACAAAAGGAAATCCAAAGGATATACCTACGTATAACAAATAGCAGACGAGAAGCCACAGAGGCCAACAGGTCTCTGGGCTTTTTATTTTCCAAACAACCCAAATCAAAGCAGTAAGTACCATACCGGCTATCACACAAAGTAAATAGTACATATCCTTTTCTTTCACAATATCGCCTCCACTATTTTGTCGAGCACTTTTTGTGCTCTGATTAGAGGATACACTATTTGTGCTCGAAAGTCAAGAAAATCACCCAAAAAAATTTAACAAATAAAATATACACGAATTGTGCACTATGACGATTGAAATCTGTGCACAATTCGTGTATTATAATAACACATTCTATTATGTAGGGAGGGAATTGTATGTCACGTTTCAACTTGCGATTGCGTTTACTGCGCCACGAAGCGAAAATGTCGCAAGCCGAACTGGCTATGCGTATCGGCACATCAAAAAGCAGTATCAATATGTACGAGCGCGGAGAACGTGAACCAGGCATAGACACCTTGGAAGCGTTTGCCAATCTGTTCAACGTCGATATGGATTTTCTAATCGGCAAGTCCGATTTTAGAAATAAGCAAGATTTCCTGCAAAACATTTCCATTGACCTCCCCTCCCCCACTATTGCCACCAGCACGGTGACCTTCCCGGTGCTCGGGGATATTGCGGCAGGCTACGACAAGATCGCCATTGAGGACTGGGCCGGTGAGACCATCGAGATCCCCGAGGCCGCGCTGTGCGGTCACGATCGCGACGATTTCTTCGTGTTGCGCGTTTCCGGCGACAGTATGTACCCACATTACCAAGACGGCGACTACGTACTGGTGCTGAAGCAATCGACTATGGATTACTCCGGTGAGGTCGGCGCCATCCTCTACGACGATGAGTGTGTATCCTTAAAAAAGATCGAATATGTGGAGGGCGAGGACTGGCTTCGGCTGGTACCGATCAACCCGAATCATCCTCCGAAGCGTATCGAGGGCGAAGCACTGGACCACTGCCGCATCATCGGCATCCCCCGCCTGCTTTTCCGGAAACTATAAAAAAAGACCGCCCGAAGGCGGTCTTAGAACTCACTCTTTTTCTCCTTTGTCAGTAATACGAACGATGAGCCAAACAGCTGCAATTCCGAACACAATATAATAGAGAATCGCCCATACGTCCTGGGGGCCGCAGATAGCACCGATCAGACCTGCTATCCAAAGCGGAACGATCATTAATACCGGCATTATGTAAACGCTTCCGACGATTATAACCATAATCCAGAACGGAATATCCAACATCACCATAGGAAAAATTGATACAATTATAGAAAAAAGAAAGTATTTTACTTTGGCGATACCTCCCATTTTTTCAATTAGCCGATTTAACATCCTTGACACCACCTTAAAATAAAAAAGTGCGCAGCCGAAGCCGCGCACCGAAAAACGCGGGCCTCGATTGCTTGCTACACCAATCGAATGAAATCTCGTGCAAATACGCATAAGAAAGCCCGCATTTTTACCATAGTTAAAAATGCGCACTTGCAAAGAGATTTATACAATTGGTGTAGCACGTTTAGCATACCACATTGATTTACAAAAATCAACAAAATTTATTTTATCAGAAAGGAGGTACAAAAAATGTCGAAAAAACGCGCCGATGGATTATTTCAACGGCAGATCACCATTAACGGGAAACGTAAGATATTCTATGGCCACTCTGAACGCGAACTTAACCGCAAGATTGCCGACTACAAGGAAGAAAAACGGATCGGCCGCAAATTCTCTGTGATCGCAGACGATTGGGAATATGAGCATTTTCCAAAACTCGCACCCAAATCGATCGTTTCTTATAAACCGGCCTTAAAGCGGGCGGTTGCGGAGTTTGGGGATATGCATTGCAGTCAGATCACCGCCAAGCAGATCTCCGTCTTTTTGCAAAAATTCGCCGCACAAGGATACGCGCAAAAGACCGTGGCCACGCAATCCCTCGTCATTCACTTGATTATGAATTACGCGGTGCTACAGGGAGATATTGAGTACGACCCAACTACTGCCGTTAAACTACCGGCCGGACTACCAAAAGAACGGCGGGCATTACCAACGGCCACAGAGATCGAGATCGTCAACAACAGCGTGGATGCCACCTTCGGTCTGTTTGCTTATCTGATTCTGTATACCGGATGCCGACGCGGCGAAGCATTGGCGCTAACCTACGGCGATGTGGATCGTGAACAAGGCGTCATCCATGTGACAAAATCCGTCTATCACGAATCAAATACCCCGCGTTTGAAAAAGCCAAAGACCGCCGCCGGATGCCGTGACGTTATTTTGCTGGACGTCTTGGCGGAGAAAATTCCCAACGGAAAGAAAAACGAACTCCTTTTCCCCAACAACGAGGGCGGATGGTTGCACAACAGTAACGCGCGACGGCTCTGGGATAAATATTGCGAGGAGACCGGACTAAAGATCACCCCGCACCAACTCCGGCACGCCTACGCCACGATCTTGTATGAAGCGGGCATCGGTGACAAGGACGCGCAGGAACTGCTCGGTCACGCGAATATATCGACCACACGGGATATTTACACACACATCAGCAGCAAGCGCTTGAATGAGACTGCCGCAAAACTGAATGCCGCCACGAAGCGGTGATTTTTTACTGACTTTTTACTGACTTTTTACTGACATAATCGTGCTACTTTAGGTTAGTTTATGCTAATATAGGTAAAGCAAAAACCGCGCCATTAAGCCAAAAATGACCAAATGACGCGGTTTATAGAATGGTGGAGGCGACGAGAGTCGAACTCGTGTCCGAAAACCACTTGCCACAGCTTTCTCCGGGTGCAGGCTGTCTTTTGAGATTCCCCTCATCAAGCGCCGGCAGGCAGGCTCTTGACTACGGTAGCTACCCCGTCATGACGGAGGCGGTAGCAAGCCTCCGTTCACGTTCACCGCTTCTTACACGCCCCGACACCGATCCGCGGTACTATCGGGCGGGACGGCCGCTTAATTAAGCAGCGAGAGCAACTTTATTGTTGTCGTTTAATTTTAAAAGGTTTGTCGTTTTATAGTGGTCGACAACCACTACCCGCTTACCATAACTCACGATCCCCGTCGAAACCTTTACGCCCCCATGGAGATCGGTCCGATGGACCGTTTTCTTATTATATGCAAATTTCCCGCGTTTGTCAACACGGAAGATCACATAATTCCCCTTCTAATCTTGCCGTATTTTCGTCGGAATATTCGATCTCGGCAGAATATTGGCGGCACAGTTCCGCCAACCGTTCCGGCGTCTGCTCGCCGGCGGCAAACAGCGATGCCACCGCCTGTGTACTGACCACCGCCAAGGCGGTGGTGGTCGCTACCGCTTCCGGCCGAAGGTGGCGATACAGGAAATACCACAACAATTTTTCAAACGCGTCCTCCCATCCGGCGGGGATATCTGCCGGCAAGGTGAGGGGTTGCAGTTCGTTTGTCCAACCGTCATCCAGCCGTTCCAGCGAGAGGAAAATTCCCCGCCAATCGCGTGCAGGAAGAGTTCCGCCGGTGAGGGAAAGCAGGCGCGCCATTCGTTTGGCAAGCGGCAACGAGCCGTTTTGCGCCAACGCCAGCAACCGCTCACGCAGAGCAAAGAAATCTTCTTCCTCGGCGGTAGGGGTCTCCTCCCCCATACTCACCAGTTCGATGGGTGACGGTTGCCGAAACAGCAGATCGACCGCCGCCTCACAGCACAAACCCAATCCGACCTCCTCACGGTCGGAGAAAAAGTGGCGGAAGCGGGGATGATCGTGGCAGATATCGCACAGCGCGTCCTCCCCCCACGCGGTGATGAGGTCGCACAGGCCGCGGTCGTTTAGAAACGGACAGCGGTCATCTGCCCGCAACACAAAATGACCGTCGCAGATGCTTTCCCGCAGGCGGTTGCCGAGCGGACCGTCCACTTGGTCGTAGAGGTTTTGCGTTTCGGGATCGATATCGATCTCCCAACCGATGCAACAGTTATGGCGGCAACGGTCAGCCAGACACGAAAATTCGGGATAAAAAGCAGGATAAACGTATTTCATAGCAGTCACCAAAGTGAAACAAGAGGACGCTTAGCGCCCTCTTGTTTGTGTTTAGCCAAAAGTACGAAGCAGGGAAACGACCTTACCCAAGACCACGACTTCGCTGACGATGATGGGCGCAAACTCGGGATTTTCCGGTTGCAGACGCACCTGATTGTTCTCCCAGTAGACGCGCTTGACCGTTGCCTCGTCCCCTACCAGCGCGACGATGATATCGCCGTTTTCCGCCACCGGCGTGCGGTGGACGATAACGATATCCTTATCCAGAATGCCGGCGTTGATCATCGAGGTACCGGACACGCGCAACGCGAACATCTCGCTGGCCGGATAGCGGCCGCCGGAATACGGGACGTAGTCCTCCACGTCCTGCACCGCGAGGATGGGCATACCGGCGGTGACCTTACCCAAAAGCGGGATGCGGGCAACGTTTTCGCCCGGCATACGGATGGCGCGGTTTAGGCCGCTTTCGCGGTTGATATAGCCTTCCCGCTCCAAAAAACTGAGGTAGGTATGGACGGTGGAAGTGGACTTGATGCCGGTGGCATTGCAGATCTCACGCACCGACGGCGGCAGGCCGTTTTGCGCGCAATCCTGCACGTATTGTAATACCTTTTGCTGTTTTTCATTTAACGGTTTAGACATGATCTGTCGGCTCCTTTCACAGCGAAAACTCGTTTTATACGTCGTTAGTATACCACATCTTTTTCCGTTTGTCAAACGTTTGTTCGTAAATTTCCGAACAAATTTCTGTCTTCGTAACTTTTTGTCATTTTTTTCGGTTTTTTTCTTGACACCCGCGAGGGCTCATTATATAATAAAAAGGTATTGATTTTCGGCATTTAAAGCGCCGATAGAGATCAAGGAGGAAAAGATTATGGAACCCGGAAAAGTAAAAATTTATTACGCTGCCGATTGTAACCTCGACGTGCTGGCGGACAAGACCGTGGCGATCATCGGCTACGGCTCGCAGGGCCACGCCCATGCGCTCAACCTGCATGAGAGCGGCGTGAAGGTCATCGTCGGTCTGTACGAAGGCTCCAAGAGCAAGGCCAAGGCCGAAGCGGCCGGTCTGACCGTGATGAACACCGCCGACGCTGTCAAGGCGGCGGATATCGTGATGATCCTCATCAACGACGAAAAGCAGGGTGCGATGTACAAGAAGGACATCGAGCCCAACCTGCGCCCCGGTATGGCGCTGGCGTTTGCCCACGGCTTCGCCATCACCTTCGGCACCATCAAGCCGCCGGCGGATATCGACGTGTTTATGATCGCGCCGAAGGCTCCCGGTCATACCGTCCGTAGCGAGTATCAGGCCGGCAAAGGTACCCCCTGTCTGGTCGCTATCCACCAGAACGCCACCGGCCGTGCGATGGATATCGCGCTGGCTTACGGTGCCGGTGTCGGCGGCGCCCGCGCCGGTATTCTGGAGACCACCTTCCGCGTGGAGACCGAAACCGATCTGTTCGGTGAGCAGGCTGTCCTCTGCGGCGGCGTGACCGCGCTGATGACCGCCGGTTACGAGACGCTGGTCGAGGCGGGTTATGCGCCGGAGAACGCGTACTTTGAGTGCGTGCACGAAATGAAACTCATCGTTGACCTCATCTACCGTGGCGGCTTCAGCCTGATGCGTCACTCGGTCTCGGATACCGCCGAGTTCGGTGACTACGAGATCGGCAAGCGCATCATCACCCCCGCTGTCAAGGAGGAGATGAAGAAGGTCCTCGCCGAGATCCAAGACGGCACCTTCGCGGCCAAATGGATCAACGAAAATATGGTCGGCCGTCCGCACTTCAACGCCTGCCGCCGCAACGCCGCCGAGCATCAACTCGAGACGGTCGGTGCGAGCCTGCGCGCGCTGTACAGTTGGAGCGGTGAAAGCACCTACGCTGACATCTGATCGTTATAACGACAAAAATCCCCATCCGATGTTTCATCGGATGGGGATTTTTTTGTGTGTGGCCCCTTCGGGGAGGCTCTTTTTTATTTCATTTTATCTCTGTTGGAGGGGCAATTGCGGTCGGCATCCGACAAAGAAGTGTATACGATCGCCCGCGTGTTGGGTGTGACTATGGAGGAACTTTTTTAAGTTCCTTTTTTATTTTTGAGGAAACGGACGGCAGGTTGCCGAAAATCTGCACAGACCATATCCAATTTGAAAGTTTTTCTTGTAATTTCGTCTTTACGATTATATAATAAAGGCAACAAACCGAAAGGACGTGTACCCTATGCTCCATCAAACCATCCAATTAAATACCCTCTATCCGTTTTTGGACGATATCGTCACTTTGACGTTATATATTCCCGAAACCATCAACGGCGGTATGTACGACCATCGCAAAGCGACGCGGCGGCCGACCGTGTTGGTGTTGCCGGGTGGGGCTTATGCTATGTGCAGTGACCGCGAAGGTGAGCCGGTTGCGGAAGATTTCTTGGTACAGGGTTTTAATGCCGCCGTTTTGATCTATTGCGCCGAAGCCAAGCAAAAGCATCCGCAACAACTTTGTGCGGTGGCGGCGGCACTCGACCTGATGGCCAAGCACGCCGACGAATGGTTGATCGATCCCGACAAGATCGCGCTGTGCGGCTTTTCGGCCGGTGGGCATTTGGCGGCCTTTTACGCCAACGCGTACGCTCGTCCCGAGGTCAAGGCACTTATCGACAGCCGTCCGGTGGCGGCAACGGTGCTGGGGTATCCGGTCATCACCGCCGATGCGACCCACACACACCACGACAGCATCTGCAATCTCCTCGGGCAGTTGCCGGAGACGGCAGAAGAAACCGTCCGGTATTCCTGTGACAAACTGGTGACCGAGCAGACTCCGCCGGCATTTATCTGGTCCACCGCCACCGATGCGGCGGTGCCGATTCAAAATTCGTTGTTATACGCTACCGCCTGTGCGGATCATCACGTGCCGTTTGAACTGCACGTCTTCCCCGACGGATTCCACGGTCTGGCAACCGCCGATCAGCGCGCCAACCCGCTCTACTCCCCCACCGTGCAAAAGACCCGTCACTGGGTCTCGTTGGCCGGTGCTTGGCTGCACGATATCTTAGGATAAACGAAAGGACGTGGGGTTTATGTTACATCAAACCATCAAACTGAATACTCTTTATCCGTTTTTGGATGATATCGTCACTTTGACGCTGTATATTCCCGATCCCATCAACGGCGGCATGTACGACCATCGCAAAGCGACGCGGCGGCCGACCGTGTTAGTACTGCCGGGCGGCGGTTACGCTATGTGCAGTGACCGCGAAGGAGAGCCGATCGCGGAAGATTTTTTGGTGCAGGGTTTTAATGCCGCCGTTTTGATCTATTGCGCCGAAGCCAAGCAAAAGCATCCGCAACAACTTTGTGCGGTGGCGGCGGCACTCGACCTGATGGCCAAGCACGCCGACGAATGGTTGATCGATCCCGATAAGATCGCACTGTGCGGGTTTTCGGCCGGTGGGCATCTGGCGGCATTCTATGCCAACGCGTATGCCTATCCTGAAGTCAAGGCGGTCATCGACAGCCGTCCGGTGGCGGCAACGGTGATGGGGTATCCGGTCATTACCACCGATCCGACCTATTATCACGGCGGCAGTTTTGCCAACCTCACCGGCGAGTTTCCGGATGCAGGCGAGCAGTGGTCGAAGTATTCCTGCGAAAAGATCGTGACCGAACAGACCCCGCCGGCGTTTATTTGGACGACGGCAACCGACGAACTGGTGCAATCGCAAAATTCGCTGTTTTACGCGCTGGCGTGCGCCAATCACAAAGTGCCGTATGAGTTGCACGTCTTCCCCGGCGGCAACCACGGTCTGGCGACCGGCGATCAGCGCACCAACGTTCTCTATTCCCGCCACGTGAACAACGCGCGATACTGGATCGAAGCGGCAGGAAACTGGTTGCATGATATTTTAGGATGATTTTGCCTATATCCGATGGTCAATCGTGCGATTCAAAAGAATCATAGATAGCAAAAACTCCCGATTCCGTTTGGAATCGGGAGTTTTTGCTTTGTCTTTTACAGCACGCAATACTGTTCCATATAGGAGTCCATCAGTTTGAGGACCGAGGCATATTCCGGCTTATCCGCGAGGTATTCACGGATGTCGGCAACGGTGATCAGGGCGTGTACCTGAATACCGAATTCCTCCGCCACCTGCATCACCGCGGTCTTGCCGGGGACGTTGCCGACCTCACAGCGGTTGACCGAGATGAACATATGCGGAACGGTGACGTCACCGCAACCTTGCAGGATGGGCATCGTCTCATGCACGGCGGTGCCGGCGGTGATAACGTCCTCAATGATGATGAGTTTGTCACCGTCTTTCGGCTTATAGCCGACAAGGCTACCGCCTTCGCCGTGGTCCTTGGCTTCCTTGCGGTTGAAGAAATACGGCTTGTCGATACCGTACTCGGTGGCAAGCGCACCCGCCGCCGCGCAGGCCAGCGGAATGCCCTTATACGCCGGACCGAACATCGCATCGAAATCGTCGCCGCAAGTCTCCTTGATCAGACCCGCATAGAACTTACCGAGGGCGGCAATCTGCGCGCCGGTCTTATAGTTGCCGGTATTAACGAAGTAGGGTGAAAGACGGCCGGATTTGGTGGTAAATTCCCCAAAACGCAACACGTCGGCGCTCATCATAAATTCGATAAAAGCAATCTTTTCCGCAGTCAACATAACGGTTTCTCCTTATTTGATGAGGCTCACGCCGTCCATCTCCTCCGGCTGCGGCAGACCCATGATCTGCAACATCGTCGGGGACAGATCGGCCAGACGGCCGCCGTCTTTCAGTTCACACGGGTAACCCACCACGCAAAGCGGCACCGGATTGGTGGTGTGAGCGGTAAAGGGCGAGCCATCGGTGTCGATCAGGCGGTCGGCGTTGCCGTGGTCGGCGGTAATGAGGGCGACACCGCCCATTTCCAGCGTGGCATCCACCACGCGACCGACGCACTCGTCCACCGCTTCCACCGCCTTAATGGCGGCGTCGATGATGCCGGTATGACCGACCATATCGCAGTTGGCGAAGTTTAGGATGATCATATCGTACTTGCCGGCGCGGATCTGTTCACACACCGCATCGCACACCTCGTAGGCGCTCATCTCCGGCTTGAGGTCGAAGGTGGGCACGTCGGGGGACTGGATGAGAATGCGATCCTCGCCCTCGAACTGGCATTCCTCGCCGCCGTTGTAGAAGAAGGTGACGTGGGCGTATTTCTGGGTCTCCGCAATACGAAGTTGGGTCTTGCCCGCCTTGGCGACCACCTCACCCATGGTGTTGGTCAGCGCGGTCGGCGGGTAGGCGACCGTCACGTTGGGCATGGTCGCATCGTACTGGGTCATACAGACGAAATGGACGTCCGGTCTGCCGCCGCGGCGGACAAAGCCGTCAAACGCCGGATCGACGAACGCACGGGTGATCTGGCGGGCACGGTCCGGACGGAAGTTAAAGAAGATGACGCTGTCGCCGTCCTTGACGGTGCCGTTTTTATCGATCACGGTCGGGAGAACGAACTCGTCGTATTCTTCCTTGGCGTAACTGTTTTTCATCGCCATATTCGGGCAACAGGCGGTCTCGCCCTCGCCGTATACCAGCGCGGCGTACGCCTTCTCCACGCGATCCCACGCCTTGTCACGATCCATCGCGTAGTAGCGGCCGGAGATGGTGGCGATGGAGCCGCATCCCATTTCGTTTAACGTCTTATCCAACCACGCAATATCGTCCGCGCCGGAAGCCGGCGGGACGTCGCGGCCGTCCATAAACGCGTGGACGTACACCTTGGAAAGCCCCTGCTCTTTGGCCATGGCGACCAGACCGACCAGATGTTCCATATGGCTGTGCACGCCGCCCGGCGAGACCAGACCCATCAGATGCAGAGCCGAGTCCTTCGCCTTGCAGTTGGCGATAGCGTTGTTGATCGCGGTGTTTTCCTTGATCTTGCCGGTCTTGATATCCTGCGAGATCTTGACCAGCATCTGATACACCACGCGACCCGCACCGATGTTGGTGTGGCCGACCTCGGAGTTGCCCATCTGTCCGTCCGGCAGACCGACGTCCAAGCCGGAAGCGGCAATGGTGGTGTACGCATTTTGGGTGAACAGGCGGTCAAGGCGGGGGGTGTTGGCACGGCAGATCGCATTGCCGCAACCGTCATCCGCCAGACCGTAGCCGTCCATAATGATCAGAATGGTGGGAGATTTCATACCTTACCTCCGCTTATTTCGCGGCAGCGACGATGGTGGCGAAATCGTTCGCCTTCAGCGAAGCGCCGCCGATCAGACCGCCGTCGACATCCGGCTGTGCCAGCAGTTCGGCGGCGTTGCCGGCGTTCATCGAACCGCCGTACTGAATGGTGGTGGCGGCCGCCACGTCCGCACCGTACAGACCGGCGAGGGTCTCACGGATGAGGTGGCAGACTTCGTTGGCCTGCTCGGCGGTAGCGGTCTTGCCGGTGCCGATCGCCCAGACCGGCTCGTAAGCGATGATCACGCGGCTCATTTCTTCCGCGGACACGCCGCCGAGGGCGATCTTGGTCTGCATCGCACAGATCTCGCCGGTGATGCCCTGCTCACGCTGTTCGAGGTACTCGCCCACGCACAGGATAACGGTCAGACCCGCATCCAGCGCACCACGAACGCGCTTTTGCACGGTGAGGTCGTTGTCACCGAAGAAGGTACGGCGCTCGGAGTGACCGAGGATGACGTACTGCACGCCCATCTTGGCGAGCATATCCGCGGAGATCTCGCCGGTAAACGCACCGGATTTCTCCCAGTAGCAGTTCTGCGCGGCCACACCGATGTTGGTGCCGGCCGTCGCATCCAGCGCCGCCTGCAGATCGATAAACGGCGTACCCACGACCACCTTGCAGGAAGCATCCTTCACCAGCGGCTTGATCTCCTCGATCAGCGCGGCGGCCTCGGCCGGAGTCTTGTTCATTTTCCAGTTACCTGCGATAACATACTGTCCCATTGTTTTATCCTCCAAAAAAATATTTTTGACATAACAACTGCCGTTTGCGGGTGGCAAACGGCAGTGTGGGGTTACTTAGTCCTTGTCGCTCATCGCCGCGATGCCCGGAAGTTCCTTGCCTTCCAGGAATTCCAGCGAAGCGCCGCCGCCGGTGGAGATGTGGCTCATCTTATCGGCATAGCCGAGTTGGGTCACAGCCGCCGCCGAATCGCCGCCGCCGATGACGGTGGTGGCATCGGTGTCCGCCATCGCCGCCGCCACCGACTTGGTGCCGACCGCGAGGTTCGGGTTCTCAAACACGCCCATCGGGCCGTTCCAGATGACCGTCTTGGCGCTCTTGACCGCCTGCGCAAACAGTTCGCGGGATTTCGGACCGATATCCATACCCATCTTGTCGGCCGGAATCTTGTCGCTGTCGACCGTCCAAGTCTCGATGTCCTCGTCGATCGGGGACGGGAAGTGGGTGGTCACCACGGTGTCGATCGGGAGCAGGATCTGCACGCCCTTCTCCGCCGCACGCGCCAGCATATCCTTGCAGTAGTCGACCTTCTCGTCGTCGCACAGCGAGGTGCCGATCTCGTAGCCCTGCGCCTTCAGGAAGGTGTAAGCCATACCGCCGCCGATAATGAGGGTATCCGCCTTCTCCAGCAGGTTCTCGATGACCGCCAGTTTATCGGAGACCTTCGCGCCGCCGAGGATGGTGACGAACGGACGCTGCGGATCGTTGACCGCTTCGCCGAGGTACTTGACTTCCTTCGCCATCAGGTAGCCGTTAGCCGACTCCTTGACGTAGGATGCCACACCGACGGTGGAGCAGTGGGCACGGTGAGCCGCACCGAACGCGTCGTTAACAAACAGATCGGCCAGAGAAGCGAGATCCTTAGAGAGGTTTTCGCCGTTCTTGGTCTCTTCCGCGCGATAGCGGGTGTTCTGCAACAGCACGACGTCACCGTCGTTCATCGCCGCAACCGCCTTGCGGGCATTCTCGCCGACCACTTCGTCATCCGCCGCAAACACCACCGGCTGACCGAGTTTCTCGCTCAGACGGACGGCCACGGGAGCCAGCGACAGTTCCGGCTTCGGCTCGCCCTTCGGCTTGCCCATGTGGGAGCAAAGGATGACCTTCGCCTTATTATTGATGAGATACTGGATGGTCGGCAGAGCGGCCACGATACGGTTATCGTTGGTGATAACGCCCTCCTTCATCGGGACGTTAAAGTCGCAACGCACCAAAACGCGCTGACCGGCGACCTGCAGATCTTCCACATTTTTCTTGCTCAAATACGCCATTTGAAAACATTCCTTTCTCGTTTCAAATTCAGTGGACAAATACCGATTGCCCATACGAATTTATTTTACCCTATTTATACGCGAATTGCAAGTAGAAAAAATCACAAATATCCGCGTTTTCTGCAGAAAAAAATAAGTCCCGATGCACAAGGGGTGCATCGGGACGGACAGATTACGCCTGCAACAAGGTTTCCAGACGACCGGCGATGGCGTCGAGGAACTCCCACGAATCCAGTTTCTTTTTGTTCTCAAGGGTGGAGATGAGGTAGAGGTCACCGGTCATCTCGCCGGCCTCGATGGTATCGATGGTCGCCTTCTCCAGCGCATCGGCATAGGCGCACAGCGCCGGCAGGTCATCCAACTCACCGCGTTTGCGGAACGCACCCGACCAAGCAAAGATGGTGGCCACCGGATTGGTGGAGGTCTTTTCACCGGCACGCCACTTGTAGAAGTGGCGTGTGACGGTGCCGTGGGCGGCCTCGTACTCATACTTGCCGTCCGGCGAGACCAGCACGCTGGTCATCATCGCCAACGAACCGAAGGCGGTAGCGACCATATCGCTCATCACGTCGCCGTCGTAGTTCTTGCACGCCCAGATAAAGCCACCCTCCGAGCGGATGACACGCGCCACCGCATCGTCGATAAGGGTGTAGAAATATTCCAGACCGGCGGCCTCGAATGCTTCCTTAAACTCCGTTTCGTAGATCTCGGCGAAGATATCCTTAAAACGGTGGTCGTAGGTCTTGGAGATGGTATCCTTGGTGGAGAACCACAAGTCCTGCTTGGTATCCAGCGCATAACGGAAGCAGGCACGGGCAAAGCCGCTGATGGACGCATCGGTGTTGTGCATCCCCATCACCACACCGTCGCCGGCAAATTGATGAATATCGGCACGGGTCTCGGTGCCGTCCGGCGCGGTGATGACCAGTTCCGCCTTACTGCCCGCCGGAGCGCGCAATTCGGTGTTTTTGTAAATGTCACCGTACGCGTGACGCGCCAGCGTGATCGGCTTTTTCCAAGTAGACACGGTCGGGGTGATACCGCCCACCGTCACCGGCGCACGGAACACCGTGCCGTCCATGATCGCACGGATGGTGCCGTTGGGGCTCTTCCACATCTGCTTGAGGTTGTATTCCTCCACGCGCTGTTTGTTGGGGGTGATGGTGGCACACTTGACGCCGACGCCGTATTTTTTGCACGCCTCAGCCGCCTCCACCGTCACCTTGTCGTCGGTGGCGTCACGGTACTCCAGACCGAGATCGTAATACTCGCTCTTGAGTTCCACAAACGGGTGGATAAGCTTGTCCTTGATGGCTTGCCACAGCACACGGGTCATCTCGTCGCCGTCCATCTCAACAAGCGGGGTGGTCATTTGGATCTTTTGCATGATACTCACGCCTTTCTGAAAAATTCGGATACATTATAGCACAGCACTTTTGATTTGACAAGAGAAAAAACCGTCTAAAAGCGATGCGTCATCGGGATGAAGCATCGCCCTCGGACGGTTTGCTTACAACTGAAAATCCTCCGCTTTGTGCGGGTCCTGCTTCGGGCGGCGCAGCGGTTGCCGCTTGAGCGGATCGTAGATGAATTTGCGGCAGTAGTGGTACAGCGGTGCCGCGCCTTTATACGGGCAGAGCATCACACTGCCGTCCGCCGATAAGCGACCGTGCTGGCACACCTCGCACGCCTTGCGGATATTGTTGCCGTACAGTTTTTTGGCCATCGCTGTCTGCCCCCTTTCGTTTGGTCTGCAGACAGTATACCACACGAAAAATTAAAAATCAACCTTTTTCCGCATACTGATCAACCAAGTGACGCAAAGGGTCAGGAGAGACACCCCGCCGAGTGCCGAAGCGGAAGCAAACAACTCCGCTTGCATTCCCGAAGGGGTGGTAAAGGTCTGCACCACCGACGGCGGCAACCACCACAGGGTAAGCAGACCGCCGAGCATTCCCTGAAGCAGGCGGGAGAGAAAAAAGCGGCTATCCAAAGAAAACGGCAACAGCGAAGCGACCTGACCGTGCACCGACAAGCCGCCGAAACCGAGAGTAAATCCCAGTAAAAACGGGGAACGCAACACCTCCATACATCCGCCGGTCACTTCGATGAGGCAGGCGGCGGCACGGCGCAGGAGGGGATCGACCTCTGCCGCCGTCAACAAGGACAGCAACAGACTGCCGAGGGCGACGAACGCGGTCATACCAAGCAGGGATCGGGCGGCGGTCTGTGCCGCCGCGACCAGCGGTTGCCCGAGGCGCAACGGCGACAGTACCGGCGGGGTCACTTTCTCGCGTTGGCCGCGCAGGACCAACAGGGTCACGGTACCGGCAACGGCGTGGGCCGCCCACAGCAACCAACCGGCCCGCACCGAGCCGAGCATACCCGCCCCAACGGTAGCAACGCAAAAACCGGGGCCGGCGTTGACGCAACCACACAACAGCCGGCGCGCCTGCGATTCGGTCAACCGGCCGTCCTTCACCAGCGGTGCCATCGCCGCCGCACCGGCGGGGTAACCGCCCACCAGACCGATCAGCCAAACCGAAGCGGCGGCAGGCGGAAATCCCAGTACGGCCAGCGGACGGGAAAGCCATCCGCCGAGGCGGTCACACAGTCCCGAAGCGGTGAGCCATCCGCCCAGTACCAAAAACGGAAACAGACCGGGGATCAGCACCTGCGACGCGATCGCCAACCCGCGGCGCACACCGTTGGCGGCGGCCTCCGGATACCGCAACAACAGCCACGCCGCCGCCACCGCCGCCGATGCCCACAGCAACGCCCACCACGTTGACAGCCGCCAGACCCGCCAGTTCATTCTCATCACCTCTGCCCTATCGTATGCGGTATGTTCCGCGAAAAGACTGCATACCAATGAAACGAGGTGATGGTATGCGTGTACGGCAGAGAATGGAGCGGCTGTTGGAGTTGCCGGAAGGCAGCCTGACCGGCGAGTCGCGTTTGGAGATATACGCCGGACGGCGGGCGGTGATGGACGGACGGTGCCGTGTACTGGACTGTGAAGAAGACCTGATCCGTCTGCACACCGGCGGTGGGGTCGTCTGCTTTCGTGGGCGGGAATTGAGCATTGCGGCGTTTTCTTCCCACAGCGCGGTGGTGGAGGGGCGGCTCTGCGCCGTCGAATTTGAATGAAGGCGGCGGTAGAATGGGTCGCCGAAGGCGGGATGTTACCGGAATTTCTTAACCGTTTGCACGCCGTCGGCATCGCGGTCGGCGGCGTACGGCGGCAGGGCGAGAGCGTGCGGGCGGTGACTTCGGCGGCCGACTACAAGCGTCTCCGTGAAGCGGCACGGCGTACCGGTACACGGGTACGGATACACCGCAAACGCGGCTGGGGCTTTCGGGTAGAAAAATGGAAAAAACGGCGTGGTATCGCGGTTGGCGCGGTGTTGGCGGGATGGCTTTTATGGCAGTTGAGCGGCCGTATCTGGGCGGTCATCCCCAGCGGCATCGATCCCACACAAAGCGGGGAAATTCTGTCCGCCGTAGCAAAAATGGGGGTAGATATCGGTCAACCGATCGACCGCTTGCAACAGCGGGAGATCACACTGCGCGCCATTCACGATCTGCGGCAGGTCATCGCGCTGACCGTCAATATGGACGGATGTATCGCCCACGTGGACGTGGTGGAAGACAACACCAATCATCCGCTATCGGTGGACATCAAACTCTCCAATCTGGTAGCCGTGCGGGATGGGCTGGTGTTGCAGACCGAAATCACCAAAGGCAAGGCGGCCGTCCAATCGGGAGAAGGCGTGACGGCCGGCGACCTCTTGGCGACCGGATCCTCCGAAACCATCCGTGGAATGCTCATTTACGGGCGCGCCGCCGGCGCGGTATGGGCGCGGACGAAGCGGGAGTTGACGGTGGAGGTGCCGCTCTCGCAAACGGTGTGGTTGCCGAGCGGTCAGCCGCTGACCTATGCAACCGTTTCACTGTTGGGGCTGGAGATACCGCTGACCTCACCGTTGCAACGGCCGGAAGCCTATCGGCAACAGGTGGACAGCGACCGCCTGACGGTTGGGGAATTGCCTCTGCCGCTCGGCATCGACCGCACCGTACTGACCCCGTTGGCGGCGACAACACGGCGGCTGACACTGGCGGAAGCCAAGCAACAGGCAGAGGAAACGTTAGCGGAAAAAGAGGCGGTCGAACTACGGGATGCGACCATTGAAAAGCGGGAACTTTCGAGTATTTGCGAAGACGGCGTTTTCCGCCTAACGGCGCGGTATATCTGTGTTGAGAACATCGCCGAGGAACGCCCCGTAACGGTGGTGGAAGGGTCATAAAAAAAAACACCCGATGGAAACCTCCATCGGGTGTTTTTTTATCCGAAAAAGCGGTATTCGGTTTTGGAGCGGAAGACCTCGCCCGCCGGCAACAGGATAGACGGAAAATGCGGGTGATGCACCGCATCCGGCCAATGCTGAGTCTCCAGGCAGAAACCGTCCCCTTTCCCGCGCGGAATACCACCTTTGCAAGCGGCTTCATTCAGGAAATTGGCGGTGTACAACTGCACACCCGGTTGATCGGTCCAGCATTCCATCCGAATGCCGGAAACGGGGGCTTCGACCGTAGCGGCACGGCGGAACGCACCGTCGGTACCCAGCACGAAATTGTGGTCGTAGCCGTTGGCGTTTTGGAGTAGCGGATGCGGCTCGTTGATATCCTGCCCGATGGGTTTCGGGGTGCGGAAATCAAACGGCGTCCCTTCCACCGCCATCAATTCGCCGGTGGGAATGAGTTCGGCATCCGATACGGTCAGTTCTGTCGCATCCATCTGCAACAGATGGTTGCCGACGTTCGGACCGTCGTGACCCTCCAGATTGAAATAGGCGTGGTTGGTGAGGTTTAGGAGCGTATCGGCGGTGCTGACCGCCCGATAGGTGATGCGCAGGCGGCTGTCCCCCGTCACCGCAAAGGTGACCGACACCGACAGATCGCCGGGGTAACCTTCTTCCCCATCCGGCGAGGTACGGCGCAGGGTCACCGCCGCCTCCTCGTTTTCCAGCACACGGGCGGTCCACAGGCGATAAGCAAAACCGCATTTCCCGCCGTGAATATGGTTCTTGCCGCGGTCGTTGGCGGCAAGGGTGTAGTCCTTGCCGGCGATCGGAATGACGTTGCCTTTCAAGCGATTGGCAACGCGGCCGACGGTAGAACCGAAACTGCAACGGCAACGGAGATAACTCTCCCAATCATCGTATCCCAACACCACGTCCACACCGCGGTATACCGCCGCTTGCAGGGTGGCGCCGTAGGTCAGCACCGAAACGGTCAGATCCCCGTTTTTCAGTTCGTAACGGTCAACGGTCTTGCCGTCCGGCATCCGGCCAAACGGAATGCGTTTTACGCTCATAGTATCCCTCGCCTCTGTGGTTGATTTTTTTCATTATACAACAAACGAACCGAACTCGCAACGGTTTTTGCCGGCACAAATGTCGTTGAGGCGCACTCCCTTACAGAGTGCGCCTCTTGGTTTGCTTATTTCGTGCGGTACAGCACGCCGATGGTGTTGGGGCCGCAATGGGAAGAGATGGTGCAGGAAGCACGGGTAACGCAGATCTCATCCGGATTCTGGTACTGCTTGACCAGCGCCACCGCCTGTTCGAGAATGCTCGGATCGGTCATACCCGAATGGGTGATGAAGATGCGGTCGGTCTCAACGTCGGTGCGGTCTTTCAGTTCGTCCGCCACGTACTCTGCCAGCGCCTTGGAGAAGGAACCGCGATACTTCTTGGCCGCGTCCATCTTACCGCTGGTATTATCCACCAAGATCTGCGGCTTCAGTTTGAGCAGGTTGGCACCCATCACCGCCACCGCGGAGCAACGGCCGCCCTTATGCAGGAATTCCAGATTTTCCAGAATAAAACTGGCGTGGCATTTGGTGCGGAGGGCTTCCACTTCGGCCACGATCTGTTCCGCTTCCATACCCGCCTGCACACGCTTGGCGACCTCGATGACCACCAGACCCATACCGGTGGAGAGGTTCTGACCGTCGATGACGTAGACGCCTTCCAGTTCACCGGCCGCGAGGCGGGCGTTCTGGTGGCAAGAGGACAGGCCGGAGCCGAGGTTGACGTGAATGACCTGATAGCCTGCATCGGTATACTGCTTGAAGAAGGCCAGATACTCATCCACGTTGACCGCCGCCGTGGACGGCAACGTGTGGTTGGCATAATAATTTTCGTAGATCTCATCCGGCGTGATATCCACGCCATCGTTATACTGCTTTCCGTTCAGGATCACGTGCAGCGGATAATAGGTGACCTCATAACGCGCCTTCAGTTCCTCACCGAGGTCGCAGGTGCTGTCGGCCGTGACAATGATTTTCGACATGATCGCTAACTCCTTTTTCAAAAAATCGGGTTTGGCGTTATTATACCACAGCCGTTTGAAAATTTCAAGAGGTGAACACAAAGGCGATTTTTGTCAAATATGTTAAGTTTTTTTATATATAAAATAAAATACTTGCATTTTTCAAAAAGGCGTGGTATACTATGCTTGTAAACAGGATAACGAAACGGAGAAGAGTGGGGCGACCCGCTCTTTTCTGTTGATTGGAGGGCTTGACTTGGAAAACAAAAAACGACCGGTTTCCGAAGTGTGTTGGGAACTGGGCGCTCCCATTGCTGAGCAACTGGGACTGGATATCTGGGACGTGCGCTTCGTCAAGGAAGGGGCCGACTGGATACTCCGGTATTTCGTCGATAAAGACGGCGGTGTTGGCATTGACGATTGCGTTGCCTTCTCGCGGGCGATCAATCCGGTGCTGGACGAGGCCGATCCCATCGGACCGTCCTATTGTCTGGAGGTCTCTTCCCCCGGCGTAGAGCGAGAACTGACCCGACCGGAACACTTTGAAGTGTGCGACGGTTGCGCGGTCATCGTCCGGCTCATCCGCCCGCAGGAGGGACAAAAAGAGTTTGCGGGTCTGCTGTGCCCGCCCACCGACGAGGAGATCGTCATCGAGACCGAAGACGGCAGTAAACAAGCATTTGACCGGAAGGGCGTCGCCTCTGTCCGGCTGATGGCCGACTGGGACGAACTGTAAGTTCCCAAGCGGCAATAAATGAATAAATTTTCCGTGACAAACGGGTATGGAGGTACTTATGAAAAGAAGAAGCAAAGCCAAAGAGCAGGTCAATTATTCTGCGGAATTTTTTGATGCTCTGAAACTCCTTGAGCAGGAAAAGGGCATTCCTGCCGATCATCTGCTGGAAAAGATCCGTGCGGCCATTATCATCGCGGTCAAGCGTGACCACGGCGGCACCGACGAGAACATCTCGGTCATTCTGGATCCCGATACCGGCAAGTTCAGCGTGTCGCTGACCAAGACGGTGGCGGAGGAGATCACCGACGAAAATCTCGAAATGACCAAAGAGCAGGCGGCGAAGTACAACCCCGCCGCCCTGCCGGGCGACGTGGTGCAGATCCCGTTGGAGACGCACGAATTCGGTCGCATTGCGGCGCAGACCGCCAAGCACGTGATCCGTCAGGGCATCCGTGAAGCGGAGCGCGGACAGCAGTTGCAGGAATTCCAGCGTCACAGTCAGGATCTGGTGACCGCGATCATCAACCGCATCGATCCGGTAAGCGGCAACGCCACGCTGGAGATCGGCAAAAACCACGCCGTGTTGCCGGCTTCGGAACAGACGCCGGGCGAGGAACTCAAAGAAGGTCAGCGTATCAAGGTGTACGTTGCCGGTGTGCAGGAAGGCGAACGCGGTCCGCGCGTACTCATCTCCCGCAAGCACCGTGATCTGGTCAAGCGTCTGTTTGAATTGGAAGTACCGGAGATCTTCAACGGCGTTGTGGAAATCAAAGCGGTCAGCCGCGAAGCCGGCTCCCGTACCAAAATGGCGGTCCTTTCGCACGATGAGAACGTCGACGCAGTCGGCGCCTGCATCGGTCCGCGCGGTGCGCGTGTGGCCGGTATCGTGGAAGAACTCGGCGGCGAAAAGATCGATATCGTGGAATACAACGACGATCCGGCCGTGTTTATCGCGGCGGCTCTCGCCCCTGCTAAAGTGGTGGAAGTCGTATTGGATCCGGACGGTGCCAAGAGTTGCCACGTGACCGTGCCGGATAACCAGTTGTCGCTGGCGATCGGCAACAAAGGTCAGAACGCCCGTCTGGCGGTGCATCTGACCGGTTGGAAGATCGATATCCGCCCCGAAAGCGGTCGGGTGGAAGAATAATTAACGGAGGTTTCGCTTATGCAAGCCAAACGGGTGCCGCTTCGGAAATGTACCGGTTGCGGTGAAATGAAGCCGAAAAAAGAATTGGTGCGTGTGGTGCGCAGTCCCGAAGGAGAGGTCTCGCTGGATCTGACCGGCAAAGCCGCCGGACGGGGCGCGTACATCTGCCATGACGTCGCCTGCCTGCAACAAGCGCGCAAAGCGCATCGGTTGGAGCGCGCCTTTTCCTGCGAGGTACCCGCCGGCGTGTACGAGCGGATGGAGGAGGAGTTGAAAGCCGATGAATGACCGCTTCGCCGGATTGCTGGGATTGGCCAAGCGCGCCGGAAAGGTGGCAGTCGGTTTTGACGAAACGGTCAGTCAGGTGAAGAAACGCAAGGCGTTTCTGGTACTGCTGGCCACCGATCTCTCCCCCAAGAGCGAAAAGGAATGGCGCTACGCCACCAAAGACGATCCGATACCGATCAGACGGTGCCCGCTTTCCAAAGCGGAGTTGGCTCACGCACTCGGATTGAGCCGGCAAACGGGACTTGCCGCCGTCACCGACGAAGGGTTTGCCAAAGCCCTCGCCGCCCATTGTTCCGAAGACAAGGAGGATTGAATCTATGACACCGAAAAATCACGTTTCTGATATTGCCAAGGATTTTGAAGTAGCCAACAAGGTGATCATCACCCTGCTCGGCGAGGTGATCCAGCCTGCTAAAAAAGCGAATACCACGCTGACCGAGGAGGAAATGGATCTGGTCTTTAACCTGATGACCGAACAAAATCAGGTAGAGAGTTTCGATGCCTATTTCGCTACGGCGGAGGTGAAGAAACCCGAACCGCCCAAGCCGGAAAAACCGGCCGAAGAGAAACCGGCGGAAAAGAAGGAAGAAAAGCCGGCACCGGCCCCGATGGCGGGTATGAAGCAGGGAGACAGCAAGCCGAAGAAGGAGAAGAGCAACCAGCCCGCTCCGTCCAAGGTGAAAGAGCGTCGTACCATCGATACCCGTACCCCGCAACAACTCAACGTCAACAAGTACGACGAGAAGTTCGACAATATGGCGCAGAGCAGTTCGCAGGTGCGCCGCGGCAACGAAAATGCCCAGCGCAAGCAAAAGATCAATCAGCGTTCGCAGCAATACCGCCGTCCGCAGCATAAGCGCGAGACCGAGGCGGAGCGTATGAAGCGCATCGAACTGGAACGCCAGAAGAAACATCTGTCCATCGAGATCGGCGAGACGATCACCGTCGGTGAACTCGCCTCCCGTATGAAGGTCACCGCCGCCGAAGTCATCAAGAAACTGATGATGAACGGCATTATGGCCGGCATCAACGAGGAGATCGACTTCGATACCGCGTATCTCATCGCGGAAGAATTCCACGTCAAGGTGGAGCGCGAAGTGGTGGTCACCATCGAAGAACGCATCATCGACGACAGCGAGGACGAGGAAGAAAATCTCCTGCCGCGCGATCCGGTCGTCTGCGTGATGGGTCACGTTGACCACGGTAAGACCTCCATTCTCGACGCCATCCGTAAGACCAGCGTCACCGCCACCGAAGCAGGCGGTATCACCCAGAGCATCGGTGCGTACCGCGTCAACGTAGGGGATCAGAACATCACCTTCCTCGACACGCCGGGTCACGCCGCGTTTACGTCGATGCGCGCACGCGGTGCCAAATCGACCGATATCGCCATTCTGGTGGTGGCGGCGGACGACGGCATTATGCCGCAGACCATCGAAGCCATCAACCACGCCAAAGCGGCGGATATCTCCATCATCGTCGCCATCAACAAGATGGATAAGCCGGAAGCCAATCCGGACGTCATTATGCAACAACTCACCGAGCACGAACTGGTGCCGGAAGAGTGGGGCGGCGACGTTATCTGCGTGCCGGTCTCGGCCCGCACCGGTATGAACATCGACAAACTTCTGGAAACGGTGTTGCTGGTGGCCGAAATGCGCGAACTGAAAGCCAACCCCGACCGCGCCGCCAAGGGTACGGTCATCGAAGCCCGTCTGGACAAGGGTCGCGGCCCGATCGCTACCATTCTGGTGCAAAACGGTACGCTGCACAGCGGCGATATCGTCGTGGCGGGCACGGCCGTCGGCCGCGTCCGCGCGATGACCGACGAGAACGGCCGTTCGTTGCGTGAAGCGGGTCCGTCGGTGCCGGTGGAGATCATGGGTCTGGATACCGTGCCGTCGGCGGGTGATCTGGTCAACGCCGTTACCGACGAGCGTCTGGCCCGTGAACTGGTCGAACAGCGCAAGCAGGCCGCGAAGGAAGAACAGTTCAACCTGTACAAGAAGGTCACCCTCGACAACCTGTTCGATCAGATCAAGGAAGGCGAGATGAAGGACCTCAACATCATCATCAAAGCGGACGTGCAAGGCTCGGTCGAAGCGGTGCGTCAGTCGCTGGAGAAGTTGTCCAACGAGGAAGTGCGGGTGCGCATCATTCACGGTGCGGCGGGTGCTATTAACGAGAGCGACGTGATGCTCGCCTCGGCTTCCAACGCCATCATCGTCGGCTTCAACGTCCGTCCGGAACCGACCGCCGCCGACGTCGCCGCACGCGACAACGTCGACTTGCGTATGTACCGCATCATCTACGATTGCATCGAGGAGATCCAAGCGGCCATCAAGGGCATTATGGCCCCCAAGACCCGCGAAGTCATCCACGGTTACGTGGAGGTCCGTCAGGTGTACCGTATCACCGGTGTCGGTCAGATCGCCGGTTGCTACGTCACCAAGGGCAAGGTCTACCGCAACGATCTCATCCGCATCGTGCGTGACAACATCATCATCGCTGACGACAAGATGGTCTCGCTCAAGCGTTTCAAGGATGACCAAAAAGAGGTCGCCGAAGGCTACGAGTGCGGTATCGGTCTGGAGAGATTCACCGACCTGCAGGAAGGCGACGTGTTTGAGTCGTATATCATCGAGGAGTACAGAGACTAAGGAGGCAGTATGCCCAACTATCATATCAGCCATATCAGCGAGTCGATCACGCGGGAACTGACCGCCATTTTGCGGACGGTCAAAGACCCCCGTGTGGCTAACAATATGGTCAGCATCCTGCGCGTTGACGTCACGCGGGATCTCTCCTATGCCACCGTACACATCACCTCGCTCAACGGTATGGACGGCGCCAAAGAAGCGTCGAAGGGTCTGCAGAATGCGGCCGGTTATATGCGTAAACAACTGGGTTTGGCTCTCCAATTGCGCCATACCCCCGAACTGCGCTTTGTGCCGGACGATTCCATCGCCTACAGCGCGCATATTGCGACCATTTTGAACGATCTCAACCGGAAGGAGGAGCCGTCGGATGTGTGAACCCTGCAAGGATATCACCGTTTCCTTCGCGGCCGCCACGTTGTTGGCGGAGCGTGACTGGCTCATTCTGACCCATCAATATCCGGACGGCGATACACTGGGCAGTGCCTTTGCGCTGTGCCGTGCATTGCAACTGACCGGACGCAAGGCGCGGGTACTCTGCGCCGACGAGATCCCCGCCAAATACGATTATCTCACCGCTCCGGCGCGAGCGGATGAGGTGACCGGCGCGCATATCGTCGCGGTGGACGTCGCCGACACCAAACTGCTCGGCGGCGCGGTGGAGGCGTTATACGCCGATCGTGTCGATCTGTGCATCGACCACCATCTGTCCAACACCCGCTACGCTTCCCGTTTGCTGTTGCAGGATTGCAGTGCGGCGGCAATGTTGGTAAGGCAGGTCATTGCGGCGATGGGCGTTTCGCTTGACCCGCAACTGGCGGAAGCGCTGTACACCGGCATCTCCACCGACACCGGTTGCTTTAAGTACAGCAACACCACCGCGTTGACCCATCAAATGGCCGCGGAGTTGATGGAAGCCGGTGCACGCACCGATATGATCAACCGCGAGATGTTTGACATCAAATCCCGTGCCCGCATCGAATTGGAACGGCTGGCGCTGGCCGCTATGCAGTTTCATTTCGACGATCGGGTGGCGGTGATGCCCATCACGCTGAAAATGATCCGCGATGCCGGTGCGGTGGAAAACGATATGGAAGGACTCCCCCCGATCCCCCGTCAGGTGGAAGGGGTGTGGGTCGGTGTGACCTTGCGCGAAAAAGCGGAAGGCGGCTTTAAGGTCAGTTTCCGTACCGGCAAACACGCCAACGCCTCCGATATCGCGGCACGGCTGGGCGGCGGCGGTCACGCGGCGGCGGCGGGTTGCACCATCAACAAGCCGCTTTCCGAGGCGATCGCACTGGTGCTGGAAACGGTCGCTTGTAGTATCGGAGTAAGCCTATGAACGGCATTTTTCTGTTAAACAAATCCCCCGAGATGACCAGTTTTTTGAGTTGCAACGTATTGCGACGGTTGCTCGGGGTCAAAAAGGCGGGACACGCCGGAACGCTCGATCCGATGGCGACCGGTGTATTGCCCATCTTATGCGGCAACGCCACGCGGGCACTGGATCTGTTGCCGGTGCAGGATAAGCGGTATACCGCCACCTTCCGTTTCGGCTTGGTAAGCGATACGGAGGATATCTGGGGAGAGGTCTCCCCCACCGGTCAGCCGTTGCCGACCAAGGCGGCGGTGGAGGCGGCGTTGCCGGCCTTTCGCGGGCAACTGCAGCAGGTGCCGCCGATGATGTCGGCGGTGCAAAAGGACGGCGTTCGGCTGTACGAATTGGCACGGCAGGGCATCGTCATCGAACGCGAAGCACGGACAGTCACCGTCTACCGTCTCGATCTGCTGGATTACGACGAGCAGACCGGCGAACTGACGGTGGACTGTGCCTGCAGTAAGGGCACCTATATCCGCACCATCGGCGCGGAGTTGGGCAACGCCCTCGGTTGCGGGGCGGTGATGACCGCTCTCTGCCGCACCGAAGCGGCGGGGTATCCGCTTAACAAGTGCGTCACCTTAGACGAGGTACGGGAAATGAGCGAGGCAGAGCGGCAGAAACGGTTGTTGCCGACCGACAGTTTGTTTTCGGTGTATCCGTCGGTGGTGGTCTCGCCGGCGCAAGCCACCCGTTTTGCCAACGGCGGCGGGTTGTCCTTAGACCGGCTCAAGACCGCGGTGGATGACACCGTGCGTGTGTATGCGCCGGACGGCGCGTTTCTCGGACTCGGCACGCCGAAAGAAGGCGAACTGAGCGTATTGAAAGTATTTCCGCGGTAAGCAAGAAGGAGGTGAGTGCGTTGCAGGTCTTCCGTTATCCGGAGGATGAGCGCGAATACGCGTTGGATCATCGGGCCTACAGCGCCGTAGCGATCGGCGTGTTTGACGGGGTGCATCGCGCTCACCGCGAAGTGATCGGTCGTATCGTCGGCATCGGCCGTCTGATCCCGACCGTCCTCACCTTTGCCGATTCTCCGGCCGGACTGCCCAAACAAGCCGCCCCCCTTGCCACGGGGCGACAAAAAGAGGCGCTGTTGGAACGGTTAGGCGTTCAACACGTGATCGAGATGGATTTTGGCTCTGTCTCTCAACTGTCGGCAAAACGATTTGTCGACGTTATTCTGTGCGATCTACTGCAGGCACGCGTGGTCGTTTGCGGCAGTAATTTTCATTTCGGCGCCGGCGGTGCCGCCGGTGTGACCGAGTTGCGGGATCTGTGCGAACAGCGCGGTATCCTGCTGACGGTGGTCCCCACCGTTTTTGACGGCGGCGAGGCGATCAGTTCCTCCCGCATCCGCCGCCTGCTGGCGGACGGGCAGGTACGGGAAGCCTCCCGTCTGTTGGGATATGCCTACGGTTTCACCGCGCCGGTGAGTCACGGCAAACAACTGGGACAGACCGCCGGTTTCCCCACCATTAACCAAAAACTTCCCCACGAAACGACCCCGTTGCGGCACGGCGTGTATGCGTCGGTGGCGGTGGTGGAAGGGCGATCGGTCCTCGGGGTCACCAACGTCGGTCACAAGCCGACGGTAGGCGGCACCGAACTGCTGGCCGAGACCCATCTGCTGGATTTTTCCGGCAATCTGTACGCCAAGCGCGTGACCGTGTATCCCGTGCGGTTTTTACGGGATGAACGGACCTTCGCGGATACCGAGGCGCTCTTTGCGCAGGTGGCCGCCGATTGCGAGGCGGTACGGGCGATGTACCGACCGACCGGTATGATCCGCGCGGTACTGTTTGATTTTGACGATACGTTGCACAGCCGCGTGGAAGCGTGGCGGCAGTTTTCTCTGCAATTTGTCCGTGAACTGTTTCCCGAAGCCGACGAGACCGAACAGCAACAAAAGGCCCGTGAACTGTGGGAGATGGGCGGATGCGGACGCGGATTCCGTCCGGAGGAATACGTTGATATCCCCTACGAGACGCTGTTTGGCGAACTCAAGGAAAAATGGGGCTTGTCCGACCGTGTGGACACGCTGGTCCGCCGCTGTCATCGGATGTTTGCCGGCTGTGTGCAGGTGTTTGCGGACACCGTGCCGAGCCTGCGAAAACTGAAAGAGGCAGGGTTGACCGTCGGTATCATCACCAACGGACGGTCGTTTTTGCAAAACCGCAAACTGTATTATTCCGGTCTGTTGCCCGAACTGGACTGCGCCGTGGTGGCGGGGGATGAAAAGGTCAGCAAGCCGGATCCGGAACTGTTCCGCCGCACCGCGTTGCGGTTGGGCATCCCGCCGGAGGATTGCGCCTACGTCGGGGATAACCCGCTGGCCGATCTTGCCGGCGCACGGGAAGCCGGTATGCTCCCGCTGTATCTGGACCGCTACGGCGAGCGGCTGGCCGCCCCCGCCTACGGCGATCTGTCAGCAATAATAAATAGTATTATATTATAAGAGAAAGGACCGTCGGTATGCTGGTTTCTCCCTCCATCTTAAATTGCGATTACACCCATCTGGAAGAGGTGGTCCGTTTTGTGGAAAACAGCCACGCGGATATGATCCATCTGGACGTGATGGACGGCGTGTTTGTGCCCAATCTCAGTTTCGGTCCGCCGGTCATTGCGGCGCTTCGTCCGCTGACCGATCTGACTTTTGACGTACATCTGATGATGCAACATCCCGACCGTTTGATCCAAGCGTTTGCGGATGCGGGCGCGGATATCATCAATTTTCACGTAGAGAGCGCGGCGAACATCCCCGAAACCATCGCCGCCATCAAAGCCCTCGGCAAGAAAGCGGCTTTGACCGTCAAGCCCAACACCCCCGCCGAAGCGGTGTTTCCCTATCTGGATGAACTGGCCTTGGTGCTGGTGATGACCGTCGAACCGGGGTTCGGCGGGCAGGCGTTTATGGCGGATATGTTGCCTAAAGTGACCGCCATCAAGGCGGAATGTGCCCGTCGCGGGTTGGACGTGGCGGTACAGGTGGATGGCGGTGTTGCCGCCGATACCGCACCGTTGTGTGCCGATGCGGGCGTGGATATCGTCGTTGCCGGCAGTGCGCTGTTTAAGGCGGCACGGCCGGCGGAACTGGTAGAACAGTTCCATTCGCTGTAAGGCAAATGCCGACACGGGCGGTCTGTGCGGCCATCTCGCCCCAACCGCTTAATACCGCCGTTTCCTCCAACAACAGTTGCTGTGCCGGCGAAAGCGGACGCCGAATGATCAGTGCGTATTGTTGCCGCCACCACAGTTCCTCTGCCGGAAACGGAATATGCCGCACACGGCAGGCGGTCAACAGTTGCAACAGCGCGTCGCCGTCGGTCACCGTATAGACCAACGGCCGCAATTCGCGCACAGCGCGAAGCGTTTTACGAAGTTTCCCCACCGCACTCACCCCCTAAAGGCAGAGTATGCGGCGGACAATCCCAGCGATAAGAAAGGAAGTGACCACCGATGAAGGATGCCAAACGCGGTATTCCGATGATTCTGGAAAAGGGCTCGGCCCCCAACCGTCCCATCAAAGTATTAAGCGACGTCCCGCGGGTGTACCTGCCGCTGGCGTACGGTGAAGAACGGCGGTGCAGACCGGTCGTTGCCGATTACGACACCGTGATGCGCGGTGGTCTGCTCGGCCAACCGCAGGATGCCGAGGATATTGCCCTATACAGCACGGTGACCGGTGTGGTCGCCGGTATGCGCCATATCAACCATCCCCTTTACGGGCAACTGACCTGTTCGGTGGTCGACCGTATCCTTTCCGAAGAAACGCAGGAAGAACCCATCCCGCAGATGCCGGATGACCTTTCTCCGGCCGAATTGATCGCCGCCGCCAAGCAAGCGGGCATCGTCGACGAGTTGGACGGTGTGCAGTTGCATGCCAAACTGCAATCGTGGGCGGATTTCGATACCCCGCTGTGTCTGTTGGCGGATGCCATCGAGCCGGAACCGTACCAATCCAGCGCCTATGCGGTGCTGAAATATTACGGGCGTCAGGTGCTGATCGGGTTACGTCTGGCGGCGAAAGCGGCCGGTATTCCGATGACCCGCATCTTGTTACAGACCGCTTATACCCGCATCCGCAAGATGGCGATGCAGTTCGACCCCAACGACATCCACGGTATCCGCCGCCGGCGGTATCCCGTGTTTAACAAAGAACCGGCCGGCACCGAAGGGCGATGCGGCTTTATCGGCGTGCAGGCGTGTCTGGCTCTGTACCGTGCGGCCGCCTTCGGCACCCCGCATACCGACGGATTTATCACCGTCGCCGGCGATGCGCTGGAAACGTCCCACAACCTGCAAGTGCCTTTTGGTACCCCGATCGAAGAGGCGTTGACGGCTTGCGGGATCGGCAAAAACGTCAGTTTGTTGCTCATCGGCGATGCACTGACCGGCGTGGAATTTACCGACCGGTCGCTGCCCATTTTACCGGGGATGACCTGTCTGGTCGCGCTTCGCGATCCCATCAACTATCGGGTACGCAGTTGTATCGGTTGCGGACAGTGTGCGGCGGTCTGCCACAAGGGGTTACTGCCGTATGAGATCAGCAAGCGCTTTGAAAATATGCAATACGAACGGCTGGCGATGTTAGAGCCGGAAGACTGCGACGGTTGCGGTGTTTGCACCGCGGTGTGTCCCGCTCACCGGCCCATCGCGCAGGCGGTACTGCAGGCGGGGGATTCCGCCGGCGGTACGATCTTTGTGGATTGGGGGGACGACGCGTGGAATCCATAATCACCCCGTCGCTGCGCGCAGGGCGTAGCGTCATCAGTTATTCTTTTGACGTGCTGATCGCGGTGGCGGCGCTGACCGTATTCTCGTACGTGCAATACGGCTTGCGCCCCGTGTTGGTGGTGCTCATTGCCATCGCCTCGGCGGTGATCTCCGAGACGGTGTGCTGTCTGCTCTGCCGACGCCGCATCACCCTCGGTGACGGCACCGCCTTCGTTACGGGCGGTCTCATCGGCGTACTGATGTCCCCCATTGTGCCGATCTACGTGCCGATCATTGCGTCGGCTTTCGCCATCGTCATTGCCAAAATGCCGTTTGGCGGCAGTGGCCGCAACATCTTCAACCCCGCCGCCGCCGGCGTGGCGTTGGTCACCGTCTGCTTTGAGCGGTCGATGTCCGCCTTCCCCAACCCGTCGCAAAACGTGCGGCTGTGGTGGGATACTTCCGAAGTGCTGTACCAGAATTCGGTGGCGGCCACCCTCAAGAGCGGCGGTACCTCCTTTGAGACCTTCACCGACCTGCTGTTTGGCAGTACACCGGGTGCCATCGGCACCACCACCGTGCTGGTGTTGGTCGCGTGTCTCTTATATCTGCGATTCCGCCGCACCGTCTCTACGGCCGGTTTCATCGCCTATATGCTCACCTGCACCGCGCTGGCGTTGCTGTTCCCGCGGGCGGAAGGCGATTACTGGCGCAGTGTGATGCTGGAACTGTTTTCCGGCACGCTGTTATTTACCGGTGTGTTTTTCCTGAATGATCCCACCACCACGCCGCATCATACCGGCGGTCGGGTGGCTTTTGGCATCCTGCTGGGCGGGATGGTCATGTTACTGCGTCATTTCGGTCAGTACGCCGACGGCGCCTGCTTTGCCGTGCTCCTGCTCAATCCCTTGGCCCCGATCATCGACCGTTGGACTTGGCAGTTGCACCGTTTTGTGGAAATGAGGTGGATCCGCCGTGAATAAACCGACAGCCTCGCACAGCGGTTGGAAACTCACCACCATCTTCTTTGATACCGCTTTGCGTAACAATCTCGTACTGGTGCAGGCCATCGGCGTCTGCCCCATCATTATGGCGGGGGCTGACTTAAAAAGCGGCGTGGCGCTGGCACTTTGCACCCTCATCACCCTGTTGCCGCTGTCCCTGCTGATGTCTTTGATCGGCAAAAAAGTGGCCAACTGGCTGCAACCGGTGCTGTATACCGGTGTGGCGGCGCTGTTGCTGGTCGGCACGGCCATCGTACTGGATAAATGGGTATCCACCGCACTGTACGCCAAACTGCATCTGTTTATCCCGCTGATGGCGGTCAACACCATCGTCAGTTACCGTGTCGGCGGTTTCTCGATCGGCAACCGTCCGGCGGCGGCCGTGATGGACGCGTTGGCGGCGGCATTCGGCTTTGGTTTAGTCATCGCCATCGTCAGCGCCATCCGTGAATTGGTCAGCACCAACACCATCTGGAATATTCCCGTCGGCATCTCGTTGCCGCTACCGGAAGCCGCACAGCCGTTTGCCGCCTTCATCCTGCTCGGTATGATGGCCGCCGGTCTGCAATGGTTGACCCATCGCCGTAAGGAAAGCGACGACGAAGTCGAACTGCTGACCGCTGACAACGGAGAGGAGGGGACGGAGAATGCTTGATCTGTTACTGTACTTTTTAGCGGCCGCGCTGTTCTCCAATCTGGTGTTATCCACCGGTTTCGGCTCGTCGCTGTTGTTGCGTGTCACCCGTCGCCCAAAGGAACTCTTGTGGTTTTCTGCCACCATGCTGTTGTTCGCGGTACTGACCACCGTCAGCACCTACTACGTACTGCCGCTGTTTGCCTTTCCGGGCGGGCACTATCTTCGCCCGTTGGCGGTCATTGCGGCCGTCACCTTGCTGTATCTCCTCGTCGTACTACTTTTGAAAAACTGCCTGCCCGCGTGGTACAAGCGGACCGAACTCTGGTTACCGATGGCCGCGTATAACAACGTGGTGGTGGGACTTTGTCTCATTACCAACCATCTGTTTGCGGTCAGCCTGCTCGGTGCTGTCGGTATCGCCATCGGGGCGGTGGCGGGGTTCTGCCTGCTGTCGCTGTTGGTGGCCGAGGCACGCGAACAGTTGGATCACTCCGATATGCCCCGTGCCTTCCGCGGTCTGCCCATCACCCTGCTTTGGTTTGGGTTGATGGCGCTTGCCATGCTCGGATTCTCGTCTTCTATTTCCTTCATTTAAACAAAGGAGGTGCCCGATGAAACCCAGAAAAATTCGCCGGCATTATTCTCCGAAACGCCGCAATCCCTACCGCCGCCGTCAAAATGCGTGGAAGACGGTGGGCGCCGTTGTCGGCTGTATCGCCATCATTGCTCTCGGTGTACTGGCAGGAAAATGGCTGTTTGACGGCGTTAAGCCGCCGGTCAGCGATCCTCCCTCCGGCTCGACCTCCTCTTCCTCTTCGACCGGTACCACAACCACCCAAACGCCGCCGACACAGACGCCCGCAGACACCACGCCGCAACTGGACGGGGTCAAGGCGTTTTATCTGCCGCACACGGCGCTGAACAACACCGAAGCCTTCAAAAAAACGCTGGCGGACGCCAAGAAAGCCGGATTTAACGGCGTGGTATTGGAACTCAAAGACAGCGTCGGGCGGGTGTATTTTCAGACCACCGCCAAAGCCGCCAAAGATTTCGGCGCAGTACAGGCGAATGCGGTCAGCAAAGAACAGTTGCAGACCTTGCTGGCGGCCTGCGAGGAACAGGAGATGCTGGCGGTCGGCTATCTGTACGCGTTTTACGACCGCACCTATCGGTCGATGGACGCCATTATTGAGTACTATGCCGAAGGCAGTATGACCGATTGGCTGGACAGCGCCCCCGGCAGGGGAAAAACGTGGCTCAATCCCTATAAACCCGCCGCACGCAGTTATTTGGTGGGGTTGGGAGAAGAGTTGCAGGAACTCGGTTTTACCGCCCTCATCTACGACGGCGTGCAGTTCCCCTTCCAGCGTCAGGCCGCCTTCTTTGACAACTCGCTGAGCAACCAACTGAAACCCGAAATGGCCCCCTTGCAGGCGTTTGTGGAAGAAGCGGAGGCCGCGCTTTCGAAATGCCAACTCAGCATCTGTTGCACCGGCACCGCCGCGACCGGCACCGGTACCGATATCTACGGCAGCGACAATCCGCTGAAACTCGGCAGTCGATTGATCTCCCCGTTGCTCCCCGCCACCGGCACCAAAGCGCAACTGGATAAGATCGTTTTCCGTGCCGAAGAACTCCAAGCGGACGCTCCGGCGCTGTTGCCGTGGTTGGCGATCGACGGCTTGAACGCCAAGCAGATCCAAGCGAATATCGGCGCGGTCGGAGACCTGCCGTACGTGCTGTATAACCCCGCAGGAAACTACGATTTTACCGCCCTTTCCAACTGAATTTTCCCCTTTTCACAAGGACTTGACACTCCCCCAAACGGGAGGTCAAGTCCTTGTTTGTTTTTACAAAATTCGACAGTAAAATTTGTAAAAATTTCCTAGAAAATTAACACCGGTTTTTTTAGAAAACCCCTTGCAATTTTCGCTAAATGCGTATATAATAGACCCATAAGGGTGGAAAGTGGTGCGAAATGGTTTGAAGTGGTGAATTTTCAACACTTTCAACGAACTTTTCAACATCACTGTGAAAGCAGTGGAAACCACCGACAACACCACACACGAAAGGAGGCAGGCAGATGCTCGGTAAATATCAGCACAACGTGGACGCTAAAGGGCGTATGTTCGTTCCGGCGAAGTTTCGCGCCGAACTGGGCGAGTCGTTCGTCGCGGCGGCGGTGATGGATCATTGCATCTGTCTGTATTCTCTGGATGAGTGGAACGAGCGTATGGCCAAGTTGAGCGATCAACCGATGACCAAAGAGGTCCGCAAGTTGTCCCGTTATCTGGCCTCCCACGCTTGTGACGTCGACATCGACGCGCAGGGCCGTATCAACCTCAAGAAGGAGTTGCTGGAATACGCCTCCATCGAAAAGGAAGCGCTGGTCATCGGTGCCGGCACCCGCGCCGAGATCTGGAATCCGTCGCTGTATGAGCAGGCGATGGAAGAAATGGACGATGACGAGATCGAAACAGCCTTGGCTGTTGCTTTGTTCTGATGGGTACGTATCATCTGCCGGTGCTGTTGCAACCGACCATCGAAGCGCTGGATATCCGTCCGGACGGCATCTACGTTGACGGTACCGCCGGCGGCGGAGGACATTCCTTTGAAATCGCTTCGCGGCTGACTACCGGTCATTTGTATTCGCTCGATCGCGACCCCGACGCCATTGCCGAAGCCGGCAAGCGGCTGGCAGGTCTGCCTGCCACGGTGGTACACTCCAATTTCACCGAGATGGACAAGGTCTTGGCCGAATACGGTGTGGAAGGCGTAGACGGCATATTGCTGGACATCGGCGTCTCCTCTCATCAGTTGGATACCGCCGATCGCGGATTTTCGTTCCATATGGATGCGCCGCTGGATATGCGGATGAGCCAAAGCGGACCGACCGCCGCCGATCTCATCAACACCGCCGATGAGCGCGAGATCGCGCGCATTCTCTGGGAATACGGCGAGGAAAAATTTTCCCGCCAGATCGCCCGCCGGATCGTGGCGGCGCGAAAGGACAAGCCTATTCAAACGACCTTTGAATTATCCGACCTCATCTGCGACAGCGTTCCGGCGGCCTACCGCCGTGCCGGACATCCTGCCAGAAAGTCGTTTCAGGCGATCCGTATTGCCGTCAACGGCGAGTTGGATTGCCTCTCTGAAGCGCTGGATACCGCGTTTTCCTGCTTGAAGGAAGGCGGACGGTTGGCGATCATCACCTTCCATTCGTTGGAAGATCGCATCGTTAAACAGCGATTTGCCGGTTGGCGGCAGGGATGTACCTGCCCACCGGAATTTCCCGTCTGCGTATGCGGACGGACACCGGCCGCCGAACCGGCCATCCGCAAGCCGATCACGGCCACGCCGGAGGAGGAAGCGGAAAATCCCCGCAGTCGCAGTGCCAAACTGCGTTGCATCATCAAACGGCACGAACCGTACAACGAGTAAGAAAGGAGTGACACCCGATGGCACAGCAAGCGTATGACCTCTCGATGTTTGAGGAAAAGAAACCGAGCGTCGTCGCCTTAAAACCGAATAAAAAGGCGATCCGCGCCGACAAGCGGCAACATCGGGTGCAATCCACCCTCAATATGCTGGCCACCATCGTCAGTGCCGCGGCGGTTTTGACCGTCGTGTTGCTGATGATCTTTGCGCGCGTCCGCATTACCGAACTGAACAACGCCATCGAAACGGCGCAGGAGGAAATGCAGATTCTGCAAAGTGAAAACGTCCGTCTCAAAGGGGAAATTGCCGAAGCGGCCAGCCCCGATAAAGTGGATGCGTATGCCAAGGAACACGGTATGGTAAAGATCGAGCCCAACCAGATCCACTATTTCTCGGTGGATTCGGCCGATCGCGCCGAAATTCCCGATGACGCAAACGGGAATTTTTTCTCCACACTTTGGAACGGCATCGTCAGCTTATTTTCGTAACGCATATTCGCCCGTGGGAGTCATACAATAAAAAGGGCTCCCCCAACCGGCCAAAGGTCTGAGATGTGGATAGTCTTGGACCTTTTTCCTTTTATACGGGCGCGTAATTATTAAAAGAAAGGGAGGATCCGCCGATGGCAAACGAAAAGAAACCGGTCGCCACCAAACTGCCGACCCGCTCGATGTGGCAGAGAAGCATCGTCGTGTTGATCGTGGTGGCGCTGCTCACCGTCTTATTGCTCGGCCGCCTGCTGTATCTGCAGGTATTTCAGCACGATTACTGGTCCAAGTTGGCGGTCTCACAGCAGTTGAGCGATACGCTGGTGGATGCCTCCCGCGGTACCATCTACGACCGCAATCACAACGTGCTGGCCGAGTCGGAGCAGGTATGGACGGTCATTATGGACCCGAGCAACATTCCCGACGAAGCCACCGCCACCGTCATCGCCGATGAACTGTCGGTGATGTTTGAGGTGGATCGTGAGCGTTTGTACAACCGCGCTACCGACACCTCCTCGCAGTATGCGGTGGTGGTGCAGAAGATCGAGCGGCCGCTGGTGGAACTGTTCATCGAGTGGGTAGAGAAAAAGGAACTCAGCGACAAAGGCGTGTTCCGCATCATTTCCGACTACACCCGCTCGTATCCGCAGGGATCGCTCGCTTCGACGGTCATCGGCTTCTGCGGTGCCGACTACTACGGTCTGTACGGGTTGGAAGCGCAGTACGACGAGGTGCTGTCCGGCGTGCCGGGGCGCATCGTCACCGCGCAAAACGGCGTGGGCAACGATATGTCGATTGCGCTGACCTACGAAAAGACGGTGGATGCGGAAGACGGCAACAGTCTGGTGCTGACCATCGACTCCACCATCCAGCATTTTGCAGAAAAATATCTGGACGAAGCCATCGTCAACTCGGAGGCGACCAACCGCGGTATCTGTCTGGTCATGAACGTCAACACCGGCGCCATCCTCGCCTGCGCGGTATCCGGTGACTACGACCCCAACGACCCGTTTACGGTGTACGATACCTCCGCCGCGGAGGCAATCGCCGCCATTCAGGACGAAGAAGAGCGCAGTGCCGCACGCACCGCCGCTTTGCAAAAGCAATGGACCAACAAGGCGGTCTCGGAATACTATGAACCCGGTTCGGTCTTTAAGATCTTTACCGCGGCGATGGCGGTGGATGCCGGCATCAACGTGACCGGCGATATCACCTACTGCCCCGGTTACCTTCAGGTCGGCCCCGACATCATCAACTGTCACTATCTGGCCGGTCACGGGTCGCAGACCTTTGCCGAGACGCTGTCCCACTCCTGCAATCCGGCATTTGCCAAACTGGGTATGGAGATCACCGGCAGCCTCTATTTCAAATATTTCGTCGGTTTCGGTTTTACCGAACGCACCGGCATTGATATGTTGGGCGAAGCGGCCCCTTCCACCAGCCTGTATCACGGCAGCAATATGACCCCGTTGGAAGTCGCTTGCCAGTCGATGGGCCAGACCTTTAAGGTCACCCCCATCCAAATGATCACCGCCATCTCCGCCATCGCCAACGGCGGTTACCTCGTACAACCGTACGTGGTACAGAGCGTGCTCGACGCGGACGGCAACGTGGTCTCCGAAGCGAAAAAGACGGTCAAGCGTCAGGTCATCTCCACCTCCGCGGCGCGCGAGGTCAACGAGATGATGCAAGCGGCGGTCGACGGCGGCGGTTGCAAGAACGTGTACGTAGCCGGCTACCGCGTGGCGGGCAAATCGGGTACTGCCGATGACACCGAGACGAAAGAAAGCGTCTGGGCATCGTTTGGCACCTTCGCCCCCGGTAACAATCCCGAGATCGCGGTGTTGGCCATCGTTGACGAGCCGCACGGTTTCAACGTACACGGCAGTTACGTGGCGGCGCCGGTCTGCCGACAGGTGATTGAGGATACCCTCCCCTATCTCGGCATCGAACCGCTGTATACCGAAAAAGAACTCGCCAATCTGTCCACCACCGCCCCCAACGTAGCGGATAAGGAATTGGACACCGCCATCAACCTGATCAAAAACGCCGGTCTGGATTACACCGTCGTGGGCGACGGACAGACGGTATTGGAGCAGGTACCGGCGGCAGGCGCGACCATCCCGAAGGAAGGCACCGTGGTGCTCTACACCGATCGGGAAACGCTCGGCGAAACGACGGTGGTCCCGAACTTTATCGGGATGTCGCTGACGCAGGCGACCAACGCCGCCTATGCCGCCGATATCAACCTCATCGTTTCCGGCCTCAGCGTGGAAAGCGGCACCGCCATTTGCTCGTCGCAGGAATGGCCGGAAGGCACCGTGGTGCCATTGGGTACGGTGATTAACGTTCACTTTGCCTACCAGGACGTGGATGACTGATCTCTTTTGAAGGAGGCGTCTGTATGCGTCTGCGGCAGTTATTAGACGGTATTACGACCGTCAGCGAGGATCTCCCCATTACCGCCCTCACCTGCGATTCCCGTCGGGTGACCGAAGGATGTCTGTTCGTCTGTATCGACGGGGTGGACACCGACGGACACGGGTTTGCCGCCGAAGCACTGGCAAACGGTGCCGCGGCGGTGGTGGTAGAGCGTGATCTCGGATTGCCGCAACAGATACGGGTTCCTGATACACGGCAGGCGTGGGCACTGCTTTCCGCCAATTGGTTCGGGCATCCCGCCGAGAAACTGAAACTGATCGGAGTAACCGGCACCAACGGCAAGACCAGCACCGTGTTTATGCTCCGGCAGATGCTGGAGACCTGCGGGTTTACGGTGGGGCTGTGCGGCACCGTACAGTACAGCGTCGGGGATCGGACGGTTCCCTCCGATGCCACCACGCCGGATGCCTATACCCTGCAAAAGTTACTGCGAAGAATGGTGGATGCCGGCTGTGATTTTGCGGTGATGGAGGTCTCCTCCCATTCCTTGGCACAACAACGGGTGGCGGGTCTTCGCTTTGATGCGGCGGTGTTTACCAATCTGACGCAGGACCATCTTGACTATCATCAAACAATGGAAAACTACGGCCATACCAAACGGCAGTTGTTTTTGCAAAGCGACTGCGCGGTGGTGCCGTTTGACGACCCGTGGTCGGCACGGATGACGGCAGGTCTCACCTGCCCGATCACCCGCTTTTCGGCGGGAGAAGGCGGGGAGGTGACCGCCACCGACGTGGTCTACCGCCCCGACGGGGTGGATTTTACCGTCACCGCCGGCGACAGGCAACAGCGCGTTTCGTTGCCGGTTCCGGGGGAATTTTCGGTAAAAAACGCCATCGGCGCGGTGGCGGCGGCGCTCGCCGTCGGCTTGCCGTTTGAGGCGGTGTGCCACGCCGTTTCGTATATGACCGGTGTCAAGGGACGGGCGGAGATCGTTCCGACCGACCGACCGTTTACGGTGGTCATTGATTACGCCCATACCCCCGATGGGTTGGAACAAATTTGTCGGGCGTTGCAACACGGACTCTGCGGACGGTTGATGGTGCTGTTCGGTTGCGGCGGCGACCGCGACCGGACCAAGCGCCCGCTGATGGGCGCAGTGGCGGCCAAGTGGGCGGATCTCACGGTGGTGACCTCCGATAATCCCCGCTTTGAAGACCCGAACACCATCATTGACGATATTTTGCAAGGTATTCCCAGCGGCAGTCCGACGGCGGTCATTCCCGACCGCACCGAGGCGATCCGCTGGGTACTGGAACACGCAGAGGCGGGCGACACGGTGTTGCTGGCCGGCAAAGGACACGAAACCTATCAGATCGTAAACGGCCGCGTTCTCCCCTATGACGAGCGACAGATCGTCGCGGAAGTGCTGGCCAAAAGAAAGGACTAAAACGCTATGCAATTACAGCAGTTGCTTGCCGGTGTGGCGGTGTTTGACGAAAACCCCACCATCACCTCGCTGGTATGTGATTCCCGCAAAGTGACCGAAGGTTGCCTCTTCGTCTGCATTGACGGCGTGGCTATCGACGCCCACCGCTTTGCCGCCGAGGCGCTCAACACCGGTGCGGCGGCGGTGGTGGTACAGCGGGATCTCGGTCTGCCTCACCAGATTCTGGTGGAGGATACCCGCTTGGCGTGGGCACTGCTGTCGGCCAACTGGTTTGGGCATCCGGCCGACCGGTTGCATATCATCGGTATCACCGGCACCAACGGCAAGACCAGCACCACCTACCTGCTCAAGCAGATGCTGGAAGCCTGCGGGCATAAGGTAGGGCTGTGCGGCACCATTCAAAACCTCATCGGTGATCGGGTGGTCCCCTCCGCCTCCACCACGCCGGACGCGTACGCGTTACAGCGGCTGTTTGCGGAGATGGCGGACGAACAGTGCGACTACGTGGTGATGGAAGTCTCCTCTCACGCCTTGCATCAGCGTCGCGTGGCGGGGGTGTGCTTTGCGGCAGGTGTGTTTACCAACCTGACGCAGGATCACCTCGATTATCATAAGACGATGGAAAACTACTGCGATGCCAAGCGACTGCTGTTCCTGCAAAGCGAATGCGCGGTGGTGCAACAAAACGATCCGTGGGTGGATCGGCTGACCGCCGGACTCACCTGCCCCATCTACCGTTTCGGTATCGGTGACAACGCCGACTACTATGCTTCGGATATCCAATACCGCCCCGACGGGGTGGATTTCACCGTCAACGCCGGTGACCGTTCACAGCGGGTCTCGCTGGCCATGCCGGGTGAATTTTCGGTCAACAACGCCATGGGCGCGGTGACCGCCGCTTTGGCGGTGGGGTTGCCGTTTGACAAGGTCTGCGGCGCGATCTCCGCCTTGACCGGCGTTAACGGGCGGGCCGAGATCATCCCGACCGACAGCGATTTCACGGTGGTGGTGGACTACGCCCACACCCCCGACGGCTTGGAAAAGATCTGCCAGACGTTGCAACTCGGTCTGCGCGGAAGACTCATCACCCTGTTTGGCTGTACCGGCGACCGCGACCGTACCAAACGACCCATTATGGGGGCTATCGCCGCCAGACTTTCCGACCTGTTGGTGTTGACCTCCGACAATCCCGGCTCGGAAGATCCGATGGACATCATCGACGAAGTACTCCCCGGTATTCCCGAAGGAACACCGATGGTCATCCTGCCCGACCGCGCCGAAGCGGTACGTTGGGCTATTGAAAATGCCCGACCGGGCGATACCGTACTGCTCGCCGGCAAGGGACACGAAACCTATCAGATTTTAAAAGACCGCACCGTCGATCTGGACGAGCGCAAGATCGTCGCCGAGGTGTTGGCAGGAAAGAAGGATTAACGCTATGCCGAATATCACGCAACCGTTGGTGCTCATCGCCACGGCGGTCATTGCTTTTGCGGTGGCGGCGGTGCTGGGGCGCAAAGTCATCCCGTTATTGCATAAACTGAAATTCGGACAGACTATTTTGGATATCGGTCCGTCTTGGCACAAAAACAAACAAGGCACTCCGACGATGGGCGGTATTCTTTTCATCCTCGGTATGCTGGTGGCGTTGCCGGTGATGCTGGTATTTTGCGGCACCGTGCTGGACTTTAACATTCTCACCGAGCCGGTCCCGACCCAACTGCGGCTGTACGGCGGCATCGTGCTGGCGCTCGGTTGCGGTGCCATCGGCTTTGTGGACGACTATATCAAGATCGTCAAAAAGCGTAATCTCGGCCTGACCGACAAACAAAAACTGTTTATGCAGTTTGCGCTGGCGCTCGGTTACGGTCTGCTGCTGTATTTCGGCGGCGAAGGCGCCCGCAGTTTCCATCTTCCGTTTATCGGGATGGTGGACTTCGGTTTCTGGGTGGTACCGGCGGTCATCTTTATCGTGGCCGGTGCTTCCAATGCGACCAATATTACCGACGGTGTGGACGGTCTGTGCGGCACCGTAACGGTGTTTGCGGCCATTGCCTTCCTCACCGTCTGCGGACTGCTCGGCGAGTTCTACCAAGGACTGTTGACGGCGGCACTCATCGGCGGTCTTCTGGGCTTTTTGGTGTACAATCTCCACCCCGCCAAAGTATTTATGGGCGACACCGGCTCGCTGTTTATCGGCGGTGCGCTTTGCGCCATTGCCTTCGGCATCGGGCATCCGTTACTGCTCATTCCCTTTGGTGTCATTTACATCATCGAGACGCTGTCGGTCATCGTGCAGGTCGGTTACTTCAAACTGACCCACGGCAAGCGTCTGTTCCGTATGGCCCCCATCCATCATCACTTTGAAATGGGCGGCTGGAACGAAAATCGCATCGTTCTCACCTTCTCCGCCATCACCATCGTGGTGGCCGTCATCACCGTGCTGGTGATGTGGCTGTGATCTCATCTTGCAATCTTCGAAAGGAGGAACCAACCGTGGACACCGAAGCCAAAGCCAAAAAGGGACGCAAATGGTGGCAGCACATCTTCCGTGCCGCCGGCACGCTGGATGCGCCGTTTATCCTCATCTTACTGTTGCTGTTGGCCATCGGCCTCATTTGCCTGTTTTCGGCCAGTTATATCTACGCCGACTACTATGACGGCGACAGTTTCTTCTACATCCGCAAACAGTTTATCTTTGCGCTCATCGGTATCGTGGCGCTGTTTGGCGTTTCCTTCTTCGATTATCATATCCTGCACCGGCTGACTTGGCCGATATTCGGCTTGTCGCTTTTGTTGCTGATCGTCGTCTTTTTCGTTCCCTCCCCTACCGGCATCCAGCGTTGGATCGACCTGCCCGGTATCGGCGGTTTCCAGCCGTCGGAACTGGCAAAATTTGCGATCATTTTGGCCTTTTCCCACCTCATTTCCATCAACCACAAACGGATGAACAAGTTCACCGTCGGGTTTGTCCCTTTCGTCTGTCTGCTGGGCGTCGTAGCCGCGCTGGTGCTGTTTGAGCCGCACCTGTCGGGTACCATTCTCATCGTCGCCATCGGCGCGATCTTGATGTTTGTCGGCGGCACCAATCCCGCCTATCTGCTCGGTGTCGGCGCGCTCGGTATCGGCGCGGTGGTGCTGTTGGTCGGTGTGTTCGGCTACGAAGCCGAACGCATCGCGGTGTGGCAAAATCCGCTGGAAGTATTCAACTCCGGCTCGGAAGGCCGCGATATGGCGTGGCAAACGGTGCAGTCGCTGTACGCCATCGGTTCGGGCGGATTGATGGGACTCGGACTCGGCAACTCGGTCGAAAAGCATCTGTTCCTGCCGGAACCGCAAAACGACTTTATCTTCGCCATCGTCTGCGAGGAACTCGGGTTTGTCGGTGCGGCCCTCATTATCGTGCTGTTCGGGTTGCTGGTATGGCGCGGTATCGTCATCAGTATGCGCGCCGCCGATAAATTCGGCGCGATGCTCGCGATGGGCATCAGCGCCCAGATCGGCGTGCAGGTGATACTCAATATCATGGTGGTCACCAATCTGATGCCAAACACCGGTATCGGCCTGCCGTTTTTCAGTTACGGCGGTTCGTCACTGGTGATGATCATGGCGCAGATGGGAGTCATCCTCTCGGTTTCCCGTCAGGCACGCCAAAAAGCGAAACTGACGACCATCCCAAAGGAGGCAAAATAATGCGTGTTTTGATGACCGGCGGCGGTACGGCCGGACATATCAATCCGGCGTTGGCGATCGCGGCGGATATCCGTCGGCGGGTGCCGGATGCGGAATTTCTGTTTGTCGGCGCAACCGGCCGTATGGAGACCGAATTGGTGCCCAAAGCGGGGTATCCGCTTAAGACCATCACGGTCAAAGGCTTTTCCCGCCGGTTGACACCGGCCGGCATCGCTCATAACGTCAGCGCGGCATGGTATGCACTGGCCGCCGGCGGGGCTTGCAAAAAGATCTTAAAAGAATTTCAGCCGGATATCGCCATCGGCACCGGCGGTTACGTTTGCGGCCCGATCCTGCGGACCGCCGCCAAGATGGGCATTCCCGTAGTGGTACACGAATCCAACGCCCTGCCGGGGGTGACGGTCAAGATGTTGGCAAAATACGCCACCGCCATCTGCCTGCCCACCGAGGAGGCCAAATCCCGTATGCCGGCGGACAGTTGTCCGTTGGCGGTCACCGGTAACCCGCTCCGTGCGGAATTCCTGTCGGTGGACAAAGCGGCGGCACGGAAAGCGCTCGGCGTGGACGACCGTCCGTTGGTGCTGTCCTTCGGCGGCAGTCTCGGCGCCCGCCGCATAAACGAGGCAATGACCGACGTGTTGGTGCAAAGCGCCAAAAGCGGTCGGTGCCAGCACATCCACGGCACCGGCAAAAACGGCTATGACGAGATGATGGCGGCGCTGGCGGCGCGTGGCGTCACCGGCAAAGAAGACGGTCTGTCGATTCGTCCGTACATCGATAACATCGTCGATTGTATGGCGGCGGCGGATCTGGTCATCTGCCGTTGCGGAGCGATGACCATCAGCGAATTGCCCGCCTGCGGCGCGGCCTCCGTGCTCATCCCCTCCCCCTACGTAGCAGAGAACCATCAGTTCCATAACGCCATGGTGCTGGTCAATAAAGGGGCGGCGGTTTGTATTGAGGAAAAAGATCTCACCGGCGAAACGTTGGCCGCCACCGTGGAAGAATTGCTCGCCGACCCCGACAAACTCCGCCGGATGGGCGAAGCCGCGCGGGAAGGGGCTATTTTGGACGCCTCCGACCGCATTTGGGCGATCATCGAAAGTGCTTTGAAAAAATAATCCGCACCCCACTCCTTTGACTGTCATACTGTGACAGTGCGGAAGTCTTTCCGTATCAAAGGAGGGAGTGCGTATGTCCCGATTATTGATAGACGGCGGGCATCGGCTGAACGGAGAGATCGCGGTTCACGGTGCCAAAAACGCCGTGTTGCCGTTGCTGGCGGCCACGTTGTTGGCAGACGGCGAGAGCCTGCTACATAACGTGCCGGCGCTGTCGGACGTCGACGGATGTCTGGAGATCCTGCAACAGTTCGGTTGCCGTATACGGCGGGAGGGCGGCACGGTCGCCGTCTCCCCAAACGGTGCCGACCGACCGATCATTTCGGATGCGCTGATGCGCAAGATGCGATCTTCCATCGTCTTTTTGGGGGCGATGATGGCGCGTTTCGGCGAAGCGTATCTGTCCTATCCCGGCGGGTGCGAGTTGGGTCCTCGCCCCATCGACCTGCATCTGTCTGCCCTGCGGCAGATGGGAGCCGAGATCATCGAACGGCGCGGGCAACTCCGTGCCACTTTGCCCAACGGCCGATTTCGCGGTTGTACCGTTTCGCTGGCGTTTCCCAGCGTCGGCGCGACCGAAAACGTGTTGCTGGCGGCGGTCACCGCCGAAGGCACCACCACCCTGCTCAATGCCGCACGCGAGCCGGAGATCGCCGATCTCGCGGCCTATCTTTCCGCCTGCGGTGCGGATATCCGCATTGACGGCGGCACGGTGACGGTACGGGGTGTCCCCCGCTTGACGGCCGCCGAACACACCGTGATGCCTGACCGCATTGAAGCCGCCACCTATTTGGCGGCGGCCGCCGTCACCGAAGGACGGGTCACCGTTACCGATCTTTGCCCCGCCCATATTGCGACGATTCTGCCCATTTTCTCGGAGATGGGTTGTCAACTGAAAACGTCCGCCGACAGCGTCACGCTGGAAGCCCCACCCCGCTTAAAACGCATTCCGTATCTGCGGACGATGCCCTACCCCGGATTTCCCACCGATGCCGCCGCACCGTTGCTCACCGCCGCCACCTTGGCGAAGGGAACCAGCGTGTTTGTGGAGAGCATCTTCGAATGCCGCTACAAATACGTCGGCGAACTGATACGGATGGGCGCACACGTCCAGACCGAAGGACGGGTGGCGGTGGTGGAAGGCGTTCGCTCCCTATCCGGTGCGGCGGTGGATTGCACCGACCTGCGCGGCGGCGCGGCTTTGGTGGTGGCGGCGTTGGCGGCCGAGGGGCGCACCGCCATCGGAAAATTGGAACATTTAGACCGCGGTTATGCGGCGCTGGAAGACGGCTTGTCCGCTTTAGGCGCCCGCATCCGGCGGGTGTCAGAATCATAAAAGAAAGGAATTTTCTGCCGTGAGCGTCACACAGATCCCACGAAAACCGAATAAAAAAATGGACGTCGGCGTGCGACGTCTGCTCACTTCGGTGGTGTTGTTCATCCTCATCATCGTGGTGGTGGCGCTCATCGTGCATTTCTATCCGCTGGCGAAGGCGCACCGCGCCGAACAGCAACTGCAACAGCAGACCGGACAATCGGCCGCCGCAGGCAGTACCGCCATCAAGGAGATCCGCGTAGAAGGCAACGATCATCTGCCTGCCGATACCATCGTGGCGGCCTCGGGGTTGCAGGTCGGACAGAACTTTATGACGGTCAGCAAGACCGCCGCCGAAAGCAATATTCTGTCGCTGTGCCCTTATATCAAGAGCGTCAAGGTCACCACGCCGACTGCCGACGTGTTTGTGATCACCGTGGTGGAAAAGACCGCTGTAGCGGCGGTTTACGACAGCGGACGCTGGGTATTGCTCGGAGAGGATCTCACCGCCATCGGATATCGGGAGATGACCTCCGACGTGCCGGAACGCATTTTGTACGTACGCGGTGCCGATACCACCGGCAACAAACTGGGCGAAGCGGCGTTAGAGCAACGTTCCGCCGGTATTCTGGAACGGCTGTTACACGAACTGAACAGCCAGCAGGTGACCGGTATCTGCGAGATCGATATGACCAGCCTGACCCATCTGTCGATGGTGTGGAATCATCAGTTACGGGTGGAACTCGGCGACGACAGCAACCTCGCCTACGAGGTGCGGGTGTTTGCCAGTACGTTGCCGAAGGTACTGGGAGACTACGGCAAGCACGCCAAAGGCATTATGGATCTGTCCTCCTACTCGGATGACAACAAGGAGAATAATCAGGTCATTTTCACCCCCACCGACCGCATTCAGGATCATTTCACGCCGCCGACCGAATCGACCGAAAGTACCGAATCGACCGGCGATGGCGAAGAAGAGACCGCCGACGAAACCGAAGAATACTGACAACTGCATTTTTTTCAAAAAAGCCGAAAATTTTTTCGGCTTTTTTCTTGCACTTTACGAACAGTTGTGATATGATAGAATTAAATATACAAGATGTACTACTATACATCCGTCTTGCACGGATGGGGCACTAAATATCAGGAGGTTTACGAGATGAGCATGGGTCTGCAGTTTGACGAAGAATTTATGGATGGTACCCAAATTAAAGTAATCGGCGTCGGTGGCGGCGGCGGCAATGCCGTGAACCGTATGGCGCGTTCCGGTATGGCCGGTGTGGAGTTTGTGGCAATCAACACCGATCGTCAGGCGCTGTCGCATTCGCAGGCGACCCAGCGCATTCAGATCGGCGAAAAACTCACCCGCGGTATGGGCGCCGGCGCTAATCCCGAAAAGGGTCAGCGTGCCGCAGAAGAAAGCCGCGATGAGATCATCGACGCGTTGAAGGGCACCGATATGGTGTTCATCACCGCCGGTATGGGCGGCGGCACCGGCACCGGTGCGGCGCCGGTCGTGGCGGAGATCGCCCGCGAGATGGGCATTCTGACGGTCGGCATCGTCACCAAGCCGTTCGGCTTTGAGGGTCGCCGCCGTATGCAGCAGGCGGAGGAAGGCATCGCCAACCTGCGCGAGCACGTGGACAGTCTGGTGGTCATCCCCAACGACCGCCTGAAACTGGTCACCGAGACCCGCATCACGCTGGCTAACGCCTTTGAAGTGGCGGATGACGTACTGCGTCAGGGCGTGCAGAGCATCTCCCAACTCATCAAAGTGCCGTCGCTGGTCAACCTCGACTTTGCGGACGTCACCTCGGTGATGAAGGATGCCGGCTACGCGCACATGGGCGTCGGCCGTGCGGAAGGCAAGGACAAAGCGGTCGAAGCCGCCAAGAGCGCGGTTGCCAGCCCGTTGCTGGAGACCACCATCGACGGCGCACGCGGCGTGCTGATCAACATCACCGCCTCACCGGATATCGACCTTGAAGACGTGGAACTGGCCTCCGGCGAGATCTCCCGTATGGCGCATCCGGATGCCAACATCATCTGGGGTGCGGCGTTTGACGAGAATATGGATGACTGCATCAGCGTCACCGTCATCGCCACCGGCTTTGACGAGAAGTCGAGCAACAAGTCCATCAAAAACGACGATATGGAGTGGGATTTCATCAGCAAGTCCCGTCCGGCCGAGCCGACTCCGGCACCGAGCACCTCCGCCGGTACGGTCGTTCCCCCGTCGCAGGATAACGACGATTATCTCGACGTGATGACCTACTTCACCAAGAAGAAAGACTAAAACCAAAAACTCCCGATGCGGATGCATCGGGAGTTTTTTTATAACCGTTTCTTCAGTTTTTTCTTTTTGCCGTCGGGGGTGACCACGTAGGTGTTATCCAACTGTGCCCGCAGGCTCGCCTTGTACGCCTCGATATATTCCCGACGAAGCGCGGCTTGCTCGGTCTGCTCCGCCTCGGTCAGACCTTCCGCCTTCGCTTTGCGGGACAACTCGTTGATACGCGCGATCTTTTGTTCATCCATTTCCTTCACCTCTGCCCCCTATCATACCACACCTTTTTAATTTTGACAAGCCTTTGCGTGCAAACCCGCTTGGCCCACTCTTGAGGGGGGCAAAACGGTAGCCGTGAGTTTGCGTAATTCTTTTTTCGGTTTTGACAAGTCTCATCAATTATGGTATGATAAAAGGCAGAAACACAAAAGGAGCGAAACCGTTATGGAAAAATGGGGAATTTTAGGGGCGATGCAATCGGAAGTCGCGCAACTCATTGACGCAATGACCGACGTCACCACCGCCACCGTTGCCGGTCAGACCTATTATGAGGGCACGCTCGGAAAACGGCAGGTCGTGCTGGTGCAATGCGGTGTCGGCAAAGTCGCCGCCGCCATCGGCGCGCAGGTACTGTGCGACCGTTACGGCGTTACCGCACTCATCAACACCGGCGTGGCCGGCGGTCTGCACCCCGATCTGGAAGTGGGCGACATCGTCCTCGGCACCACCGCCTTGCAACACGATTTTAACGTGACCGCCCTCGGCTACGCCCGCGGGTATATGTGCTGTGGCGGAGATAATCAGAAGCCGACGGTGTACACCGCCGACACCGCGTTGATCCGGCAGTTCCGCGCCGCCGCCCAGCCGTTCCTTGGGGAAGCGAAGATCATCGAAGGCCCCATCGCCACCGGCGATCTGTTTGTGGATTCCACCGCCATCAAACGCAAACTGGTAGCGCAGTTTGGCGCGGCCGCCGCCGAGATGGAAGGCGCCGCCATCGCGCAGGTCGCGACCCAAAACGGCGTACCGTTCCTCATTATCCGCGCCATCTCCGACCTCGCGGAAAAGCAGGCAAACGTCAGTTACGAGACCTTTGAAAAACTCGCCGCTGACCGTTCCGCCCGTATCATGTTGGCAATGGCCAACGCCTGATCCCATCCCCGCCGCGAAATACCGCGGCGGGGGTTTATTTTGCTATTGACAAACGCCTATTGATGCGTTAAAATAAAGAAAAAGGGCGTCGACAACAGTCGACAAAGGAGGAGTCGAAATGAAAAAAATTCTGGTAACGTTGCTCTGTCTGACGATGCTGATGCTGGTGGCTTGCCAAGCGGCACCGGCGGATACGGACAAGGACAACACCACCACGTCCACCACCGCCTCGACCACCGCGTCGACGACGAGTACGACCACCACTACTACGACGACAACTACCACTACGACGACCACCACAACCACGACGACCAAAAAGCCGACCACCACTACCACCACGACGGCCAAAAAGCCGGCCACGACCACCACCACGACCACGGCGTTGGTGGGAGACGGCTATGCACCCGGTACGATTCGCAACAACCGCTACGTGAACGAGTGGGCCGGTATAGCACTCTCTTTCCCGGCCGGCTACACCGAAGCGGGTCCCGAATATTATGCCACCTTTGAAACAGATAATGGCATTACCGATTGCGACCTTTATTTGTTGTCGGAACAACAGGAAATGCTGGCCGTTATCTATATCGATATTTCGGAAGAACCCGAAGCAACGGCAGAAGCTTATGCCGAGCAAATGGCCGATACCACCGGCCGCGTATACGAACAACTCGGGTACAATATCACCCACGGACAATACAACGATCCGGTCATTCGATCTGGTTTTGCCACTTCCTTCCTGGTGATTCAAGGCGGCGGTATCAAAATGAGACAAACCTTCTCCTGTGAAAAGATTGACGATCATCTGTGTATAATCATTATACTGGACGTTGATGAGCAAATGGTACCTTACGATTTACTCCAACTTTTCGAAGCACTGTAATCAAAAAACTCCCGATGCCTGCCGCATCGGGAGTTTATTTCTTTCCCCCATACCCTTGACTATACCCGACGGGTGTGGTAAAATGGTTAGGAATTTTGGGCGGAATCCACCCGCTTTTGCCAAGCGCGCGAGAGACCGCTCCAAGGAGGATTAAGAAAAATGAATAACAACGAAAAAACCATGGACAAGATCGTCGCTCTCTGCAAAGGTCGCGGATTTGTGTATCCCGGCTCGGAGATCTACGGCGGTCTGGCGAACACTTGGGACTACGGCCCGCTCGGCGTGGAACTGAAAAACAACGTCAAGCGCGCGTGGTGGAAAAAGTTCGTGCAGGAAAACCCGTACAACGTCGGTCTGGACGCGGCGATTTTGATGAATCCGCAGACGTGGGTGGCATCCGGTCACCTCGGCGGTTTCTCCGATCCGTTGATGGACTGCAAAGAATGCAAAGAGCGTTTCCGCGCCGACAAACTGATCGAGGATTTTGCGGCGGAAAACGGCATTACGCTGGAGAAACCGATCGATGCGTTCACCCAGCAGGAAATGAAGGAGTTTGTGGAAGCCCACAACATTCCCTGCCCCACCTGCGGCAAGCATAACTTCACCGATATCCGTCAGTTCAATCTGATGTTCAAGACCTTCCAAGGTGTCACCGAGGACGCGAAAAACACGGTGTACCTCCGCCCCGAAACGGCGCAGGGTATCTTTGTGGATTTCAAGAACGTCCAGCGCACCACCCGCAAGAAACTGCCGTTTGGTGTCTGCCAGATCGGTAAATCCTTCCGCAACGAGATCACACCGGGCAACTTCACCTTCCGTACCCGTGAATTTGAGCAGATGGAACTGGAATTCTTCTGCAAGCCGGGTACCGATCTGGAATGGTTTGCCTACTGGCGCGGTTTCTGCCGCGATTGGTTGCTCTCGCTCGGTATGAAGGACGAAAACCTCCGCCTGCGCGACCACGATCCGGAGGAACTGTGCTTCTATTCCAAAGCAACCACCGACTTTGAGTTTCTGTTCCCGTTCGGCTGGGGTGAACTGTGGGGCGTGGCGGACCGTACCGACTACGACCTGACCCAGCACCAAAACACCTCCGGTCAGGATATGACCTACTTCGATCAGGAGACCGGCGAGCGGTTCATCCCCTACGTGGTGGAGCCGTCGCTGGGCGCCGACCGCGTGGTGCTGGCGTTCCTGTGCGATGCGTACGACGAGGAAGTGCTGACCGACGACAAGGGCAAGGAAGACGTCCGCACGGTACTCCGTCTGCATCCGGCGTTGGCGCCGTTTAAGGCGGCGGTGTTGCCGCTGTCCAAGAAACTGGGCGACAAGGCGATGGAAGTGTACAACCAACTTTGTAAGGACTTTATGGTGGACTACGACGAGTCCGGCTCGATCGGCAAGCGCTATCGCCGCGAGGACGAGATCGGTACGCCGTACTGCATCACCGTCGACTTTGAGACGGTGGGCGACGAGAATACCCCCGCCGACAACGCGGTCACCGTCCGTGACCGTGACACGATGGAGCAGGTCCGTGTGCCGATCGCTGAACTGAACGCTTGGCTGGCGGACAAATGCCGCTTCTGATGAGATCAAAAAAGACCGACTCACCCGAGTCGGTCTTTTTATTTATATCTCGCGATCCCCTGCTATGCCTTTACACTTTCGATAGATCGATCCGTCAATATCCCATGGTCGGATTCGCCCAAGTGTACCCTTTTGGCGGCTTCGCAATGTGCTTTCGTAAGCGGAGAAAGTAAGTCTAATATATGTATGCGAAAATGAGAACAAAAACAATATAGCAAAACGTCTTCCCCATCACCACGTGGGAAGTAATCATTTTGAATGTAGCGATAGGTGCTGACAGTACAGCCACAGACGGTTGCCATTTCCTTTTCGCTTATCTCACAGAACAAGCGCACCGCCTCTATGTTACGGCATATCATACGGGTATCCATTGGTCACCTCCACAGAGTACGTTTCAATTATAGGTCAATTTCACCCTAATGTCAATAGGTCAATTTGACATAATAAGGGTAGAGGTGATCAAAATGGATAAGCGGTTAAAAAACCTGCGTAAAGAAAAGGGATACACCCAGATCAAAATGCAGATGCTGACGGGAATCGATCAAAGCGATTATTCTAAGATCGAGAGAGGGCATCGTTATTACACCTTTGAGCAATGCATCAAGATCGCTCGCGCGTTGGATACCAGTATGGATTACTTGGCGGGATTGACCGATGAAAAGAAACCCTATCCGCGAACAAAATAAAAAAAGACCGACTCACCCGAGTCGGTCTTTTTATTTATATCTCGCGAGGCGGGAGATAGATATAGGCAAACGACTCACCGTTTGCGGTTTGAGCGCAAAGCAGCATAGCCCCTTCCTCGGTAATAAAGCCCGCCATACCCTCGCTGGTTTCGGTGCGGAATTCCAACAGCTGTACACCGCTGGGGCGATCGAACAACCCGTCGGTGGTCATCACGTAACTGCCGTTAACGAACAGCATCGCCGAATAGGTATCCACACGATAACGGCTCCACACCTGAGCGGCGTTTCCGTCCGATAACTGGAAATCCGCCCAGAACAGGCTACCGTCATCGCAAAACGCTCGCGGCAGCTGGTTGGTACAGCCTTCGCCGCCGTTATCGAAAACCGCAGTAATCGCCTGCGATTTTGTGTTGTAAGTGAAGGCACGGCAACCGCTATATCCCGTTTCGCAGATGGCAATGCTGTGCTGTGCAGCCACGACCGGCTGTTGATAGGGAGCGTATTCGGCACCGATCTCGACACCGGCTCCACCGTTAACCGTACCGACGTATACACGGTCGGCGGTCGTATAGTATAGCTGATTATCTATATAGCGTGTGAAACTGCAGATCTCGTGCTCAAACTGGATGATCTCCAGTTCCTCCAACCCGATCAAGCCGTACTTGCGAATTTGCTTAAGTTCGGGGAAGCTGATCCAAAGATCGTTGTAATACACCTTCATCGCAAACGGCTCTGCCGGCAGATCCACCGAATTCAAAACGTAGCCTTGATACATCGCCAACCGGATCAGCTTGTTGGTGCCACGGGTAACAACGTAGGTTCCGTTCGTCTCGCTATTCCCGACGTCCACCACCGTCCCTTCCAACGGGATCTCATAATAGGTCGGCTGCTCCACCGTTGTGGTAGTCGTGGTGGTCGAGTTAGTCGAACTCGGTCGGGTAGCAAAACTGGTCGACAGCGTCGTCCCCTTTGTCGATGTCGGGCTCGGATAGGATTTTGACGTGGATGTAGACGTAGACGCAGTGGTAGACGTCGAGCCGGTCGTCGCCTCGGATGAGGCCGATGTGGTGGACGTCGAGGTAGTGGTCACCGTAGTGCTTTCCCCCTGCTCCCCATCCATCGCACTTGATGGCTGGCTCTGACAGGCCGCCAGCAGCAACATCGAACATACCAAAGCCAAAGCAATCATCTTTTTCATCGCTTAACCTCCTATTTGTCGAAGACAGTAGACTCTCTGCGTTTATTGTAGCATACTCTTCTCCACTTGTCAATAGCCCGATTATCCCCACCCGATAGCGGCAACTTCCGCCAACCCGGACGAAATCGTGCGCCAAACGGATTTTACCCGCTTTGCAGTATCCTTACATTGACAAATAGCGGCAACTGTGGTACAATGCAAGCACAAACCGAACATTTGTTCGGCAATAACAAAGGAGGTATGGCCGTATGTGTGAGTTCTGTATGCAGAGTCCCTGTGCGCCCGGCTGCCCCAACGCGGCCATCAAACCGGCGCGAGCGTTGTGCGCGTGGTGTGATTCGTCTATCTTTGACGAATACTACTACGACATCGACGGCGACATCGTTTGCGCTGAATGCATCGAAGAATGCCGCTGTGAGTGTGCGTGAGTCTGAAAGGAGAGTGTGTGAGAAAGTGAATGCATCGTATCAACCGTTAACGGCCGCCGGTGCGGCCTTGAAAGAAAACTGGAAACCGTGTGTGGAATGGTCACGCCGGTTGCAGGATCTCCGCGATGAGATCAAAGACGTGGAAGGACGTCCGGAGGAGATGCCTCTGCGTAACGAACAACGGGAGTTGGGAAAGGCGCTGGAAAGCCTGCGCGCGGAGGTGCGGGAGCGCATTGCGGCGACACCGACCTTAAACTCGAACGAGCGGCGGATCTTGCGGTTGCGGTACCTGTGCGCCGACCCGTGGGAGGCGATCGCCTTGCAGGTCGGGCGCGAGACCTCGGCGGTGTACACCGCCTACCGCAAAGCCCTCAACAAAGCCGCCACCTCTCCCCTGCAACAGGCATCCTAAACAAAAAACGGGCATAGTCAATTAGTGCGGAGAACAGCAAAGGGGTAGCAAAATGCTACCCCTTTGTTGTTATTTGTACTCGTTTTATTTACCCAATTTCCTTTAAAACAATAATAAGTTCTTGGCTTTCATTTTCAAAATAATAAATACCTTCACCAGTTGCAAAATCATAACCATCCGGCAGAACAAGCACAGAAGCCACTACTACTTCATCATCATTGAGGTCTCTAGGCTCAATGATTGCCGTGCCGTTCTCGTCAGTGATCGCCGGATATATATAGTCTGTACCGTGAATTTGAACTATGACACCCGGAAGAGGAACACCATTTTCGGAAACCACCCTAATGGTGTAAATGTTCCAAATGTTCGGAAAGTAGTCTGGTACGAGGGTATCTTCATCAAGCCACTCATCCCAGATGCTCTGGACGGTATCCGGATCCTCATATGGACTGGTGGGGGCCGCGGTGGTCTTCTTGGTAGTGGACTTTTTAGTAGTAGTTGTTTTCTTGGTAGTGGTAGTGGTTGTGGTGGACGTTGTGGTTGTGGTGGACGTTGTGGTTGTGGTGGACGTTGTGGTTGTGGTGGACGTTGTGGTTGTGGTGGACGTTGTATTCTGCACAGTAGTCGTCGTGGTAGCAAGGACATTAGACACAGCGGCGTTCACGGCTACATCTAAATCCTCTTGTGAATAACCGCCCGATCCATTTCCGCAACCGGTAAGGAAAATAAAGACGAATACCAACAAAACCGCAATTATCTTGTTCATAAGTTCATCCTCCTATGTTTTTGAAGTATAGGTTTTTACTATTTCACTATAGCCATTTGCAAAAGTCCTATGCTACCAGCTTAAAGGTAGTATTTCTATAATATTGCACCTATATAGGTGCAATATTATTATAAAACTATTGTATTATAATGTCAAGGGTTTTGTTCCAATATAAGTGCAAGCGGGAGGTGCACGATGAACGCGGAAACGGAAAAACGAATTGGCGAAAATATCCGGCGATTGCGGGAACATCGGAAGGTGACGCAGGAGGCGTTGGCGACCCAAATGCAGTTACAGGGGTGCGACATCACGCGCAGTGCGATCGCCAAGATCGAGGTCGGGCAACGGCATCTGTATCCCGATGAAGTGGTGCATATCAAGCGCATTTTAAACGTATCTTACGACAGCATTTTTGAGATAAAATAACGCGAGCAGACATTCGTTGTCGCTCGCGTTTTCGTTTTTTATAGCAATCGCCAAATGATATAATGATATCATGATATCATTATATCATTATATCATTGCATTGGAGTGCGGGAGTGCGGTGGAGGGCAGAGGATTTGCGAAGCCCCTCTTGGCTCCCCTTGTCAGGGGAGCTGTCGCGGCGTAGCCGTGACTGCGGGGTAGTCCGATCTCTCCCTCTGTCGGCTTTGCCGACACCTCCCTCATCAGAGGGAGGCAAGGCCGATTGCCGGTAGTCTCTGCAAAATTCACGGAGGGAGCAAGCCCCCGCCTTGCGGTTGCCGGTGGCGATGCAGGATAAGGGGTTGCTTTTTGAGGGGAAATAGCCTATAATAGTTCCAGACTTTGGTAAAGGAGAGGGAAGCATGAAGGATGGACGTTTGAAGCGGTGTTTGCAACTGTTTGGCGTATTCTTCAAGATCGGTGCGTTTACCTTCGGCGGCGGGTTGGCCATGATCCCGCTCATCCAGCGGGAAGTGGTGGAAAACCGCCATTGGGCGGAGGAGCAGGACATTATGGACATCGTGGCGATCGCCGAATCCACCCCCGGTCCGATCGCGATCAATTCCGCCACCTTTATCGGCTATCAAGTAGCCGGTTTCTGGGGTTCGTTCTTTGCCACTCTCGGCACGGTGTTACCGTCCTTTATCATCATTTCGCTTATCTCGATGGTGCTTTCTGCCTTTGAGCAGAACACCTACGTGCAGTTTGCGTTTGCGGGCATTCGTGCGGGCGTGTTGGCGTTGCTGGTCAAGGCCGTCTACACCATGGCCAAGAAATGCCCGAAGGAGTGGTGGGCCTACGGCATTGCCGCCTTGGCGTTCGTACTGGCCACCTTTATCCCGAATTTCCATATCCTGCTGGTCATCGGCATCTGCGCAGTGCTGGGGTTGATCGTTTCGGCGGTCAAGGCCGGAAAGGAGCGGACAAAATGATCTATTTGGAGTTATTCGCCACCTTCTTTCTCATCGGCTTGTTCACCTTCGGCGGCGGATATGCAATGTTGCCGCTCATTCAAGAGGAAGTGTTGGCGAAAGGTTGGATGAGTGCCGAGCAGATCACCAACTTTGTGGCGGTAAGCGAGTCCACCCCCGGTCCGTTTGCCATCAACATTGCCACCTACGTCGGGTCGCAGGTAGCGCCTATCGGCGTTCTCGGCTCGGTCTGCACCACCCTTGGCGTGGTGATGCCGTCCTTTATCATCATTCTTATCGTTGCCAAGGTGTATGAAAAATTCAAGGCGAGCAAGTTGGTTGCCGGCGCGATGAGCGGTCTGCGTCCGGCGGTGGTGGGACTCATTGCTTCGGCGGTGTGGACCATGGCGGGCGAGGTCTTCTTCTCCGCCGGTCTGACGCTGACCACACTGCTCTCTTACTGGTTTATCGTATCGGTGATCATCTTTATTCCGATGGTCGTTTTGGTCTTCAAAAAAGCGCATCCCATTTTGGTCATCGGTATCTCCGCCGCCGCCGGCATCGTCGCCGGCCTACTGGAGCCGGTCATCTGTCCGAAATAAGTCAAACAGCCGTGCAAAATCTCTGCACGGCTGTTCTATTTTGCTTCTTACAAAAATAACGATTGAACAGAAAAGGCATTTGTGCTAAAATAGTAAACAGAGAAGTGCGGGGAGGTGAGGCCTTGAAGAACGGTCAAAAGAAAAAATGGATGCGGACGCGGCATCGCGTGGCGCGAAATCTGTTGGCGGCGGTGTTGGGGCCGTACTGCCGGTTGGTGTACGGCATCCGCATTGAAAAATTCCGTCAGCAGGAGGATCGTCCCTACCTCATTTTATTCAACCATCAAACGGCATTCGATCAGTTTTTTGTCGGGTTAGCCTTTCGCGGCCCGATCTATTACGTGGCGTCGGAGGACCTGTTTTCCAAGGGTTGGGTCTCTTCCCTCATTCGCTGGTTGGTGGCTCCTATCCCCATCAAAAAGCAGGCAAACGACGTTGGTGCGGCGATGAACTGTCTGCGGGTAGCACGGGAAGGCGGCACCATTGCCATGGCACCGGAAGGCAACCGCACCTACAGCGGAAAGACCGCCACCATCAATCCGGCCATCGCGCCGCTGGCGCGTAAGTTGGGATTGCCCATTGCGTTTTACCGCATTGAGGGCGGTTACGGCGTGCATCCGCGCTGGAGTGACACCGTCCGCAAAGGAAAGATGCGGGGGTACGTCTCCCGCGTGCTGATGCCGGAGGAGATAGCGGATCTCACCAACGAGCAGTTGTGCGACGTGATCACGCAGGAACTGGCAGTAGACGATACGGCGGCAGAAGGCTGCTACAAAAGCAGGCGATCCGCCGAGTATCTGGAACGGGCGATGTACGTCTGCCCGTATTGCGGGTTGACCGTTTGGAAGAGCCAAGGCGACCGCATCACCTGCCAGACCTGCCAAACGCAGGTGAAGTATCTGCCGACGCTCGCGTTGGAAGGTGTCGACCGCCCCTTCCCCTTCCGCAACACCGCCGAGTGGTACGACTATCAATGCGATTTCGTCAATCGGTTGGATACCCGCGAGTATGGCAAGCAGCCGTTTTATCGGGATACCGCCGATCTTTCGGAAGTGATCGTCTACCGCGAGAAAAAGCGGATACAGAAACAGGCACCGGTGGCGCTGTACGGCGATCGGTTGGAGATCGGCGACCGCGTATTTCCGTTTGACGAACTTTCCGCCGTAAGCGCGGTGGGGCGCAACAAGGTGAATTTCTACCGCGGCAAGCAGGTGTTTCAGTTGAAAGGCTCACCGCGCTTTAACGGTTTGAAATACGTCAATCTTTACTACCGCCATCGCCATATCCAAAGGGGGGAATTCGATGCAAAATTTTTGGGGCTCTGAAGTTTGGGGGCTGGTCGACCTGATCGCCGTTCTCCTACTCAGTCTGATTGCCGCCAACATCATCAAGCGACGGGTGAAATGGATGCGAGAGTCGCTCGTTCCCACCTCCGTGTTGGGCGGCATTCTCCTGCTGGTGGTGGCGGGTATCTACGACCTGATCACCGGTGACGTGATGTTTGAGACCAGTTTTTTCGGCGGCAACGGCTACGAGGTCATGGAGATCATCACCTACCACGCATTGGGACTCGGCTTTATCGCCTCCTCGTTCAAGGCATCCGGCGGAAAGTTGAATAAACAGCGTACGGTTGAGATCTTCAACACCGGCGTGACCACCGTATCCACCTACCTGTTGCAGGCGGTGGTCGGGTTCGGCATCACGTTGTTAGTGACGCTTTTTGTGAAAGATTTCTTTGCCGCGGCCGGCGTCCTGTTGCCGTTCGGTTACGGGCAAGGCACCGGTCAAGCGCTCAACTACGGCACCATCTACGAAACGCAGTTTGGATTTGACGGCGGCAAGACCTTCGGCCTGACCATTGCGGCGTTTGGATTCTTAAGCGCCAGCATCGGCGGTGTGGTCCATCTGAATATTTTGAAAAAGCAGAAAAAGATCACGGTCATTCCCGAAGATGAACGCCCGACGATCACCGAACCGGTGGAGACCGAAAACGAGATCCCGATGCAGGGCAGTATGGACAAGTTGACGGTGCAGGTGGCGTTTGTTGCCGGTGCGTATCTGCTGACCTATCTGCTGATGTTCCTGCTGGGTTTGCTACTGCCGGGGATGAAATCGGTCATTTACGGCTTTAACTTCCTGCTGGGCGTGTTGGCGGCCACGCTGGTCAAACTGGTGGTCAACACCATGTACCGCAAACAAGTCATTCACCATCAGTATATCAACGATTTTCTGATGACCCGCATCAGCAACTTCTGCTTTGACGTGATGGTGGTGGCGGGTATCGCCGCCATTCGTCTGGGCGTCCTCGGCAAGTACTGGCCGGTACTGTTGGTGTTGGGCGTTGTGGGATTGTTCGTCACCTACTGGTACAACCGCGTCGTTGCCAAAAAACTGTTTCCCGCCTATGCGGAGGAACAATTCCTGATGATGTACGGTATGCTCACCGGCACAGCATCGACCGGCGTCATTTTACTGCGCGAGATCGACGGGAATTTTCAGACCCCCGCCGCTGACAATATGGTGTACCAAAATTTTCCGGCCATCGTCTTCGGTTTCCCGATGATGTTATTGGCGACCTTGGCACCGCAAAGACCCATCTTGACCTTGATCATTTTAGTGTTATTCTTTATCGCTATGAACCTGCTTTTGTTCCGTTCGCGGATCTTCCGCAAACGAAAGTAAACAAAAATAATCCCCCCGCATAGCGGGGGGTATTTCATTTTCGGGCATAGCCCTATTGCCCTGCCAGCCACGCACCGGTTGCCGGCCACCCATAAATGGGTTGTCAGTCTTTGCCGGCTCCCCTTGTCAGGGGAGCTGTCGGCGGCAGCCGACTGAGGGGTAGTCTTTCGTTTTCTCTCCCTCCGTCTTTTTGCTTCGCA
>JAFQQM010000010.1 GCA_017410585.1 Clostridia bacterium
ATATTACCCTATAAGATTTCAAAGACAAAAAGCCATTGGTAATTACATAGCAGATTTCTACTGTGCTAAAGCAAGACTTGTTGTTGAACTTGACGGCGGCGGTCATTATACCGATGAACAAATACAAAAAGATAATATTCGTACAAAAGAGTTAGAGGGTATGGATTTAACAATTTTAAGGATTTGTAATTTGGATATTGACCGAAATTTTAGCGGTGTATGTGAATATATAGACTTGACTGTTAAAAATTCTCTCCCTCAGTCAGCTTCGCTGACAGCTCCCTCGTCAGAGGGAGCCGAGGTCTAAATTTGTCCCTAACTTAACACAAGCATATAATACGAACCGAAAGGTGGTTTTTGCGATGACCGATTACATTTTGATCGCTCTGGCGGCGTTACTGTTGGTGGGGGAGATCCTGCTGTTTGTCACCCGCCCGAAGAAGACGGACGACACCGCCGCTTTGCGGGAGACGGAACGCCGTCTGCAAGACGAACTGTCCCGCCGTCAAAGCGAGACGGGCGCGGCATTGCGTTCGTTGCAGACCCAGTTAGGGGATATGAAAAGTGCGTTGTTGCAACAGCAGACGCAACAGCAAGAGCAACTCTACCGCACGCTGGCACATCAGACCGAGAAAATGACCGTGACGCTGACCGAGGCGGTGGAACGCCTGCAGACCGGCAACGAAAAGAAACTGGAAGAAATGCGGGTGACGGTGGACGAAAAACTCACCTCCACCCTCAACTCCCGCTTGAGCGAGAGTTTCCGTACGGTCGGCGAACAGTTGCAAGCGGTGCACAAGTCGCTCGGTGAGATGCAGACGCTGGCGGGTGACGTCGGCGACCTGCAACGCGTGCTGTCCAACGTCAAGGTGCGCGGCACGTGGGCGGAAGTGCAACTGGGTAACATTCTGGAACAGACGCTGACGCAGGATCAATACGTGCAAAACGTGGCGATCAAACGCGGCTCGCAGGAACGGGTGGAATACGCCGTCCGCATCCCGTCCCGATTGGAAGAGGGAAAGGACGTGCTGTTGCCTATCGACTCCAAGTTCCCGCAGGAAGATTACGTTCGCTTGAGCGAAGCGGCGGAGAAAAACGACGCCGCCGGCGTGGAAGCGGCCGGCAAGGCGCTGGAACAGCGGATCAAGCGCGAGGCGATGACCATCCGCGACCTGTATATCAGCGTCCCCACCACCACCGATTTTGCGATCATGTTCCTTCCGACCGAAGGCTTGTATGCCGAAGTGTTGCGTCGAGCGGGGCTGGTGGAAGAATTGCAGACCAAGTACCGCGTGATGGTGTGCGGTCCGACCACCGTCACGGCGTTTTTGAATACGTTGCGGATGGGATTCCGTACCGTCGCGCTGGATAAGCGGGCGGCAGAGGTGTGGAAGATCCTCGGCGCGGCCAAACAACAGTACGAAAAATTCGGTGACCTGATCGCCAAGGCGCGCAAAAAGATCGACGAGGCCGGTACCGCGCTGGACGACGCCGAAAAGCGCAACGCCATGATTCAGAAAAATCTCCGCTCGGTAGAGACGTTGCCGGACGCCGGCGAGGCAGACCGCCTGCTCGGTATCGGTGACAGCACGGAAGGATAAGTTTTTTGGCTATGCCGCAGGGCGGGGTTTTGGCCCCGCCGTGGGTGTTGCGTGAAACAATGGCTACCGACCTTGCCTCCCTCTGACGAGGGAGGTGTCGGCAAAGCCGACGGAGGGAGAGATCGGACTACCCCTCAGTCACGGCTGCGCCATGACAGCTCCCCTGACAAGGGGAGCCAAGAAAATCTGTGCTTTCCGCATAACGGGTGGCAACCTGCCGCCCGCTAATTCTGCAGAAAGGAGAGGATCGTATGAAAAAGAAGACCCGCAAACTGGATTATCCCCAACGCTATCTCCTTATCGTAGCGGTCGTGCAACTCATTCTGGTCATTGTTTTCTTTTGGGCGTATATCGGAACGCAATCGGTGCCGGCCGACCAACTGCATCAAAAGACCATCACGGTGGAAAATCCGCTCTATACTCGGGGATATGGTTCTTCTTTTCATATTTATTTATACGATCCCTATGAACACTACCGTTTTCCGAATGTTGGGAGTATATCCAATAGTGAACTGAACAGAATAATATCCAAAGGGGACCTGCTGACGGTCACGTATGAGGAAAACATCACGCTACTGGGCGAAAAGATTCATTGGATAGCGGCCGCCGAAATGGACGGAAAACCGCTCCGTACGTTGGAGGAATACTACCGACGCAACGAAGAAAACCGAAAAGTAACCCTTGTTGTTTTTGGTGTTATCGAAGTTCTCTTTCTGGCGGTTTCGGCGTTGGGTACGCTGTTTGACGGTCGTTGGAGGGAATTTCGGAAAAGGTTACTGCGCCACCGGCGAAAGAAAAAGGAGATCGGCAATGAACACCTTTGAAAAGATTTACGCGGTGGTTAAGCGCATCCCGCGCGGGCGGGTGGCGACCTACGGCACGGTGGCGTTGCTGGCGGGGAATCCGCGCTGGGCGCGGGTGGTCGGTTATGCGTTACACGCCAATCCCGATCCCGACGGCATCCCGTGCTACCGTGTGGTCAACCGCTTTGGGGAAACGACCCCTGCCTTTGCGTTTGGCGGCGAGGGGCGCCACCGCGCGTTGTTGGAACAAGACGGCATCCGCTTTTTGCCCGACGGGCGGGTGGATCTGTCCGCTCACGAATGGTTCGGGGAATAACCGCATAGGTTTCGTGAAAACCTTCGGCAACCGATTTTTCCATAAACAAAAGCACCCGATGGAAGACCATCGGGTGCTTTTTATTTAACCAAAATTTACCCCACCAGATCGGCAATGTAGCCGGTCAACGAGCAGGTGGCGGTGATGTTGTTGCAGAACAGCACGTCCTTAACGCCCTTCTCCTTCACAAACTCGGAGAGGGTCATATCAAACACGTCGGGGAAATGGCGGTGGTCGATAACGTACACCTTGTTGTAACTGTTGACCAGCCACGGCGCAAAGGCGTTGCCGAAAGACTCCTTGACCACCACGATGGAAGATCCGTCGGTGACCTTGTCGTTGGTGATCTCCACCAGCGGCTGATCGCCGGCAATGAAGGTCAGATACTTACTGCCGCTGCCCCAATCGGACACGTCGGTAATGACGTTGTACTCGTAGGTGTCGCCGTAAATATCGGTATATTCCATATCATTCACCTGCGGCACCCACGCATAGACGGTATCCGCCGCCAGCGTATAACCCTCGGTGTACATATCCAGCAGACCGTAGAAACCGGGGAACTGCTTTTCGGTGTAGGAACTCATCGGAGCCGGCGTCTTACCGGCGGTCTCCATAAACGCGAGGTAGGAGTAATACCCGCCGAGGCTGGTCCAGTGATGATCGGTGCCGAAATACAGATACTCGTCGTGGTGCGCGTCCAGTTTGGAGAAGGCGTCCACCGTCTTGACCTTGCTGTTCATCATACTGTAGATGTCGGCGATGCCGTCCTTTTGCAGGGTATAGTAATAGTCCCCGCCGTCCGGCGCCCATGCCGCCGCCTTCGGGATGACCAGCGTGTACACGTTGGCAATGCCCGCCAACTGATCGGCGGTCTTGTTGACCGATTCGGCGTATTCCTCCGCGACCGAGGACACGTACGCCACGTATTCATACGCTTTGCCGCCGCGGATGAAGATACTGCCGAGGTCGACGTTCTGATCTTCCAGATTGGGCGGTGTGGTCGGACCGGCCGGCGTTTGTACGGTGGTGGTCGTCGTGGTCGTTGACGTTGTGGTCGTCGTAGTAGTGGTGGTGCTTGCCGTGGTCGTGGTGGTCGTGGTGGTCGAGGTGGAATCGTCCTCGGCCGGCTTGTCGTTGCCGCCGCAACCGGTCACCAACCCGCACAGCAGTACCCCGCAAAGCAACAGGCTCAAAAATCGTTTCATCATCGTATCCTCCTACAAGATTTATTCGCTCAATTTGGCTACCAACCCGCGCAACGCGAGACGGTAGGACTCGGCGCCGAAACCGCAGATTGCGCCGATGCAAACGGCGGTCAGCAGGCTGTGATGGCGGAATTCTTCCCGCGCAAACACGTTAGACAGATGCACCTCTACGGTCGGCAGTTTGACCGCACTCACCGCATCGCGGATGGCAACCGAGGTATGGGTGTAGGCGGCGGCATTCAGCACGATGCCGTCATACTGCCCGACCGCTTGCTGAATGGCATCCACCAACTCGCCTTCGATGTTGGATTGATAGAACCCCAATTCCACCCCCAGCGTCGCCGCCTCGGCGGTCAGCATCGCTTGGATATCCGCCAGCGTCTGCACGCCGTAATGGGTCGGTTCGCGGGTGCCGAGCAGATTTAAGTTCGGTCCGTTGACAATGAGGATTTTCATAAAACTACCCCCGTTTTCAGCGCTGCGGCGTATCCTGCCGGTAGCAGCCGAGAATTTCGAGATAATCACAACAGGCGCCGATCTGGCGGAAGGCCGAGCGAACGGCCTCGTTGCTGATGTGGCCTTCGATATCGCAGAAGAAGCAGTATTTGCCCTTCTCGCCGGTGGGGCGGGATTCCAGACGGGTCATATTGATGCCTTCGGCAAGCAGGGGGAACAGCACGTCGCACAGCGCACCGGAACGGTGGGCGGTGCGGAAGATGACGCTGACCGTATCGCAGGTGTCATCGTATTCCGGCTGTGCCGCCACCAGAATAAAGCGGGTGCGGTTGGAGGGATCGCTGACGATATCCCGCGCCAAAGCCGAAAGCCCGTTGAGTTCGGCGGCGCGTTCCGAGCCGATGGCCGCATAGCGGTTGCTGCCTTCGGATGCCACGCGCTCCGCCGCCACGGCGGTGTTGCGGCAACCGGTGAGGTCCCACGCCTTACTGCGCAGGAACTGGCGGCATTGCTTGAAACCTTCGGGATGGGAGAAGACCTCGCGCACATCCGACAACTTGGTACCCGGCACGCCCATCAGGCAATGCTCGATCTTGACCCACGTCTGTCCGACGATGTAACAACCGTACTTGCGAAGCAGGTCGTACACCTCGCCGATACCGCCGGTCTGGGAATTTTCGATCGGCAACACGCCGTAATCGGCGTCCCCGTCCGAGACCGCACGGAACACGTCGTCCCACGTTTCCATATTGGTCAGCGCGGCATCCGAAAACAATTTGTTTGCCGCCAGTTCCGCCCACGCACCGCGCACGCCTTGGAAGGCGACGGTCGGGGCGGTCGCTTTGGCGGGCTTCGGTGCCGGAAAACTGTATTCCTCCGCCACGCCGTACAGCCGCTGACGCTGGCGGGACTTGGACAGTCCCATCACCATCCGCTGGAAGATCATCGCGTCGGCGCGTTCTTCCGCCGGCACCATCTCCGCCACCTTGTTGACGATCTCGGTCTCGCGCCGCGGATCGACCAGCGCAATGTTGTTTTGCCGCTTGATCTTGGCAACTTCATCCGCCAACTGTTGCCGTTCGTGCAACAGGGCGATCATTTTTTCATCAATACGGTTGATTTTTTCGCGGACTTCCGCGAGTTGTTCGTTAGCCATAAATTACCCCTCTTTTCATCAATCCATCCGGACGGCATCGTGGACGCGGTGCAATTTCTGCATCAGCGTATGGAATACTTCCGGCGTGATGCTCTGTGCGCCGTCGCACAGAGCCAGATGCGGTGCGTTGTGGACCTCAATGATCAGACCGTCCGCACCGGCGGCCACCGCCGCCAGCGCCATCGGTTCGACCAAGTTCCAATGACCGGTGCCGTGGGACGGATCGACCACGACCGGCAGGTGCGTCTTGGCTTTCAGCACCGGCACCGCCGACAGATCCAAGGTGTTGCGGGTGGCGGTCTCAAAGGTGCGGATGCCGCGCTCGCACAGCGCGATATCGTGACTGCCGCCCGCCATCAGGTATTCCGCCGCCATCAACAGTTCGTCGATGGAATTGGCAAGACCGCGCTTTAAGAGGATCGGTTTTTTCAGACGACCCACTTCGCGCAACAGCGAGAAGTTTTGCATATTGCGGGCGCCGATCTGAATGACGTCTACGTGCTTTTCAAACGCATCCAAATGGGCGTTGTCCATCAACTCGGTCACGATCGGCAAGCCGGTCTTGCGGCGGGCGATGCGCAGTAGGTCGAGGCCGTCCATGCCCATACCTTGGAAAGCGTAGGGGGAAGAACGCGGCTTAAACGCGCCGCCGCGCAGGAAGGACGCGCCGGAGTTGGCGACGTCCCGTGCGATGGACAGGATCTGCTCCTCGCTCTCCACCGAGCAAGGGCCGGCAATGACCGCCAGCGATCCGTCACCGAGGGTCTTGTCACCGATGCGGATGACCGTGTCCTCGGGATGGAACCGGCGGTTGGCCAACTTGTACGACTCCCGCACCTTGATAGTGTGGTCGACGATATCGTAGCGGGAGAAGGTCTCGGGGGACAGATGACTGGTGTCACCCGCCAGACCGAGCATATGGGTGGATTCGCCGGCAATGTCTTGCACGGTGAAGCCGAGGTCTTGCACATATTGGCGAAGTTCCGCTTCTTTCTCCGGTGCGGAATGGGGTTTTAATACGATGATCATACCAAAAATCAGAGCTCCTTACGTTGTTGCAGGATGGTCTGCGCACAGCGCAAACCGTTTAAAGGGGTCTCCAGATAATGCTCGTCGGCGCCGATGGCTTGCCAGATGAGCATACCGGATCCGTCACGGGTGTCGTGACCGCGTGATGCCGCCTCACGCAAAAACCGCGTGGGGGAGGGATTGTAAATGAGATCGCAGACCAACGCCGTTGACGGCAACGCTTTCAGGAAGGAGAGATCCTCCCAATCGGCATCTACGCCGTGCATTCCCAAGGGGGTGGCATTGATGAGGACGTCCGCCTCGGCGACCGCTTCGGATAACCGATCGAAGCCGCAGGCGGCGGTGACCAATTTCGGTGACCGCGCCAAGGCTTTTTTCAGCAACGCTTCGCGCTGTTCTGCGCGGCGGGCAACGACCGTCAATCGGTCGATACCGACTTCGGCCCCCGCCACCGCCAGCGTGTCGGCGGCGCCGCCGGCACCGATCAGCACGATGCGCTTGCCGGCGAGATCAAATCCGTCTGCCTGCAATGCATCGTAAAACCGGCCGTCGGTGGAATAACCGGAAAGTGCCCCCTCTTTCACCGTGACCGTGTTGACCGCGCCGATGGCCTTGGCCGACGGGTCGATATAGTCGAGGTAGGGGAGAATATCTGCCTTGTGCGGCATCGTGAGGTTAAAGCCGTCGAGATGCTCGCGGGCGTAGTCGGCAAATGCCGCCAACTCGCCGCGGGCAACGCGGATCTTTTCGTAGGTGGTCTGCGGATGAAACCGCCGCAACAGCGGCAGATGGATCTGCGGGGAAAGACTGTGGTCAATGGGATCGCCGATGACCGCCAATTTCAGCGGTCGACCGGCCAAGCGCACCAGTTTGGCGATCGCTTCTGCCGGCGTGCCGTCGTTTCGGATAACGGCGTGCGCATAGCGGCGGTACAGCGGGTCGCGCTCGGCGGCCAAACGGTACACCCGATCGGCACCGTCTTTGAGAAGCGGCCGGTGAGCGGTATCCACCCCACTGACGATATTCTCTGCCGGACGGTCGATAAAGAGGACGATATCCTCCGCAAACGCTTGCATATTTTCGGGTCGGGTGACCACTCCGCCACCGCAGGAGACGATCGCGCCGGTCTTGGCGGCGGCGCGGCGGCAGGCCGCGGTCTCCCGCCGGCGGAAGTCGTCCTCCCCAAACTGCTCAAACAATTGCGGGATGGTCATACCGGCTTCTTGTTCGATAGCGGCATCCAGATCGAGAAATTCCCGACCGAGCGCCTTGGCGGCCGCCCGCCCGAGGGTGGTCTTCCCACAACCGGGCAGACCGATCAAAACCAGATTGTTCATAGCATCGCATCAAGCAGGCAGAGGGCCACGCTTGCCTCCACGATCGGCACAGCGCGGGGGACGACGCACGGATCGTGACGACCGTGTACCGTCATCGTTGTGTCTTCACCGGTCAGCAGATCGACCGTTTGTTGCGGTTGGCCGATGGAGGGGGTCGGCTTGCAGGCCACCCGCACGATCAGCGGCATCCCGTTGGTGATACCGCCGTTGATACCGCCGTTGCGGTTGGTGGCGGTCACCACCCGACCGTTCTCCATACGGAAGGGGTCGTTGGCAACACTGCCGCGCAGTTGCGCCATCCCAAAACCGTCACCAAATTCTACCCCCTTAATGGCGGGAATAGAAAACAGCAGATGGGCGATCTTGCTCTCCATGGAATCAAAAAACGGCTCGCCTAAACCGGCAGGAAGTCCTACGGCGGCGCATTCGATGATCCCGCCGACCGAGTCGGCCTCCGCTTTGGCGGCCAGCACTTCGGCGGTCATCTTGTCGGCCGCCGCATCATCCAACACCGGAAACGGCTTGCGGAGCAACTCCTCCAGCACCGCCGCATCCGGCTGGGTAAATCGGGTGTCCTCCACCGCGCCGATGCGGGCGATGTGCGCCGCCAGCGATACGCCTTTCTGCGCCAGCAGTTGGCGGGCCAAACTGCCCGCCCATACCAGCGGAGCGGTCACGCGGGCGGAGAAATGTCCGCCGCCGCGGTAATCCTGAAACCCGCCGTATTTCACCTGCGCGGCGTAATCGGCGTGACCGGGACGCGGCAGATGCGGCTGGTAATCCTGACTCCGCGTGTTGGTGTTGCGGATGAGTACCGCCAGCGCCGAGCCGGTGGTCTTTCCCTCAAACACGCCGGAGAGGATCTCCGCTTGATCGGGCTCTTTACGGGTGGTCGACAGCGGGCTGTTACCCGGCGCCCGCCGCGCCATATCGCGGTCGATGGCTTCGAAATCGATCGAAAAGCCGGCCGGCAGACCGCTGATAACACAGCCGATCCCTTCGCCGTGCGATTCGCCAAACAGCGCGATCTTCAATTTTTCACCGAACATATCGCTCATTTTGAGCCATCTCCTTTATAATCCTCCCAAAAAAGGGGGTAGGATTTCGAAACACAAGCGGGGTCGTCAATGGTGACCGTCCCGTCCGCCCGCAAGGCGGCGATCGCCACCATCATGGCGATGCGGTGGTCGTTCCACGCACGGCAATCGCCGCCGTGCAACCGGTCGACCCCGTGGAACACCAGATGATCTTCGTATTCGTCAATGCGTGCGCCGAGTTTGGAAAGTTCGGCGGTCACCGCCGCCAAGCGGTCGCTTTCTTTGATACGCAACCGTCCGGCGCCGATAATGCGGCTTTCGCCTTCGCAGAAGGCGAGAAGCGCGCTGAGCGGCGGGACGAGGTCGGGGCAATCGGTCACGTCGGCGGTGATGCCGTGCAACCGATCGGCGGTAACGGTCAGTCCGCCGTGGACACCGTGACCGACGGTGGCGCCTGCCTGCCGCAGGAAATCCAGAATAGCGCGGTCGCCTTGGGCGGAATGCTCGTTTAAACCGCAGCATTCCACCTCGCAACCGAGCGCGCCGGCGACCAGAAAGAATGCCGCACCGGAGAAATCCCCTTCCACCGTGTAATCGGCGGGGCGGTAGGTCTGTCTGCCTGCTACGCGGAAAACGGTGTGATCTTCGTGGGTCACGCGGATGCCGTAGGCGTGTAGCACCTGCAACGTCAGGTCAACGTAACCGGCCGATTGCAACGGCGAAGAAAGGGTCAGCGTGCTATCCCCTTCCAACAACGGTAACGCAAACAACAAGCCGGTGATAAATTGGGAACTGACGTCGCCCGGCAACGTAAAGTCGCCGGCGGTCAACCGACCGGTCACGGTTAGCCGATCCCCTTCACGGGCAAAGGTGAGTTGCCGGCCGAGCGCTTGCTCGTACGGCGCCAGCGGACGTTCCATCAGCCGCCCGTGTCCAATGAATACGGTGCGGCCGCGCAAGGCGGCGGCCAGCGGGATTAAAAAGCGCAGGGTAGAACCCGACTCACCGCAATCGATTTCCGATAATATACCCCCATCCATCGGCTTGCCGACGGTGGCGGCGTCTTCTTTTCGTGTGACCGTCGCCCCCAGCGCGGTGAGCGCGCCCAGAGTGGCTTCGGTGTCTTTCGACCAGACGATGCGGTCTACGCGGCTGTCTCCCGCCAGCCCCGCCGCCAACAACGCGCGGTGGGCGTAACTTTTGGAAGAGGGCAACCGGATCACACCGTGGGGGCGTCCGTTAATCTCCATCACAGATCGCCTCCGTGAGGGCGACGGCCTCATCCACCGAAAGGGTGTGGATAAATCCGTCGCCGATGCGATGCAACAGGATCAGCCGTAACGCCTTGCCGTCACGCTTCTTATCCAACTGCAGATGGGCGGTCAGTTGATCGGCGGTAAACCGGTCGGCCATCGGCAACCCGAAAGAATCGCACAGCGATTCCAAGCGGTCGTCGGTGCCAATGGGGGTCAGATTTTGGGAAATGCCGACCTTGGCGGCCAACACCATACCGAGAGCCACGCCCTCGCCGTGAATGTATTTCGTGTAACGGCCGTGCGCTTCGATGGCGTGGCCGAAGGTGTGTCCGAAGTTCAGCAACATCCGTGCGCCGTTGTCCCGTTCGTCCTGTTCCACCACCTGCCGCTTGAGATCGCAACAGCGATAGACGATCTCGTCGAGAAGCGGGGTGGCCGTCTCCCACGTGGGGTGCGCTTCCAACAGCGCAAACAGCGACTCGTCAAACAACGCGCCGTACTTGATCACTTCCGCCATACCGCCCGCCTGCTCCCGTGCCGGCAGGGTCTGCAACAGAGCGGTATCCGCGATGACCAGCGACGGTTGCCAAAACGCGCCGACGAGGTTTTTGCCTTCCGGCAGATCGATGGCGGTCTTGCCGCCGACCGAACTATCCACCTGTGCCAGCAGGGTGGTGGGGATCTGTACGAAGCGGACGCCGCGCATATAGGTGGCGGCCACAAAGCCGGCGAGATCGCCGATGACACCGCCGCCAAACGCGATGATCAGATCGCTGCGGGTGAGGTTTTGGGCCGCACAAAAGGAGAGACAACGGGCGTACTGCTTAGCACACTTGGTCTGTTCGCCGTGCGGCAACACCAGCGTTTCGTGCGGCAGTTCGCCCAAGGCGGTCTCCAGCCGCTGTCCGTACAACGCCCAGACGTTGTCGTCGGTCAGTACGACCGCTTTGGACGGTCGTGCACCCGCCGCGATCAGCGCGCCGGTACGGTCTAACAGACCGGTACCGATATGAATGTCGTAGGCGCGATCGCCCAAACCGACGGTCAATGTTTTCATCTGCCTCACCTGTGTTCGTAATGAGATAATACTTCACTTTATCATAGCACTTCGATAAATAAAAATCAAGGTATAGGGATAGAAAAATCCGTATATTCTTATAAAAAAACAACCGTCCGAAAACGCCGGACGGCTGTTTTAGCAGAGATTTACTTAATGACGGTACCCATTTGGCCTGCCGCACAGAAAGCGGCGTTGGCTTCGTCGGTGTCGATGTGCATCGCCAGCGCATAGGAAGGGCTGACGCGAACGATGACGTCACCCAGCACGCAGGAGCGGCCGTTCTCGTTCTCGATCTTGACGCTGACGATATCTTTGTCCGCCAGACCGAACTCCACCGCATCTTCGGGGGTCATATGAATGTGGCGCTTGGCGGAGATAACGCCCTCGGTCAGTTCCACTTCCCCGCACGGACCCACCAGTTTGCATGCGCCCGAGCCGGCGACGTCGCCCGACTCACGCACCGGCGCGACACAGCCGATGGAACGCGCATCGGTCAGGGAGAGTTCGACCTGCGTTGCCGGACGGCACGGACCGAGAATGGACACGCCCTTGAGTTCGCGTTTCGGACCGACCACGGTCACACGCTCTTCGCAGGCAAACTGACCCGGCTGGGACAGCATTTTCTTGACGGTCAGTTCATAACCGGCGCCAAACAGCGTTTCCAGATCCTGCTTGGAAACGTGGACGTGACGGGCGGAAGTCTCCACCATAACTTGATTTTTCATCGAAATACCCTTCTTTCACCGCGACTTTTGGCAAAGTCACGAAAATTTTCATCGACATTGTACCGCAAAAAAGATGATTTTTCAAGAGATATGTGGTATAATCTTTGCATAAAATTTATTTTTGCGGAGGAAGACCCGTTATGACACACTTTTCCGATTGGCCGTCGCTGACAAACGCCTGCCTGCAATGCCGTGCCTGCGGCCTGTGCGAGACCCGTACCAACGTGGTGGTGGGGGTCGGACCGGAAACCGCCGAAGTTTTGTTTATCGGTGAAGGTCCGGGCGAGAACGAAGATCTGCAGGGGGAGCCGTTTGTCGGTCGCGGCGGTAAGTTGCTGGATCTGGCACTGCACGCGGTGGGGTTGGACCGCCACCGCAATATCTACATCGCCAACGCGGTCAAATGCCGACCGCCGAAAAATCGCGATCCGTTGCCGGAAGAGCAGGCGGCCTGCGCCCATTGGCTGGAGGATCAGATCGCACTGCTTGACCCCAAGATCGTGGTCTGCCTCGGTCGGGTATCCGCCTGCCGGATGATCAAAGAGGATTTTAAGGTCACCCGCGAACACGGACTGTTCTTTGAAAAGGACGGTCGGTTGTATACCGGCTTCCTTCACCCCGCCGCCATCCTGCGCGACCCGCGCAAGAAAGAGGAATGGTTTGCGGATTTTGTCAAACTGCGCGAAAAGATCGCTGAGGTGTGCGAACATACCGCGCCGATCGATCCGGCCGAATTCGCTTAAATCGGCAAAAAGGCGCGGTATACGGCAAAATGACGGGCGCTTAACTGCTTGTCCAGATGCAGGCAACCGAAAAACCAGCGTTTATATTCCACCGTTTCTTCCAATACGTTGAAATAGATACCCAGTCCGGTCTCCCGCCGGCGGTGGGAGCGGGTATACCCGCTCGCCTTGGCAGAGGGGGAGTGGGTGACGACGTAATCCACCGTGTTGCCCACCGCCGCCAACGCTTCGCGTCCTCGCTTCAGTTCGTCTTCCGACGGCATACAACACTCGTAATAACTGCCGGTCTCGGCGCGCAACGTCTTTTCAAACGGCTCTTCACCGCCGCCAAACGCAAAGAAGGTGTGTCCTTCGATGGTGTACACTTCGCCGCGGCGCAGTCGCCAGACGTTGGGCGCGATCTGCCAAGCCGGCGCACCGTATACCTCGCCGAGCGGGTAGGTCGCCAGCAGGTCGTAATTTTCGTGTACACCGTCTACAAACAGAATGGTGTATTTCTTGCGGGACAACGCCGCCAGCGCGGCCGTATCCCGCTTATCGCCGTACCATACGAAGCCGAAATCCCCGCAGACGATGAGGGTATCTCCCTTTTTGAGTTTGGCACCTTTCAGATGGCGAAGATCGCCGTGCATATCGCCGGTCACATAAACCATAAAATCCCTCCGGATTTTGTAATTTCGCATTGCAAAAGTCGTTTTGAAATGATATACTGATACTATTATAACGGAAAGGACGGCGTTTGTCTATGAAAAAAGCATGCTTTTTTGCGGCGATCGTGTCGCTTTTGCTGGTGACGGCTCTGTTGATGGCGCCGTTTACCGTCTCGGCGGAGGAAGGTTATCCGTTGGAGGATCTCACGTTATCCTCTGCTTCCGCTATCGTGGTGTACGTCGATCCGTCGGTCTCCGGTCGGGAAGCGATCGCCGAGGGTATCGATTCGGTGCTGTATGCCAAAGCGGCGGATACGCCTTTCCGCCCCGGTCCGCTCAACCGCTTGGCGGTGGGTTTGGCCGCTATGAAGATCATCGAGCGCAAGGATATCGATATGGATACCGCCACCGGCGAGTATACCTATTCGCTGTTTAACGTCTATGTCGGCGGAACCGGTCTGGCGGTCGCCAATATGGAATTCGGTGAACAATGGACCATCCGCGATCTGTTGCGCTTGTCGATGGTGGATACCGCCGCCGATGCGGCAACCGTGCTGGCGTACACGCTGGGCGGCAGTGTCCAACTGTTTGTGGATGAGATGAATAACGTCGCCGCCGAACTCGGCTGTGAAAACACCTATTTCACTAACGTCAGCGGCGGGGACGACGAAGGACAGTACACCTCCGCCCGCGACGTGTATAAGATGCTCCGTCGGGCGATGGATTATCCCGATCTGGTGGAGATGCTGTCTGTTTCGGAAGTGACGGTAGAGCCGGTTGCCGGCGGTTACGACCGTTCGTGGCCGAGCACCAATAAATTACTCCGCAAAGAATATTTTTACGAGCCGGCCGTGCTGGGCAAGACCGGCGCGGCGGACGGCTGTTATTCGCTGGCGTCGATGGCGGAAGCGGACGGTTACCGCTATATCACCGTGGCTTGCGGCGCGCCGACGCCGGATGAACAGTATCCCGATACCATCGCCCTCTACCGCTGGGCATTTAACCGCTTCACCTACAAATCCCTGCTGGCAGACGGTCAACCGGTCGCCCGAGTGGACGTTAAAAATGCGTGGCAGACCGATACGGTCAATCTGGTCGCCTCCCGTCCGGTCTCCTGTCTGGTGGTCAACGACCTCGACGAACACACCGTCTCCCGCAAGGTGACGCTGTATGAGCAACTGCTCGATGAGGACGGTGCGTTGCAAGCGCCGGTGGAGAAAGGCGTTGCCGTCGGCAAGGTGGAACTGTTTATCCGTACCGATCAGAAGATCGGTGAGGTGGAACTGATCACCGCCGAGTCGGTGAAACGCAGTGAACTGCTGTATATCGGCAACTCGCTGAAAGCCTTTTTCCTGTCTCCGTGGTTTTGGGGGGTGGCGTTGTTGTTGCTGGCGCTTGTCGTGGCGTACGCCGTGTTGCTGTACCGCTACAATCACTCTACAAAAAGGCGAAGCAAGGCGAAAAAATACAGATCGTTGAAATGAGCGTCGATTATTGTCGGAAAAGGTTAAAAAAATGGAACTTTTTTAAACAAAATCACGCTTGACAAAACCCGATAAACAGGGTATGATGTTATTGTCTATGATTATCCCCGCAGGGGGTAATGCAGAAATGCAAATTTGTAAGGAGTGTGTTTTCCATGAAAAAGGGTATGGCTATTCTGTTGGCTGTTCTGATGCTGAGCGCTCTGTGCGTTCCGGCGATGGCCGCTTCGGACATCAACGAAGACGAGCAGCGCGTTCTGGATGCGGTGTCGGTCGTTGTGACCAGCGAAGAGGGCGCGGAGATGTCGCTGTACGAGTCGGACGTCAATCAGGCCAAGAACTTCCTGATGCGTGACGAGATCGATCTCGACAAGGCGACCGCCGATGAGATCATCGAGAACATCGAGGAGTGCTTTGCGATCGTTGAGAAGGCCGGTCTGGAGACCGAGAAACTCACCGATATGGCCGAGGCGGACCGCAAGGCTCTGCTGGCTGCCGCGAACGAGGCCGGTGCGCCGGTCGGCGTGACCGTCGCTTACGATGCGGCCCGTAACAAGGTCGACTTCACCTACGACGGTGCTGTTATCGCTTCGGTCGATCCGGTCATCAAGTTCACCGGTGCTGACTACAGCATGCTGTTTGTCGTCATGGGCGCTGCTGTCCTCGCGGTCATCGCGATGGCGGTCGTTGTTAAGAAGACCGCGCGCGCCAAATGAGCAAACGCCACTCTATAGGCAAAAAGGTCGCGGCATACGTTGGTATGCCGCTTCTTTTTTGGCTTTTGATCGTGGCCGTGTTGGCCACCTTGTATCTGCATTTTCTGCATCCGTACGTCGCGCCGATCGCGGGTATGTTCTTTACCGGCTCCGGCGCAAGCACGGATAGCGTCAAGATCGATTCTATCTACGACGGCCCCGTGCTGGTGCATGAACGGACGGTGGATGCGTCGTTGGTCAAGATCCCCAACCAAGGCACCAAGTACGGAGAGATCGTCTGCGAGCGGATCGGCCTGCAGGCCGACCTCTACTTCGGTGAATCGGAAGAGATCTTGAAACACGGTGCGGGTCAGTCACCCCGTAGCCTGCAACCCGGCTTTGGGTATCCGACCATGATCTCGGCGCACAACAATAAAGAATTTGATAAACTGGAACATATCCAAGAGGGCGATATCATCACCGTCTATACCAGTTACGGCACCTACGAATACGAGGTGAGCGGCACCGAAATTATGGAGCCGCACCTGTTCGACGACAAGTTGTTGCTGGAGGAGCGATCCCGCCTGATCGTGTATACCTGCTACCCGTTTAACAATTTGGGCTATATCTACCGCCGCTTCTTCGTCTATGCGGAGCAGATCTCCGGCCCGCGCATCGTGTTTGACAGCGAAGGGGGTGGCGAGTGATGAGTATCGGGAAAAAGATATTCAGTCTGGTCATTGCTTTTTTGCTGACCTTGCTTTTGTGCGTGTGGGTACTGCTCGGTACCGCACTCGGTACGTTGTACCAATCCGGTTTTATCCACGATCATATCGATGAGCGGTATGCCGCCAGCGTGTACGATTCGCTGATGTTGCAATGGGAGACCATCGGCGGTCCGTCCGGTATTCCCGCCGAGGTGATGAACAGCGTCATCGGCAAGGAATACCTCGCCGTCGAGGTGCAGGAATATACCTATCAGGTATGGAGCGGCAACGCCGCTTACAGCGTGGATACCGCGCCGGTCAAGGAAAAACTGTTGACCGCGTTTCACGAATACGCGGTGATGAACGGTTACATCGTGGACGAAGAGACGATAGCGGGTCTGGAAGCGGCGGCGGATGCCTGCGTGGTTTCGTATACCAAGCATATCAATATTCCCGCCCTGCGCTCGGCCGGTAAATTGGTCAGCCAGACCAAACGCCCCGCCCAACTGCTGTTTATCGCCCTTAGCGTGTTGCTGGTGGCGATGGCGTTCTTGTCGGTGCGTATCCACCATTATTGGTTCCACGGCACGGTGGACGTGGTGTACACCCTGTTGGCGACCGCCTTGGTGCTGGCACCGCCGTCGGTCATCGTGCTGGCGACCGACCCGATGTCCCGCATCAACCTGTCACCGGCGTACCTGCGCTGGTTGTTGTCGGATGCGGTGGATAACGTAATGTGGCGTCTGCTGATCTTTGCGATCGCCACCTTTGTGATCGGTGGGTTGTTGCTGACCGTGTCGGAGATCCGGCATCATCGCAAGTTCCACCGCCCCCGCCGCGAAGCGGGCAAATTGTTGATGGCCAACTCCGAGTTTTATTCGCGCCATCGCCGTCGGCACCACCGTCGCCATGAGCGGTCGGAGACCGATGAATCCCCCTCTGCCGAGAAAAATTAAAACTATTTGAAATTTTTTCTTGACAAGAACCCGTTTGTAAGGTATAATAACACTTGCTGTTCGGGCAGAACAGCAAATTCGGCTGTATAGCTCAGTTGGCTAGAGCACGCGGTTCATACCCGCGGTGTCATTGGTTCAAGTCCAATTACAGCCACCATCCGGCCCGATGGTCAAGCGGTCAAGACATCGCCCTTTCACGGCGGTAACCCGGGTTCGATTCCCGGTCGGGTCACCAAATTTCGCGCGTATAGCTCAGCTGGTTAGAGCGCCTGCTTCACACGCAGGAGGTCAGCGGTTCGAGTCCGTTTACGCGCACCAGAAAAAAGTCACCTTTGTCTACTGACAAAGGTGACTTTTTTCAATGATGTTTGCCTTCGGCAAATGATGTCGTTTTACTAATGATGCCGCTGACGCTAATGATGTCGGCTTCGCCTAATGTTTTGTGGCAAACATCGCATCATTGCGAGTGAAACGAGCAACATCATTATGCGGAGCATAACATCATATCGCCGTAGGCGATATATCATTGAAAATGGCATCGCCCTTGCGACCGGAACGGTCAACATCAGCACGATAGCACAAAAAACGCCCCTCTCGTCCATTCGGACGAGAGGGGCGTTTTCGTTTATGTTTTAGTTTTTGCGGTATGTTTTATACGAGGAGTTGGCGATGGCGGTCAGCACGATCATTGCGATATTCAGCGCCAACAGACCCACCGTGTACACGGTCGGGCAGAGCGGCAGTGAGTACAGCAGCGTGAAGATCATCCCGACGATGATCAAGCCGTTGATACGGAACACGCCGCCGAAGAAGGTCCAGATACCGCAGAAGATCACCACGATCAGCAAGGCGAGCATCAGGATATCCATCACCATCGACACGGTAGACGCCATATCAAATGCCCCGAGGATCTCGCCCATTTCGGTATCGCCGAGGTCTACCTCTAAGGTGTTTTCAAACTCGCCCACGATCTCGTTGATGTTGTTGAGGGTGATATCCCCTTCCAACGTCTTGGCGGATTCCAACAACTGCTCGAGAGCCGCTTTTTGCTCGGCATTGAGTTCAGCCGCTTCGTTGATGTACCCTTCCAACTGATCGATGGCGCCACCAAGCGCTTCTTCGTAGCGATCGGTCATCGAGGTCAGTTCTTCCGGCAGTGCCGCAAACGCCGGCAATTCGGTGTAACCGGTGTTGACCGCCGCCTGATAACTCAGCCCCAACACCGCCAACGTGACCAGCGCCAGCACCCAGACCAGCACCGCCACCACGCGGATGCCCGCCGGTGCCTTGGTCAGCAGATAGTTCATCTTGCCGACTTTGCGCTCCGGCGCGGCCGGCGCAACCGGCTGTGCCACGGGGGCCGCCACCGGCGCCGCCGGCTCGGTTGCCATCAATTCACCGCAGGCGGGACAGGCGGTCAAGCCTTCCGCAACTTCTATTCCGCATTTCGGACAAATCATTCATAAAACCCCTCTCCTTAAACTTATCCTCATTTTAGCACCGTTGTCCCGATAAGTCAACCAAATTCCTATTCTCTTTTCTGTTTTTGCCACTTTACATTTGTTTTTGTTCGTGGTATACTTATTAGGTATAACTGGGTTTTTCCCACAGGAGGGATCATTTTTATGAAAAAAGCAACCGATCTGCGTGAACTGCTGCGGCAGTCGGCGCAGTTTGTCGATCAGACGGTGACCGTGCAGGGCTGGATCCGCAACCACCGCAAGCAGAAGAACTTCGGCTTTATTATGTTCTACGACGGCACCATCGCCGCCGATCTGCAGATCGTCTACGACACCGAGACCCCCGATTTCGAGGGCATCCAGAAGATCACCAACGGCTCGGCCATCACGGTGGAGGGTGTGTTCCGCACCTCGCCGGGTGCCGGTCAGGGATACGAACTGTACGCCACCGCTATCAAGGTGGAAGGCACCGCGCCGGAGGACTATCCGCTACAGCCGAAAAAGCACAGTCTGGAGTACCTGCGCACCATCGGCCACCTGCGCCCGCGTGCGCGTCTGTTTCAGGCGGCGTTCCGCGTCCGCCACGTGGCCGCGCAGGCGATCCACACCTATTTCCGCGAGAATAACTTCGTTTACGTGCATTCGCCCATCATCACTGCCAATGACGCCGAGGGCGCCGGCGAGATGTTCCAAGTGACCACCATTCCGCTGGAGAAACTCAAGGGCGAGCCGGACTACAAGCGCGATTTCTTCGGTCAGAAAGCCGCGTTGACCGTTTCGGGTCAGTTGGAGGCCGAGATCTTTGCGATGGCGTTTAAACGGGTGTACACCTTCGGCCCGACCTTCCGCGCCGAAAACTCCAACACCAAGACTCACGCTTCGGAATTCTGGATGATCGAGCCGGAAATGGCGTTTTGCGATCTGGAAGGTCTGATGGACGTGGAGGAAGACTACCTCAAGTTTGTCGTTCGCTACGTGCTGGAAAACGCGCCGGAAGAACTGGCGTTCCTCGATAAATACTGTGGCGGCGGTCTCATTGATAAGTTGACCGCGCTGGTGGAATCGGAAGTGGCGCGGGTGGACTACCACGACGCCATCGACCTGCTCATCAACTCCGGCGTGGAATTCGAAAACGAGCCGACCCACGGCGGTGACCTCGCCAAAGAACACGAAAAATATCTTACCGACGTGGCGTTTCAATCGCCGGTGTTTGTCAAGAACTGGCCCAAGGAGATCAAGGCGTTCTATATGAAAGACAACGGTGACGGCACCGTGGCGGCGGTGGATATGCTGGTTCCCGGCGCGGGCGAACTGACCGGTGGTAGCCAGCGTGAAGACGATTACAACAAACTGAAGGTGCGGATGGACGAGGTCCATTCCACCGATTCGCTGTCGTGGTACCTCGATCTGCGCAAGTACGGCGGTTGCACCCACGCCGGTTTTGGTATGGGCTTTGAACGTCTGCTCATCTACCTGACGGGTATCGAAAACATCCGCGACGTACTGCCCTTCCCGCGTACGCCCGGCACCTGCGATTTCTAAAGGTACACGCGTATGATGAGAGTCATTACCGGTACGGCGCGCGGTGCGCGTCTGAAGACGTTGGAAGGGGATCACACCCGCCCCACCACCGAACGCACCAAGGAAGCCGTTTTCTCGATGATCCAGTTTGATATCGAGGGGCGGGCGGTGCTGGATCTGTTTGCCGGTTCCGGTCAGATGGGTATCGAGGCCTTAAGCCGCGGAGCGCATCACGCGGTGTTTGTGGAAAACGATGCGGCCGCGGCGGCGATCGTCAAGCAAAACCTGCTGACGGCGCGTGTGGCGGAGCACGCCACGCTGTTGCAACGGGACGCGTTGGATTTCTGCCGCCGTCCGAGCGGGAAATTCGATATTGTGTTTTTGGATCCGCCGTATGCGTCGGGTCTGCTGGAGTCGGTGTTGCCGGCGGTGGCGACCCTCTTAAACCGCGGCGGCACGGTCATCTGCGAGACGGCACCGGAAACGGAATTGCCCGAAACGGTCGGGGAACTTCGATTGGTGCGGGACAAGCGTTACGGCCGCTCCCGCATCCGTCTGTACCGTCAAGGCAGGGAGGAAGAAGAATGAAACTTGCGGTTTGTCCGGGTAGTTTTGATCCGGTCACAAACGGACACTTGGATATCATCCGCCGTGCGGCGGCGCTGGCCGACCGCGTCATCGTGGTGGTGATGACCAACGCGTCCAAACACACGATGTTTACGATGGAAGAGCGGGTGGCTATGCTTCGCACCGCCACCGTCGATCTGCCCAACGTGGAGATCGATGCCTACGACGGTCTGCTGGCGGACTATGCCCGCCGCGTCGGTGCGGACGCGATCGTGAAAGGCCTTCGCGCGGTCACCGATTTTGAGTACGAGTTCCAGATGGCGCTGACCAACCGCCAACTGCACGCCGATGCAGAAACGGTGTTTTTGACCACCAGCGCGGATCTGATGTATCTGTCTTCCAGCGTGGTCAAGCAGGTCGCTATGTATGGCGGCGATATTTCGGGATTTGTTCCGGCCAGTGTGCTGGATGCGGTACTTCAAAAAACGAAAGGATGAATGGAAAATGAAAGTAGAAGAATTATTGGATCAGATCGATGATATGGTAGACAAAGCGATGAGCATCCCGCTGACCGGCGGTAAATGCCTTATCGATCCGGACAAACTGCGGGATATTTTGGATGGCATCCGTGCCAACCTGCCGGTCGAAGTGCGTCAGGCGAAGGCCATCGTGGCGGATCGCTCGGAGATCATTGCCGATGCGAAGAAGCAGGCGGAGGATATCGTCCGCAAGTCGGAGGAACGTGCCCGTGCGTTGGTGGCGCAGGAAGAGGTCACCAAGCAGGCACAGGCGCAGGCGACCGAACTGCTCAACCAAGCGCAGTACAAGGCGCGCGAAATGCGCAAGGGCGCGGTGGAGTTTTCGGAAGACCTGCTTCGCCGTACCGAGGAAGTGCTGGTGGCTAACGTCGGCGAGATCCGCAAGGTGCGCTCGTCCATCCGTGCTCCGAAGGCACCGGTTGAGGAATAACGCGATAAACAAAAAACTCTTGGGCAACCGCCCAAGAGTTTTTTATTGTAAACGAGAACCACGCGATAGTCGCGTGGTTCAAAAGAGGTTTAGCGATGAACAGAAATCGTAGAGATCAAAGGCAGACGCAGAAAGTTTTTATGTTATGCCTCCCTCTGACGAGGGAGGTGGATTTTTGCGAAGCAAAAAGACGGAGGGAGAGAAAACGAAAGACTACCCCTCAGTCGGCTGCCGCCGACAGCTCCCCTGACAAGGGGAGCCGGCAAAGACTGACAAC
>JAFQQM010000011.1 GCA_017410585.1 Clostridia bacterium
CCCATAAAACCGGCGGTGCAAAGCAGTTTTTTGAAAAGAAAACGGTTAGCGAGACAACGATGATTGCGAGCGCATACTGGCGTATGACGAGCAATCAGAGGCCGTATCGCGCCCTTTTCTTTCAAAAAACCGTTGCGAGTTTGGCTCGCTTATGGTATAATAAAGTTATCTTAAACATAGGCGGATTGTGTATGAAACTTCGTTCCCTTTGCCACCCCACTGCCTTTTCCGATGCGGTGTTACTGACCGCTTTATTGGCGGTCGGCGGTTTTCATGAGATCGTCTCCTGCTTACTGGCGGCGGCATTACTGGTGCGGCTGATCGTTCTCACCTACCGCAAAAAGCAGTTTACTCTTTATTTCAATCTCACCACCGTCGCGGTGGCGGTCATCGTGCTGGGCTACGGCCTGTCCTGCCTGTGGGCATTTGACAAAGGCATCGCCCCGCTCGGGTTTATCAAGTTCCTGCCACTGTTGTTGTTTTTGCTGGAACGGATGCAGGCGGAGACCGACTCACAGCATTGGCGGACGGTCGTTCCGATGGCGGCGGCCGGCATCACGATCGTCTCCTCGGTCGGCAGTCTTATTCCTGCGCTGTCTGCCCATTTCACCGTTGCCGGACGGTTGGCCGGCTTTTTCCAGTACCCCAATACCTTCGCGCTGTTTTTACTGGTATCGGCCCTGCTCATTTTAGCGGGCGGTCGCACTCGCTGGTACGATCTGATGAATCTGGCGGTGCTGGTGTTCGGCATCCTGTATACCGGTAGCCGTACCGTGTTCGTGCTGACGGTGGTGGCGGTCACGGCGATGCTGTTGCTTGTCGGCAACAAACGCACCCGCCTGCTGATCGGCGGCGGTGCGCTGGGGGTGATCGCGGTGGTGGCGGTCGCCGCCTTGTTGCTGGGCGAACGGTTTGAGGCGTTTACCCGCTTTCTCACCATCTCGCTGAGCGAAAGTACCTTTGTGGGACGTTTTCTGTATTTCCAAGATGCGTTGCCGGTCATTGCCAAACATCCTTTTGGATTGGGTTTTTGGGGCTATTATTTCACGCAACAAAGTTTCCAGACCGGCCTGTACGCCGTGCGGTATATCCACAACGATTTTCTTCAGTTACTGCTGGATATCGGTTGGTTACCCTGCCTGCTGTTTATCGCGGCGATGGGGCAAAACGTGTTTTCCAAACGGGTGGCGCTCACCGATAAAGTGATCCTGCTCACCGTCTGCGCGCACGCACTGTTTGACTTTGATCTGCAGTTTATCGGCGTGTTTCTCCTGCTGTTACTGCTGACCGATTTCCGTAGCGGCAAACGATTGGATCTGCGGTCTTCCAAACCGCTGACCGTCTCGGTTGCCGGTCTGCTGACCGCACTGTGCCTGTTCTTCGGCATCGAACAGACGCTGTACCTTTCGGGTGCCAACGAGGCCGCCCATACGCTGTATCCCTACGATACCATCAACGAAACGGTGCGTCTGCAGACCGCCGAGCCGGCCGAAGCGGACCGCATTGCCGACCGTATCCTTTCGCACAACGACCATCTGGTGCTGGCGCACAGCGCCAAAGCACGGTATGCGTATTCGCGGGGAGATCTGGCGCAAGCGATGCAACACAAGCGCCGCATCTTCCAACTCGCCCCGTATGCCTACGCGGAATACGAGGAATACGCCTATATGCTTATCTACAGCATCTCGCTGTATCAGCAGGCAGGCGACTTAGAAAGTGCCGCCGCTTGCTACCGCGAATTAGCCGACCTGCCGGCGCAACTTCGCACCGCCGAACACAAGATGAGCGATCTCGGCAGGAAGATCGACGATCAGCCGAACTTCACCCTGCCGCAGGACGTTTTGTATTACATTGAACGAATGGAGTCACAACAATGAAGCGGACACTTTGTTTCTTGATCGCCGCGGCGGTCGGCCTCGGTCTGTTGGGCGGTTGCACTCCCGAGCCGCCGACACCGAACGAGACGGTCACGGTGGTGGACGCCGAAGGCAACCGACTGGCCTCCTTTGACCGCCTCGACGGGTTGGCCGAGGGGGTGCGTGAGCCGGCGTTGCTCTGCTACGTGCAGATCGCGGTCAACGAGGCGATCACGTATCTGATGACCGCCGACGGTCTGGATCAGACCGCCGCGGCAAAAGCGCTGTTTGCCAAACCGCACACGTTACATACCGCGATGCAACAGACCGCCTACGAGAGTATGGTGGACGGGATGGAGAGTGCCGAGCAAAAGGCCACCTATGCGGCGGCCGCCACCGACCTGCACGGCAAACTCATTGCGGCGGTCAGCGGCGGAGATGCCACCCGCAACAACTACGCTTTCCAAAAAACAGCCCCCTATTCTGCTTTCAAGCCGCTGAGTCTGTACGCGCCGGCGATCGAGCAAGGGCGTATCTGCTGGTCTACCGTCTACTTTGACGGGCCGGTCAAACAGGTGACCGACGAGACCGGACGCACCACGCCGTGGCCGGCCAACGCCACCAATTCCTACGCACAGCGGAATATTCCCGTGGCGGAGGCGATCGCCCAATCGCTCAATACCGTGGCGGTGCGTTGCCTGCAGGAGATCGGGGTCAACGAAACCATCCGTTATACCGAGCAGACCTTCGGCCTCTCGTTGCAGGCGGAAAAAAACCGCGCAATGATGCTGGGCGAAGACGAAGTACTGGGCAATATCGCCCTCGGGTATCTGGAAGAAGGAATCTCGCCGGTGGAGATGGCGGGCTACTACCAGATCTTCGCCACCGGCGGCCGATACACCGCCCCGCAGGCTCTGCAGAAACTAACGGTGGGCGAAGAGACGGTATACACCTACCGGCCGGAGACCAAGGCCATTATCAGCGAATCCACCGCCGACGTGATGAATCGGATGTTGCAGGAGGTCGTTTCGGTGCGCGGCACCGCCGCGGCCGCCGCCATTGACGGCGTGGCGGTCGGCGGCAAATCCGGCACCGGCACCGATAACGTCGGCAACTGGTTTGTCGGATTTACGCCGGAATATTGTTGCGCTGTCTGGCGCGGTGCAGAGGTCACCCGTAACGACACCGCCGGACTCTTTTCCGCCATCGTCGGCGGCTTCCCGCTGGATAAGACCGCCGCTTATCCCCCCTGCCGAAACGTGCGCCGGCAGGCCTTCTGCCGCAGCAGCGGTCTGCTGATGGGCACCAACTGCACCGACGTTGACCTCGGTTGGTTTGACGTTGACCACACCCCCGCCGTCTGCGACAAATGCGAATAAAAATCCCCCCGCATAGCGGGGGGTATTTCATTTTCGGGCATAGCCCTATTGGCCTGCCAGCCACGCACCGGTTGCCGGCCACCCATAAATGGGTTGTCAGTCTTTGCCGGCTCCCCTTGTCAGGGGAGCTGTCGGCGGCAGCCGACTGAGGGGTAGTC
>JAFQQM010000001.1 GCA_017410585.1 Clostridia bacterium
ACGCCGACTACATCAAGAACATGATCACCGGTGCTGCTCAGATGGATGGCGCCATTCTGGTTATCGCTGCTACCGATGGCCCGATGGCTCAGACCAAGGAGCACCTGCTGCTGGCCCGTCAGGTCGGCGTGCCGTACATCGTGGTCTTCATGAACAAGGTTGACCAGATGGACGACGAAGAACTGCTGGATCTCGTTGAGATGGAAATCCGCGAGACCCTGTCCGAGTACGAGTTCCCGGGCGATGACATTCCGGTTATCCGCGGTTCCGCTCTGGCGGCTGTGGAGTGCACGTCCAACGACGTGAACGATCCGGCTTATGCCCCGATCCTCGAACTCATGAACGCTGTCGACGAGTACATCCCGACTCCGGATCGTATGGCCGACAAGCCCTTCCTGATGCCGGTTGAAGACGTCTTCACCATCTCCGGCCGTGGTACCGTTGCTACCGGTCGTGTGGAGCGTGGCCAGCTGAAGCTGTCTGAGGAAGTTGAGATCGTTGGTCTGACCGAAGAGAGCAAGAAGACCGTCGTTACCGGTATCGAAATGTTCCACAAGTTGCTCGACTACGCTGAGGCGGGCGACAACATCGGTGCTCTGCTCCGTGGTGTCGATCGTAACGGCATCGAGCGCGGTCAGGTTCTGTGCAAGCCGGGTTCGATCAAGCCGCACACCAAGTTCGCTGGTCAGGTCTACGTCCTGTCCAAGGAAGAAGGCGGCCGTCACACCCCGTTCTTCAACAACTACCGTCCGCAGTTCTTCTTCCGTACGACCGACGTGACCGGCGTCATCAACCTGCCGGAAGGCACCGAGATGTGCATGCCGGGCGACAACGTTGTTATGAACGTTGAGCTCATCACCCCGATCGCTATCGAAGAGGGTCTCCGCTTCGCTATCCGCGAAGGCGGCCGTACCGTCGGTTCCGGTGTTGTCACTTCCGTCGATGCCTGATCTCTGCGGTTTGTGAATTAACAAACAACTAAAAAGGGTCTGTTTCCCGCAAGGGAGACAGACCCTTTTTCTTGTTGGAAAATCAAGGAAATCCTCTTGCCACTGAAAGAAAGTTATGGTATACTTATGCTAATCTACTGAAAGAGGGTATTTTGATGCTTCGTAACGCTTTTTCACTGCTTTTGTGCCTACTGCTGACCGTGACGTTGGCGGCGTGTGCCGCTCCGACCGAGGACACGGGGGATACCACCGCGTCCACCACGACCACCACGGCACCTTCGTCCTCATCCGTCACGACCACCACGACGCAGGACAAGCAGTTTAACGTCATTACCGGTAACTACGATATCGAAAAGGGGGCTTCCACCCGTCCGGTCGGCGTGATGATCGCCAATGACAGTTGGGCGGCTCGTCCGCAGGTAGGTCTGGATAAAGCCGATCTGTTTGTCGAGATCGAGACGGAAGGTGCTATCACCCGCATTATGGCGGTATTCGGCTCTTCCGCCCGTGTGCCGTCCTTGCTGGCACCGGTGCGCAGTGCCCGCTCACCGTTCGTGCAGATCGTCGGTGCGCTGGATCTCGTTTATCTTCACGCCGGCGGCTCGGTACCGGCCAAGGCGACGTTGGCATCCGGCGGCTTTGACCATATCGACTCGGCCGCTTGCTGGCGGGATGAGACCTTGTGGAACGAGCGTGACTACGAGCATTCGCTGTCTACCGGCGGCAAAAAACTGACCGACTACATCGCTGACCGCGGTTGGGAGACCACCCCGACCCGCGATATGCCGTATACCTTCGGCTCGGTCACCGGTACCGGTGCGGGTGCTGTGGCGCAGGTGAAGATCAGCGCGGCCGAGACCGCCACCTTCCGCTACGATACCGCCACCGGTCTGTACACCAAGTACCTCGGCTCGGCTTCCTCGGATGAGAAACATACCATGACCGACGGTAGCGCCATCACGGTCTCCAACGTCATCGTGCTGTACGGTGAAAAGTACGGCGAGACCGCCACCAAAGGCGACACCTGCAACTTCGATCTGTCTGCCGGCACCGGCAAGATCATCTCCGGCGGTACCAGCCGAGACGTCACCTATACCCTCACCGAAAACGGCTTTACCATCACCGAAAAGGACGGTAGCAAAGCCGCTCTTGCCACCGGCAAGACCTATATTTGCATCGCGGATACCGCCTATGCGGAGTCGCTGAAACTGAGTTAAACGCAATTTATCGCTTTGCCGTGTTAAATCGGCAAAAAATCCGACCGATTTTTTACAATAAAGTGTTTACAAACGCAAAGGATTGTGATAGAATAATACACATAAATACGATAATGGCGGGATATTTCTCGCAAAAGCGTATTTAATATTTTTGAGGAGGAATATCCTTATGAAAATGTCCAAGAAGATCGTTGCCGTTCTGATGGCGCTGGCTATGCTGTTTAGTCTGGCGGCCTGCGCAGGCGGCGACAACTACACCAAAGACAACACCAAGTACGTTATCGGCGTCTCCGGTCCGTTGACCGGCGGTGCGGCGGTCTACGGCGTGGCGGTCAAGAACGGTGCGCAGATGGCGGTCGACGAGATCAACGCGGCCGGCGGTTTGAACGGCGTTCTGTTCGAACTGAAGGCGACCGACGACCAGCACGATGCGACCAAAGTGGCGGCCAACTACGCCAACCTGCTCGAGTCCGGTATGCAGGTCTCGCTCGGTACGGTCACCACCGGTCCGGGTAAAGAGTGGACCAAACTGTCGGTCGAAGACAACGTCTTCTTCCTGACCCCGTCTGCTTCGGGTGACGACATCCCGAAGGAGAACAACGGCTTCCAGATGTGCTTTGCCGACGGTAACCAGGGTAAGGTCGCGGCTGACTTCGTCAACGGCGCCAACCTCACCAAGATCGGCATCTTCTACAAGTCGGACGATCCGTATTCGAACGGTATCTACACCCAGTTCAAAGAGAACCTGAACAAAGACATCCAGACGATCGAGGCGGTCTTCACCGGCGAAGGCACCGACTTTACCGCGCAGATCAACTCGCTGAAGGAATGCTCCTTCATCTTTATGCCCATCTACTACGGCCCCGCTTCCGTCTTTATGATGCAGGCGAAGGACATCATTGCCCCCAACGCCGTCTACTACGGTTGCGATGGCTTTGACGGTCTGGCCGGTCAGTTTGAGGATTTCGAAGGCGGCTTCAATGCGATCCCGCAGGAAGTTTCCATGCTGTCCCACTTCGACTCTGCCGCCACCACCGGTGCGGCCGCGGACTTCATCAAGAAGTACACCGAGAAGCACGGCACGGATACCTTGAACCAGTTCGGCGCTTCGGCGTATGACTGCGTCTATGCGATCTACAACGCTATGAAGGCGGCGATCGACGCCGGCGAAGAGATCGACGTGACCATCTCCGCTACCGACCTGTGCGAGATCCTGAAGGGTCAGTTCACCGGCGACTTCTCCTACAGCGGCGTCACCGGCGAGAACATCACTTGGGAAGATAACGGCTACGTCTCCAAGGGCGCTGTCAAGTACACGCTGAAAGAGGCTAACGCGGCCTAAGGGTTATTCCATCTAAACGATCATTTGCCGGCGCAGGGTTTCTGTGCCGGCAAATTGTCATAATGAGAAGTTAGGAAGTTTTACTTATGAAACTGATCGAAACGTTGATAAGCGGCCTGAGTATGGGCAGCACCTACGCGATGATCGCCCTCGGTTACACGATGGTGTACGGTATCGCGAAGATGCTGAACTTTGCTCACGGCGACGTCATCATGGTCGGCGGCTATATGATCTTTGTGACGCTGTCCGCCACCGGCAACCCGTTGCTCGGTCTGTTGGCGGCTGTGCTGTTCTGTGTGGTACTGGGTGTCACGATCGAAAAGGTCGCCTATAAGCCGTTGCGCGGCGCCTCACCGTTGGCGGTGTTGATTACCGCCATTGGCGTCAGCAAACTGTTGCAGTCCACCGCTCAGGTCGTCTTCGGCACCGCGCAGAAGATGGTCAACGTCGGTGACCTCGGTTACCTCTCTTGGAACGGTCTGACCGTTCAGATTTCCACGTTGGTGACCTTGGGTTGCTCGATGGTGCTGATGGTGGCGCTGTCGCTGTTTGTGAAATACACCCGTACCGGCCGTGCGATGATCGCCGTGTCGGAAGACCGCGGCGCGGCGCAGTTGATGGGCATTAACGTCAATAAGATCATTATGATCACCTTCGCCATCGGCTCGGCACTGGCGGCTTTTGCCGGTCTGTTTATGCTGATGAAATCTCCCAGCCTGACCAACACGCTCGGCGCGATGCCGGGTATCAAGGCGTTTACCGCCGCGGTCATCGGCGGCATCGGTTCCATTCCGGGCGCGATGCTGGGCGGCCTGCTGATGGGCGTAGTGGAAGCGATCTCGCTGACCGTCCCTGCTATTGCGCCGTATACGGATGCGATCGAATTTATCATTCTGATCGTCATTCTGTTGGTCCGTCCGACCGGTATTCTGGGCAAGAAAAGGAGGGAGAAGGTATAATGTTGAAGAATATCAAATGGAAGCATTATATCAGTTATGCCGTTCTGGCGATCGCTACGGTCGTGTTGGCGATCCTCTCCTTCTCCGGTGCGCTGAAAAGTTCCAGCATCTATATGCTGGAGAAGATCGCCATCTCCATTATGCTGGCGGTCTCGCTGAGTATGGTGGTTGGCTTTTTGGGTGAACTGTCGCTCGGTCACGCCGGCTTTATGTGCGTTGGTGCCTATCTCGGCGGCAAAGCCTCGGTACTGCTTGAACCGTTGCTGGGCGAATATCCGGCGCTCATCGTCTCGCTGTTGATCGGCGGTGCGCTGGCGGCGCTGTTTGGCGTCATCATCGGCCTGCCGGCGTTGCGCCTGCGCGGTGACTATCTGGCAATCGTTACGCTGGCGTTTGGCGAGATCGTCCGCTCGGTGTTTATGAACACCAGCACCGAGAGTTTCGGCGGCACGCTGGGTCTGGATACCCCTCGCTTTGATAAGAAAATTCTGTTTGTCATTGCGCTGGTGCTGGTCATCGGTTGCTTGGCGGTGACCCAAAACCTCATCCGCTCTAAACACGGCCGCGCCATCACCTCTATCCGCGATAACGAGATCGCCGCCCGTGCGACCGGCATCAACGTCACCAAATACAAATTGGTGGTGTTTGCCATCTCGTCTTTCTTTGCGGGTGTGGCGGGTGTGCTGTACAGTTACTCCAACTATTCGGTACAGAGCGCCAACTTCGATTACAACTACTCCATCGAAATTCTGGTGATGGTCGTTCTCGGCGGTATGGGCAGCATCAACGGCTCCATCATTGCCGCTACCCTCATCACCTTCCTTGACGTGCAGTTGCAAACGCACCTTACCGGTGATCTGGCGGTGCTTAAGGATATCTTCTACGCGCTGATCCTCATCGTGCTGGTCATCTACAACAACGCGCCGGCGCTCAAGGGCTTCCGCGAGAAGTACAATATCCGTAAACTGTTCGACCGTTTCAAGAAACACAACCCGTCTTCCATCAAGGACGACGAAGCGAAATGGGACCGCGTCCCCACCAAGATCCAGATGGACGAGGTGCTGTCGGTCGATCTGCAGGTCTCCTCGCCGTATACGCCCGATAAGTCCGGAAAGGAGGATGCCTGATGTCTGATATCGTGTTGAAAACAGAGAATCTGGGTATTTCCTTCGGTGGCCTCAAAGCGGTGCAAAACCTCGATCTGCAGATCAAAAAAGGTCAATTGTACGGCTTGGTCGGCCCCAACGGTGCCGGCAAGACCACGGTGTTCAATATGATCACCGGCGTGTACAAGCCCACCACCGGCAAATTCTGGCTGGGGGAGGAAAACCTCACCGGCAAAAGTCAGGAAGTCATCAATCACAAGGGCATCGCCCGTACCTTCCAGAACATCCGCCTGTTTAACAATATGACCGTCATCCGCAACGTGATGGTCGGTCTGCATAACCAGCCGGAATTCAAATGCGGCGTGTTTACCAGCATCTTCCGCCTGCCGGGTCATTTCAAGACCGAAAAGGCGATGCGCGCCCGCGCCAAGGAAATTCTGGAGGTGGTCGGTCTGCTGGAAGAGCGCAACAACCTCTCCTGCAACCTGCCGTACGGTAAACAGCGTAAACTGGAGATCGCCCGTGCGCTGGCAACCAACCCGAAACTGCTGTGCCTTGACGAGCCGGCCGCCGGTATGAATCCGCACGAAACGGCGGATCTGATGGACATCGTTCGCCGCATCCGCGACGAATTCGACGTCACCATCCTGCTCATCGAACACGATATGAAATTCGTGTCCGGCCTCTGCGACGAGATCACCGTCTTAAACTTCGGTACGGTGCTGGCGCAAGGCACTCCCGAGGTCGCCTTAAACGACCCCGAGGTCATTAAAGCGTATATAGGAGGATAACGACCATGGCATTGTTAGAAGTCAAAGATCTGTCCGTGTTCTACGGCGTTATCCAAGCCCTCAAAGGCATCAGTTTCGAGGTCAACGAAGGGGAGATCGTCACGCTGATCGGTGCTAACGGCGCCGGTAAGACCACTACCATGCAAAGCGTCATCGGACTCATTCCGGCGCAGAGCGGTACGGTGGTGTACGACGGGCAGGATATCACCAAACTGCCCTGCCACAAGATCGTCCACCTCGGTATGTCGCAGGTACCGGAAGGCCGCCGTATCTTTCAGGAACTCACGGTATACGAAAACCTCGTGATGGGCGCCTATTCGGTCAAGAATAAGTCCGGCTTCAAGGACGATATCGACCGGATCTACACCCGCTTTCCGCGCTTGGCGGAACGTAAAAACCAGATCGCCGGTACGCTTTCCGGCGGCGAACAGCAGATGCTGGCAATGGGACGCGCCTTGATGTCCCACCCGAAACTGCTGATGCTGGACGAACCGTCGATGGGTCTGTCCCCGCTGCTGGTGGATCAGGTGTTTGAGATCATTAAGGATATCAATAAGGATGGCACCACCATCCTGCTGGTCGAACAGAACGCCGGTAAATCGCTGGCGATCTCCGACCGTGCGTACGTGCTGGAGACCGGTAGCATCGTGCTGACCGGCACCGGCGCGGAACTCGCCGCCAGCGACGAGGTCAAAAAAGCCTACCTCGGCGGCTAAAACGAATAAACAAAAACATCCGATGGAACACATCGGATGTTTTTTGTTTTGCTCTGCACCCACCGGCTACGGAACTTGCCTCGCCCCGTGGGGATACGCGACGCTCCCAATCTTTGATTTGGTTAGCGGAGCCTATGCGTAGCGAAGCGTAGAAGAGGTGGATTTTGGCGTAGCCTAAAGACGGAGAGGGGTGTTAAAATGTAGGGGCGGCAACCCGCTGCCCGCCATCCATCCCAACGCCCCCAAACCCAATGATATAATGATATCAAGATATCTTGATATCATTATATCATTTTGCTTTTACGGGCTATTGCGCGCTCTTGTAAATTATGATTGATTTTTTGCGGGTACTGTGATAATATAGAATCATACCACACAACAATTTCATCTTTTAGCAGACATTGAAGTTTGCGTTTTTATCTTTTGGTAAAAATGCGGGCTCTTTTTCGCATACTTTAATGTTTGCTGAATTGTTGTGTGGTAGCAACTGCGGGTCGCATTTTTCGGTGTGTGTGACTTCGGTTGCACACACTTTTTTTATTTCTATACTGCCAGCATAGGACTTTTGGTGAAAAAGCGTGTATAGTTAATATTATAATATAAAAAGTGAGGACGGAAAAATGAAAAGATTTTTAGCGGTGGTTGTTGCAGTGGTTCTGTTGGTATTTGTCGCTGGTTGCGGTGGCGAGTCAGGCGCAACGGGTGGCACGACGACAACGACCACGACCACGACGACCACGACACGGAATCCTAATCCGACCGACAAAGTGTATGACGGGGACTATGAGTACACTTATAACGGAGAATCGAAGGGTTATAGTGTCAAGTATGTTGGTGATAAGAATGCCACATTCGCTGCTGACATTAAAGCAAGCGTTGAGGGCTGGCCGGTAGTTGCCATCGAACAGTATGCATTTTCTAATGGTTTTCAAACGACCTTCTGCACCGGGTTGACGAGCGTCACCATTCCGGACAGTGTGACGAGTATTGGGGATCGTGCTTTCTTCGGTTGCACCGGCCTGACGAGCATCACCGTTGATTCAGAAAATACCAGCTACTCTTCTTATGGCGGCGTATTATTCAACAAAGATAAAACAGAACTTATCTTGTATCCCGGCGGCAAGACGGAAGCGAGTTATGTCATCCCGGACAGTGTGACGAGCATTGGGGAAGATGCTTTCTCCGATTGCAGAAGTCTGACGAGCATCACCATCCCGGATAGCGTGACCAGCATTGGCGGCTGGGCTTTCTACGATACCGGATATTACTTAGATCCGAACAATTGGGAAAACGACGTTCTGTATATTGGAAATCATTTAATAGCTGCAACTGTTTCCGGCGATTATATCTTAAAAGACGGTACCAAAGTGATTGCTGACCATGCTTTCAATGATTGCGATAGTCTGACGAGCATCACCATCCCCGATAGTGTGACCAGCATCGGGGGCAGTGCGTTCTCCGGGTGCAGTGGTCTGACCAGCATTGTCATCCCTGACAGCGTGACGAGCATTGGGGAATGGGCTTTCAGAAATTGCACCGGCTTGACGAGTATTACCATCCCCGACAGCGTGACTGCAATTGGGAAAAACGCGTTTAGAGAATGCGCAAGCCTCACGAGCATCACCATTCCCGACAGCGTGACCAGCATTGGGGATTCTGCTTTCTACGACTGCAGCAGTCTGACCAGCATCACCATCCCGGACAGCGTCACCAGCATTGGGCGGTCTGCTTTCCAAGGTTGTACCGGTCTAACCAGCGTTTCCATCCCGGACAGCGTGACAATCATTTATTACGCCGCTTTCTCTGGTTGCACCAATTTGACGAGCGTAACCTATGAAGGTACCGTCGCACAGTGGAATGAGATTGATATTAGACAATTTTTGGATGAAGACGCCTTCGACGATAGTTCTGTTACTGAAGTCAAGTGTTCCGATGGTGTTGTGATAATTGAATAACTTAGAGCCTTTGAGCCAATTGTTCTAATTGGTTCTGGAATGACGTGAAGGAATATTAAGGGGGATAAACTTATGAAAAAGCTCGCAATTATTCTGGCATTGTTAATGGTTCTTACTCTTTGCTTGTCTGCTTGCACTGGGGCTAACTCTTCGGGCGACCCCACGCCGTTAGACGGGGTAGAGGACAGCTACGGCAACTTTGAATCTTCGGACTCCGCGCCGTTAGACGGGGTGGAGGACAGCTACGACGACTTTAAACCTGTAACCACCAATCCAAATACTCCTCCTCCGGAGGAAACGGTGTATGATAAAACATCTGACGGAGAGTTTGAGTATTGTTACGATGCTCAAAAAGGCGGTTATGTGCTCAAATGTCTCGACAACGAAAAGCCCTATAGAGCAGTAATTGCTCTAAAAGACAATATTAACGGAATACCGGTTGTTGCAATTGGCGCTAAAGCGTTTTGGTATTGCGGAACCCTCAAGAGCATTACTATCCCGGAGAGCGTAACGAGCATTGGTGCTTGTGCATTTTGGGGTTGCACTAGTTTGACTAGCATCACCATTCCCGATAGCGTCACCAGCATTGGTTACAGTGCGTTTTATGAATGCAAAAGCCTTGTTAGCGTAACGATTGGAAATAGCGTAACCGCAATCGAAGAATATACTTTCTGCGATTGTGAAAGTCTTGAGAACATTATCATTCCCGATAGCGTTGCCTATATCGGCGAACGAGCGTTCTATGAATGTTACAACCTTACTAGTGCAAAAATTGGAAACGGGGTTACCAGCATTGATTATCAGGCATTCTATAAGTGTGAAAACCTGACCAGCTTGACCATAGGAAACAGTGTCACCAGCATTGGGGAAGGTGCATTTAGATATTGCGAAAGTCTCGAGAGCATTACCATTCCCAATAGTGTCACCAGTATTGGGAATCTTGCTTTTGCGGATTGCGAAAGTCTCGAGAGCATTACCATTCCCAATAGTGTCACTGACATTGGCATACAAGCGTTTATGTGTTGCGAAAGTCTTGCTAGCGTAACTATTGGAAACGGTGTCACTAGCATTGGCGAAGGCGCGTTTAACGCTTGTGAAAGCCTTGCCAGAGTGACTATGGGAAACAGTGTCACCAGTATTGGGGAAAGTGCATTTTCGGGCTGTAGCAGTCTGACCAGCATCACCATCCCGAACAGTGTTATCACGATTTACGCAGCAGCGTTCATTAGCTGCGAGAAATTAACGAATATTATATATGATGGAACGGTTGAACAGTGGAATACGGTTTCATTAGGAAAATATTGGAAGGGCTACTCTCTAGGCATCGAAGTGAAGTGCTCAAATGGGGTTGTGAAGACAGATTCATACTGATTTAGAAATTATTAAATAATAAACAAAGGGGTGGCGTTTCGCTACCCCTTTCTTGTCCCCCGCCGTACATTGACTATGCCCGTTCTGACGTGGTATAATATATAGAGCCTTTGAGCCAATTATTCCGAAAGGAATGGTTGGCTCTTTTTATTTTGTAAGGAGGTAAATATGGATAAGCAAAGCATTGCGAAATTGAAGCGGGATTTGCTGAAAAACGAGCCGTACGATCCGGCGAAAAACGCGCAGGCGATCTTCGGTCCGGCGAAAAACGTGCAGGCGATCTTCAATCCGGCGCATTCCACCGAGTTGCACTCCGCCGGCGATACATCCTCTCCCAACATCCCCCTTGACAAACAAATGATATAATGATATCATTATATCAAGATATCATTATATCAAGATATCATTATATCAAGATATCAAGATATCTTGATATCATCGGCGGGAGGCCAAGAGTGTTTTTGATGAAAGAGAGGGTTTGGATATGGATATGGATATGAAAAAGAAACCGGTAGAGAGCAGAGCGTTGGAGGTGGGGGATCGTTTGAAGCAGACGATCATCCGTTTGAGTCCCGAAATGCATCATCGTTTGAAGAGCGAGTTGTCGCTGGACGGACGCTCGATGGTGGATTTTTTCACCGATGCGGCCAAGGCGTATCTCAAAGATAAAAAGCAGTATACCGACGACGTGACCCGTATTTTGCATCGGTAATCTTGCATTTTTCCGCTTGGCGGAGTATACTTATCTCAAGAGGTGTTGAGAATGAAACGAGTTTGGATCGCGGTTTTGTGCTTGGCGATGCTGTGCTGTTTGCTCGGCTGTGATATCTCCGGCGGCTCGCCTGTTCCGGGCGGTACCGGCGATGGCGGTGGCAACGGCAGTGGCGGCGGTGGCGGCAATTCCTCGCCGGTGGTGCCGATGCAGTACAATATCGTCACCGGTCTGGAAGATATCCCCGAAGGCTCGCCCACCCGTCCGATCGGCATTATGTTGGCTAACGACGTGCGCGCCCGTCCGCAGGGCGGCATCGACGAGGCGGATATGATCATCGAGATCGAATACCAAGCCGGCGTCACCCGTCTGCTGACCGTGTTCGGCTCGGCCGACAAGGTGCCGGACGTCAATCCTATCCGCTCGGCTCGTTCGCCGATGGTGCAGGTGGCGCAGGCGATGGGGCTGGTTTACGTCCATGCCGGCGGTTCCGAACCGGCGCTCAATCTGATCGCCACCTCCGACATCGACAACCTCAATGCCGGCAATTTCTACGAGGATTGCTTCTGGTACGACGATGCGTTGTATGATATTCGTGGGGCGGTGGAATACACCTACACCACCAACAAACAGGGTCTTCAATATCCGTTGGAATACCTCGGCTACGACACCGCGCCGATCCGCGATATGCCGTATGCTTTCGGCACCGTCTTTGGCGGTGAGACCGCCAACGTGGCGGAAATCCGCCAGTCCTACGGTCTGTATTCCACCTTTGTCTACGACGAGGACACCGCGCTGTACACCAAGTACATCGGTGATGCGTCTTCCACCGAGAAGCACGTTTCGCTGGACGGCGATCCGTTGCAGTTTGCCAACGTCATCGCGTTGTACGGGTATCAGTATTACGAGTGGAACGAGGTCACCATCAACTACGATTTCACCAGCGGTTACGGCAAGATCATCTCGGGCGGTAAAGCCCGTGACGTTACCTACGAACTGGATACCGAGGGTTTCACCATCTACGAGATGGACGGCACGGTCGCCAAGGTCGCCCGTGGTAAGACCTACATCGGCTTTATCAACGACTACTGGGAAGACGAACTGAATCTGGCATAAGAAAAACTCCCGATGCGTTTGCATCGGGAGTTTTTGGTTTCACATTTATTCTTTGTTGTCGCAGTCTTCGTCGCAGCAACTGCAATCGCCGTCACACTCTTCGATATCGAAGGTGAGCAGTTCGCCGCACTCCGGACACTCGATGCCCTCGTCGGCCAGCAATTCTTCTTCGCTGACTTCAAATTCCGCGTCGCAATGCGGGCAGGCAACCTCGAACAGATCGTCGTCGAAGTCGTAATCCTCGTCCTCATCCTCTTCGTACAGCAGATCTTCCACGTCCGCGAGATCTTCGTCGATCTCATCGACCTGCTCGCCCAGTTCGGTCAGTTCTTCGCCGAGGTCTTCCATATCCAGCGCCATATCGTTCAAAACGTCGATGATAGCCGCCAGTACTTTGCCTTCCTTGCTGTCGGTGTCCAGAGCCATACCCTCGACCAGACCCTTGAGGTAAGCAACCTTTTCCGTCGTCGTCATAATCGGTTCCTCCTTAAAATGAAGATAGGGGAGTGGCTTTACGCACGCTCCATGTATTCACCGGTACGGGTGTCGATACGGATCATTTCGCCTTCGTTGATGAACAGCGGCACACGAACTTCGGCGCCGGTCTCCAGCGTCGCCGGTTTGGTGGCGTTGGTGGCGGTGTTGCCCGCGAAGCCCGGATCGGTCTGGGTGACCTGCAGTTCCACAAAGTTCGGCGGCTCGACAGCGAACACGGTGCCCTTGAAGGAAGCAACCTTGCACACCATATTTTCCTTCACAAAACGGAAGTTATCGCCCAGCGTATCGGCATTGAGCGGGACCATATCGTAGGTCTCCGGATCCATAAAGTAGTACAGATCGCCGTCGTTGTAGGAATACTCCATATCCTTGCGCTCGATGTAAGCGGTCGGGAACTTATCGTTCGGGTTGAAGGTGCGCTCCACCGTCGTACCCGCGATGACATTCTTGATCTTGGTGCGGACGAAGGCAGCGCCCTTGCCCGGCTTGACATGCTGGAATTCCACGATCTGATAGACGTTACCGTCCATCTCAAAGGTCATACCGTTTCTGAAATCGCCTGCTGTAACCATACTTAAAAATCCTCCTATATTGGGTTATACTCTATTTTACCGCATTTTCCCTGCTAATGCAAGGGTAAACTGCAATATTTATAAAATTATTTTGCGGCCTGCAACCAAAGTCGTTGCATCGCGGCGGCATCCGCCGTTTGGGTACCGGCCGACTCACAGATAAAGGTCGGGGTCCAACCGCGCTCGGCAATGAGTGCCATCAGCGGTGCCGGATCGGGACCGAAGACGGTGTCCTCAAAGGTGAGATGGCGTTTCTCGCCGCCGGCGGTGTACTCGATCTTGGAAAAATGGGAGTGGAATTGACTCGCCCGTTCTTGTCCCAGTTCGTTTTCCAACCGATCCAACAACGCCGCAAACTGGGCGGGGGTGGACATTTCGCCGTGGGTGCGGCTGTTGAGATGCCCGAAATCGACGGTAGGCAAAAACCGTTCGTCCACGCGGCACATGGTCAGCACCTCGTCCAGCGTCCCCAACTGACCGATCTTGCCCATCGTTTCGGGGCAGATACGCACCGCCGACAGCCCGTTTTCGTCTAATGCCTGCTGTGCGCGCCCAAGCGTTTCGCAGGCCAAGGCGGTCGCTTCTTCGCGGGATAATCCGCCCAGACCGCCCGGATGCACCACGATGCGGTCGCCGCCCAGACGGGTCACCGCCTCGGCGCTGTCTAAAATATATCGGATGGAGTTTACGCGCTTTTGCGGATCATCCGACGCCAGCGAGATGAAATACGGCGCGTGTAATGACAACTGAATGCCGTGCTCCTCTGCGCCTTTGCGCAGCGTTTCGGCGGTGGCGTCACTCAACCGCACGCCGCGTCCGCATTGGTATTCGTAGGCGTTTAAGCCGTAACCGGCCAGAAACGCGGGCATCTGCGCTGTGGATTTATAGCCGGCGGCCGCGAACGCTTCGCAGTTGCCGGCAGGACCGAAACGAATCATTTTTCCTTCTCCTTTTTCTCTAAAGCCGCCTTGGCACGGCGGCGGATACCGACTTCCAACCGACGGCGCAGTTTAAACGACCAACCGTCCTCCGGCCGGATCGGCTCGGTCTGCGCGACCGGCAACCCCGCCAGTTTGGCGCCCAACACGTCGGTAAAACTCTGGTCACCGATCACCAGACATTGCGTTTTATCCACCCCCAGCGTCTTGACCGCACGGAAAAATCCAAACGGCAACGGTTTGCAGGAAAGTGCCACAAACGGTAATCCGATCCGCTCGGCAAACGGCCGGATGCGAAACGCCTTGGAGTTGGATACGATCATCAGCAACAAGCCGGCGGCTGCCGCCTTGTCCAGCCACGTCCGTACCTCGTCGGAGATATCGGGGCAATGATGGGTGGTCAGCGTATTGTCTACGTCTAAAAGCAACGCTTTGTACCCGCTTTGTACCAACCGATCGGGGGATAGGTCGGTGATGCGGGGGATGAGATAGGTGGGGGTAAACATACGGGCACCTCCGTCAAAAAGAAAAAAGCGAGCGGGATGGTTCCGCTCGCTTTTTAGTTTGAATGCCTTACTTAAACTTGCGCTTACGAGCAGCCTCGGACTTCTTCTTACGCTTCACCGACGGCTTCTCATAGTGCTCGCGCTTACGCACTTCGGCGAGGACACCGGAACGGGCGCAGGACTTCTTCCAACGACGGATCGCACTATCAAGGCTTTCGTTTTCTTTCACATGGACTTCTGACATTCTGTATTCCCTCCCTCCGCTACTGCAGGGGTAATTTAGCACATAATGCTACTCTGTATTATACCTTAAAACAAAACGTTAGTCAAGAGGTAATTTTGCAAAAATGCAAAATTATTTGCATACCAAGTTGACCAACTTGTTCGGCACGTACAATTCGCGCACCAGCGTTTTGCCGGCGATCTCGGCGGCAACCTTTTCGTCCGCCTTGGCGGCGGCAAGTGCCTCTTCCTGCGTGGCATCGGCCGCGATGGACACGCGACCGCGCAGTTTTCCGTTGACCTGCACGGCGATGACCACTTCGCTGTCCTTGCATTTTTCCTCGTCGTAGGTCGGCCACGGCTCATAGGCAATGGTCTCGGTATGACCGAGCAACTGCCACATTTCTTCGCCGACGTGCGGGGTGATGCAGGAGAGCATCTTGATAATGCCCTCGGCGTATGCCTTGGGGCAGGAACCGACTTTGTACGCCTCGTTGATAAACACCATCATCTGCGCGATGGCGGTGTTGAAGCCCAACTGTTCGAAATCGCCGGTGACCTTTTTGACCGTCTGATGGTAGACCTTGGTCAGTTTTCCGTCGTCGGTATCGGTGAGATTGGCCGGCTCGGTGAAGAAATTCCACACGCGGTTGATGAACTTGCGCGCGCCCGCCACGCCGGTCGCAGACCACGGTTTGCTGACCTCCAGCGGACCCATAAACATTTCGTACAGGCGCAGGGTATCGGCGCCGTATTCACGGACGATGTCCGACGGATTGACCACGTACTGCGGGAAACGCTTGCCCATCTTGATGCCGTTTTCGCCGAGGATCATCCCTTGGTGTACCAACTTCTTAAACGGCTCGATGACGGGGGAGATGCCCTCGTCATACAGGAAACGGTTCCAGATACGGGAATAGATCAGGTGACCCACCGCGTGCTCCGGACCGCCGATGTACAGATCGACCGGCAACCAATGCTTCAGCAGTTTAGGATCGCACAATTCCTTGTCGTTGTGCGGGTCGATGTAGCGCATATAGTACCACGAAGAACCGGCACTGCCCGGCATGGTGGACGTCTCACGCTTGCCCTTGAGGCCGTTTTTGTCGTAGTATTTCCACTCCTCGGCGTTTTCCAACGGAGCCTGACCGCCGCGGCCTTTGTAATCTTCCAACACCGGCAACACCACCGGCAGTTCCTCGTCGGGCAGGAATACGGTCTGCCCGTCGTCGGTATAGACGCAAGGCACCGGTTCGCCCCAGTAACGCTGGCGGGCGAAGATCCATTCGCGGAAATGGTAGTTGTTCTTGCGACGGGCAACCCCCATTTCTTCCAACTTGACGGTGATGGCTTCTTTGGCGTCTTCCACCGTCATACCGGTAAATTCCGCCGAGTTGCAGAGGATGCAACCTTTGCCGAGGTAATCCTGCTTTTCAAACGCGCATTCGCTTACGTCGCGGCCTTCGATGACCTGAATCATCGGGATGTTGTGCGCGACGGCATACTCAAAGTCACGCTGATCGTGACTCGGCACCGCCATCACCGCGCCGGTGCCGTAGTTGCCCAGCACGAAATCGCCGATATACACCGGCACTTCGCGGCCGTTGATCGGGTTGATGGCATAGATGCCCTCAAGCGGGCAACCGGTCTTGGTCTTGCTGGCATCGGTACGGTCGATCTCGCTCTTCTTGGCGGCTTCCTTGATGTAGGCTTCCACCTGTTCGCGGTTTTGGACGCGATCCAACAGCGATTCGGTGATCTTGCCGTCCGGTGCAAGCACCATAAAAGTGATGCCGTAGATGGTTTCGATGCAGGTGGTGTAGATGGAGAACTGACCGCCGCCGACCAGTTGGAAATCCACTTCCACGCCGGTGGATTTGCCGATCCAGTTGCGCTGGATCTCTTTGGTGGATTCCGGCCAATCAATGAGATCGAGGCCTTCGAGCAGTTTTTCGGCAAACGCCGGCTGGTCGATGACCCACTGCATCATCATCTTCTTGACCACCGGATAACCGCCACGCTCGGATTTTCCGTCAATCACTTCGTCATTGGCCAAGACGGTGCCCAGTGCTTCGCACCAGTTGACCGGCATTTCGATCCGCTTGGCGTAGCCGGCTTCCCACAGTTTCTTGAAGATCCATTGCGTCCACTTGTAAAACTCCGGATCGGAGGTAGAGGTCATCTTGGACCAATCGTAGTCAAAGCCCAGTTCCTTGAGCTGACGGGAGAAGGTATCGATGTTTTTCTGCGTAAAACCGTTGGGATGGTTGCCGGTATCCACCGCATACTGCTCCGCCGGCAGACCGAAGGAATCGTAACCCATTGGGTGGAGTACGTTATAGCCCTGCATCCGCTTCATACGGGACATAATGTCGGTGGCGGTGTATCCTTCGGGATGACCGGCGTGCAGACCGACACCGGACGGATACGGAAACATATCCAACGCATAGTATTTGGGCTTGGAGAAGTCCCAAACGTCGGTGTGGAAGGTGTCGTGCTCCTCCCAATACGCCTGCCATTTCTTTTCAATGTCGTGATGATTGTACTGTGCCATGGGAAAATATCTCTCCTTTAATGAATTGCAAAATGATCAGTCCACCCACGGGGTGATATCCAGATGCTCGCCGTCTTTCCACAGCCGCTCCAGATCGTAATAACGGCGCGTTTCCGGCTGAAACAGATGCACCACCACTCCGCCGAGATCCAGCAGTACCCATTTGGACTCCTGATATCCCTCGGTGCGACGCACCAACACGCCTTCCGCCGCCAGTTCATCCTCCACGTGATCCGCCAAACTGCGGACGTGGTTGGCGCTGGTGCCTTCCGCTACCACGAAATAATCGGTGATAATGGTGAGGCCGCTCACCCCGATGGCGGAGATATCGCTTGCTTTATGCTTATCCAACGAGCGCACCACGCGCTCGCAAATGGCCAAACTATCCTTCAAATCGGTTCCTCCTTATTCCAACTCGCCCGACTGTTTGACAGCCAACGCGGCGAAGGTCTCCGGCACCGTCTCGCTGGCGGTGGTGTTGCTCAATTCTTCCGCCATCAGATCCTCCGTGCCGATCTCGTCGCCGTAGGGGTTGAATTCCGCTTGCAGTAACGCCGCCAGATCATCCTTGTGCACCGAATAATAGGTGACACCGCCCGACTGCGATGCTTCACCCGGCATCATATAGAAGGTGAAATTCTGACGGTCCAACTTGCCGAGTTCGACGATCAGTTCGCACAGTTCCATGGCGTCGGTCTCCCAATAATCGCCGACCCGTTGCATCTTGATGGGGTTATCCCATACCTGCACGTTGCTGATGACGTCATCGTACATCGTCTGCGCATCCAATTGTGCCAAACGGTCAAACAGCGCCACCCACACGGCGCGGGTATCCAACTGATGCTGTACGTCGCCCGATACGCTGTCACCGGTGTAGGTGATATACTCCAGCACCGCCGCACCGTCCAAGGTCTGCTTGCCGGCGGGATATTCGGTCTCTGCCAAGGTCATATCCTCTTCCAGCACGATATCCAGACCGCCGATATAATCGATGGTCTCTTTGAGACTGCCGCGTTGGAACAGATAATAATTGTCTACCGGCAGACTGTATTCCACGTTGAATGCCCGCATCAGATCGGTCTGGCTGCTGCCCTTTTGGGTGGTCAGCATCGCTCCGCAGACGCTGTGGGTGTTTTCGCGGATCTCCGCCTCAAACACCTGCTTGGCGCATTCGGCACACCACACCAGATTTTTCGGATTTGCCCACAGATTGCCGATCTTGTGGACGCCTTCCGCCCAACCGCTGTCGGCATTCAGATAGGTGTCGGTCGGGACCTGCATAACGTCCACCGTACCGGCTTTTCGGTCGTAGCAGACGATGGACAGCGCGTCCATCTGCTGTTCCAGATCTTCACCGAACAGACCGACCACGTAGTAGGATACGTTTTCGTTACTCGATTGCACGTAGCCGATCAGATCACCGCTGGGGACGTTCGGCGTTTGCTCGTTGTTATTGCCGAACAGATCGCGGATAAACGGCGCGACGATGAGCAACAACACCACGCACAATACGATCAGTAACGCCATCAGCACGTACATAACGATCTTGCCGACCGGTGCTTTCTTCTTTTTGCTCTTCTTGGCAGATGCCTTTTGCGAAGCCGCACGCTGGGTCAGATTGACCGCCCCACCGCTGTTCTTCTTTGCCGGTGCCGCTTTTTTCGCCGGTGCCGGTTTAGAGGACGCCACGCGACCTGTCAGCGAAACCTTTTTGTTGTTGTCGTTAGCCATCAGACAAGTTCTCCTTTCTGTTGCAAACGGGCGGTGACCTCAGCCAAAGCGGCGGCGGTGTCGGGATGGACAGCCGCCCCTTTTTCGGTCAACGACCGCACGGTATACGAAAGCGAATAATGCAGGGCCAAGTCGGTCGACTCATCCACCAACCGCCGCATGACCGCCACGTCGGGATAATCCCGTCCTTCGGCGGTAAAATCCGCCAGAAACACGATGGTCTCCAGCAGGGTCATCCCCGCCTTGGCGGTGGTGTGATACCGCACCGCGCCGAGGATGTCCTCATCGGTCAGCCCCAATATATTTTCCAGAAACACCGGCGCAAGGCGGGCATGCCACAACTTGGGTGCCTGTTTTTCCACGTGGTCCAGTTGGACGCCGAATTGCTCGGCGATGAGCCTCTGCTCCTCGGAGGACGCATCCTTGAGGATGTCGTGAAGCAGACCGGCGGTGTACGCCTTTTGTCGGTCGGCGCCGTATTTGTCCGCCAACCGTGCCGCTTCTTTGGCCACCGCCAGCGAATGCGCAAAGCGGTAGGGGGAGAGACGCTGTCGTAAAATTTCGGTATATTGCCGGTCGGCATCCGCCGTGCCGTTTTCGCGGTACAATCCCTCGGCCTCAATATACGCCGCTACCGCCTCCGGCAGCAACGCTTTCCAGCGGTCGTCACCCGCCGCCACACCGTCACGGATGGCGGTGGAAGAGACGGTCGGTGCTTCCACCGGCAGCACGGCGGTCTTGGCGCCGCCGGCGGTCATTTTATCGGCCGCCGCCTGCAGTTTGACGGTATCCGCCCCGTCCCGCGCAATACCGCACAGGGTGCACATCGCGGTGATATCGGGGTACCGATACCATGTCGGCAGGGTCAAAAACATATCCGCGCCGGTCAGCAGAAACCATTCGTCCTGCGGCTGTGAAGCGGTCAGATGTTCCAGCGTATTCACCGTAAAACTGGCGCCGCCTTGGGCGATCTCCCAATCGGAAACGGTTAGGAGCGGCTGTCCGTCTGCCAACAGCCGACACATCGCCAGCCGCTGTTCGCCGCTCGCACCGCCGCTTTTGAGTTTGTGCGGCGAAGCGGCACTGGGCATCAGCACCACCCGATCCAACCCCAATTCCTTGGCGCAACCGAGTGCCAGAGCAAGATGCCCGTTATGCGGGGGATCAAAACTCCCGCCGAATAATCCTATTCTCATCGCTTACTTACGGGGCAGCATAATGACCGGCTCTTCGGGATGACGGCGGTACAGCACGAAGGTGCGGCCGATGGTCATCACGACCTCGGCGCCCACCGCCTGTGCCAAGGCATCCGCCACCTCGCGCACCGTCTCCGGTGCGGTCTCCAGCACCTTGCCCTTGATGAGTTCCCGAGCGGTCAGCGCGTCATCCGTCTGCTTGACGATGGTGTCCGCCAGACCGCTTTTGCCCACGTGGACGATGGCGTCCATCGCGTTGGCCAAACCGCGCAGATACGCGCGCTGTTTGCTTGTCAGCATAGTGATTTCTCCAATTCTTCCTGTAGTTTTTGCTTGAATAGCCGCAGGGCCTTGCCGCGATGACTGATGGCGTCTTTTTCGCCGTCATCCAGTTCGGCAAAGGTGCGTCCGTCTTCGATCTCAAAGATCGGGTCATACCCAAACCCGCCGTCTCCGCGGCAGGCGGTACCGATATAGCCCTCGCAGATCCCTTCGGCGGTGATCACCCGCCCGTCGGGAAATACGCAACAGACCGCCGACACAAAACGGGCGGTCCGTTGAGGACGGGGGAGACCGGACAATTTTTGCAGGACGGTCAACTTCCGCTGTCCGACCGGTGCATAACGGGCGGTGCGCACCCCCGGTTCGCCGCCGAGTGCGTCAATACACAGCCCCGAATCATCCGCCACGGCGGGCTTGCCCGTCTCACGGCAGGCGGCCGCGGCCTTGATATACGCGTTTTCCGCAAAGGTCGCGCCGTTTTCTTCCGGCTCGCTGAGTCCTTCCACGGTCACGGCTTCAATACCCATCGGGGCGAGGATACGCCGCAACTCGGCCAGTTTGCCTTGATTATGCGTGGCAATGATATATTGCATAGTATACCCTCATTCCGCAAACAGACCGGCGGTAAATTCCTCCGGATCAAACGGTTGCAGATCGTCGACCCCTTCGCCGACACCCACAAACTTGACCGGCACTTTCAGATCCTCTTGGATCGCCAGTACCACGCCGCCGCGGGCGGTGCCGTCCAGTTTGGTCAGCACGATGCCGGAGATATCCGCCACCTGCTTGAACTCCCGCGCCTGATTGACCGCATTTTGTCCGGTGGTGGCATCCAGCACCAACAGCGTTTCCTTGTCGGCATCCGGCAATTCCCGATCGATGATGCGGTGCATCTTCGCCAGTTCGTCCATCAGATTCTTTTTGTTGTGCAGACGGCCGGCGGTATCGCAGATGACCACGTCCGCACCGCGCGCCTTCGCCGCCGAGATGGTGTCAAACACCACCGCCGTCGGATCGGCTCCGGGGCCGTGCTTGATGATATCGCAACCGGCGCGTTCCGCCCAGATGGCAAGTTGGTCGATGGCCGCCGCACGGAAGGTATCCGCCGCACCGAGCAACACCGTCTTGCCCTCCGCCTTCAGACGGGCGGCGAGTTTGCCGATGCTGGTGGTCTTGCCGACGCCGTTGACGCCGATGACCAGTACCACCGACGGCTTGGTGGTGAGTTTCAGTTCATTCTCACCGCTAAGCATTTCGGCAACCGTTTGCTGCAACAGTTCCCGCACCTCGGCGGCATCCTTGATATGTTCCTCTTTGGCGCGGCGGCGCAACTCGGCGCAGATCCGTCCCGAGGTATTGATACCGACGTCGCCGGCAATGAGGATCTCCTCCAATTCGTCGAACAACTCATCGTCCACTTTGCCAAAGGCGTTGAGCATCGAATTGATCGAGTTCATCAGCGAACCGCGTGTTTTCCGCAGGCCTTCGCCGATCTTGCTGAAAAATCCCATAGGTACTCCTTACTCGTTATCCTGGTTGAGTTTCAGACCGAGCCGCGCTTCCACTTCGCTGGCACGCAGTTCCAGCAGGGTGGTCACGCCCTTCTCCTGCATCGTGACACCGTACAGCACGTCGGCTTCTTCCATCGTGCCGCGACGGTGGGTGATGACGATAAACTGCGACTCGTCGGTCATACGGCGCAGATACTGTGCATAGCGGTCGACGTTGACGTCGTCCAACGCCGCTTCGATCTCGTCAAGTACGCAGAACGGCGACGGGGTGACCCGCAGAATAGCAAACAGCAACGCAATGGCGGTCAACGCCTTTTCGCCGCCCGATAGCGCATCGAGGTTCAAAATGACCTTGCCCGGCGGTTGCACGAACATATCGATGCCGGAGGACAGCACGTCGTCCGGATCTTGCAGTTTCAGTTCCGCCTTACCGCCGTCAAACAGTTCGGCAAAGATCTTGCCGAAATACCCGTTGATCTCATTAAAGCGCTCGATAAATACGTCTCGCATCTGTCCGGTCAGATCGCCGATGAGGTCGAGCAATTCCTTGCGGGAGACCTCGACGTCGGTCACCTGCGTATACAGGAAATCGTAACGCTCTTTCACTTCTTTATACTCGTCGATCGCACCGACGTTGACGTGACCCAGACCGCGGATCTTGTTTTTCAGTTCCTGCAGACGGCGGGTCGCTTCGGTAATATTTTCCAGCGGCGGCGCGATCGCTTCCGCTTCGGCGCGGGTGAGTTCGTATTCCTCGTACAGTTTGCGGATGATCTCGTCCGTCTCCAACTGCGCGGCGGTGGTCTTTTCTTCGATACGCGCCACCTCGCCGCCCAGACGTTCCTTCTCGTCGGAGGCTTCACGCTGTTGCTGACGCAACGCGGTCACGCCCGCTTCGCCTTCGGTGCGCTTGAGGATGAGCGCCTCGGCGGTGGCGGTCACGTCTGCCGCCCGCTGACGTCCGTCTGCCGCCTGCTGACGCAACTCGGCAATATTCTGTTCGATCTCGGCGTTTTGCTCCTGCACCGCCGCGATCTGTTGTTCCAGCGACTCGCAGAATCCGACCGCATCGTGCTGACGCTGTTCCAGAGACTGAATGCTCATTTCCTGCGCTTCGATCTCTTTGCGGGCGGTCACCGCCGCCAACTTGAGTTCGGAAACGCGGTTGCCCAATTCTTCACGGGCACCGGCCAGTTCCTGCCGTCCGCCGGACAATTCCGCCAGTTCCTGCTCGATAGCGGCTTGTTTGGCCGCCACGTCCGCCGCCGACTGCACCGCCGCGGCGATCAGTTGTTTCTGTTCGGCTTCGCGGGTGTGCAAGGTGTCGATCTCGGTGCGGCAATCGGTCACCGCCGTGCGGCTGTTTTCCGCCGTTTCGGTCAGGCGACGCTGTTCCGCTTCCAAACGGATGAGGTCTTCCTGCGCGGTGGTCAATTCGCCTTGCGCACCGACCAAGGCGGCGGTGGCGGCGGATGCCTCCTGCTGTACGCTGTTTAAGGATGCCTTGGCATCTTCCAACTTGGCGACCGATTTGTTGTAATCCGCCTGCAACTTTTCGATCTCGGAGCGACGGGACAACAGACCCGCGCCCTTGACGTGCGAACCGCCGGTCAGCGAACCGCCGGCGTTGACCACCTGACCGTCCAGCGTGACGATGCGGAATTTATAATGGTAACGCTTGGCCAGCGCGGTGGCGTCGTCCAGCGTTTCTGCCACGACGATACGGCCGAGCAGGCTGACGAGGATCTCGCGGTAGCGCTCGTCGCAGGTGACCAGATCGGAGGCGATACCGACCACGCCGAAAGCGTCTTCCACGCCCTTTTCGTCCAACGTGCGACCCTTGATGGTTTCGACGGGGAGGAAGGTGGCACGGCCGGCCTTGTTATTTTTCAGATAAGCAATGGCTTTCTTGGCGTCGTCTTCGCGGTCGCAGACGATGTTTTGCGCGTTGGCGCCCAGCGCCGTCTCGATGGCAAGCGCCACCTTACTCGGCACGTCGATGAGGCGGGTGATGGGGCCGCGAATGCCGCGAAGCGCGCCCGCCTCAGCCTGCTTGATGACCAATTTGACGCTGCCGGAGAAGCCTTCCATACTGTTTTCCAGATCTTCCAGCAACTTGATACGGCGACGTTTATCCTCGGCGTCCAGCGTCAACTGATCCACCTCGGCGCGCACCGTTTCCAACCGCTTGTTGCGGGAGTCGGCACGCATCTGATAGCCGCCGACGGTATTTTGCAGGGATTGCACCTGCTCTTTGCAGTTGTCCACCGCTTCCAGACTGTCAGCCAGTTCCTGCTCGGCGGCTTCGGCGGCGGCCTGACGCAGTTCCACCGCGGCGGTCAACTGGGACAACCGCAGTTCGATCTCGGAAAGAGAGGTCTCTCCGGCCGATTGCTGTACGCGGATATCCGCCATCTGTAACGCCAGCGCGGCGGCGTTGCGATTGGCTTGTTCCAGTTTGTTGCCCGCTTCATCGCTGGAACGGGAGAGCGCGTCCATCTCTTCCGAAAGGGCGAGTTGTTGCTTCTCGGATTCGGCGATGGCGGCTTCCTTCTCCGCAATGACCGCACGGCAGGCGGCGATCTCTTGGTCGATTTGCGCTCCGCCGGTACGGCTCTGTTCGATCTCACTCTGCATACGGGCGATGTTTTCGTTGTTATGCAGAATATCGTTTTCGCGGACGGCAATATCACCGTCGCGGTGGGTGGCTTCTTCCTCAAAGAGTTGAGCCTGACGGCGCAGTTCGTCGATCTGTGCCGCCAGCAAAGCGGATTGCTCGCCGACCGCATCGATCTGACGGTCGATGTCGTCGATCTTGTCCGCCGCCGCGTCGTATTGCACGCGCGCCAATTCCAACTTACCGCTCAGCGAACGGAGCGTATCCCGCGCTTTTTCGATCTGATGCAACCACAGCGCGATCTCCAAGCCTTTGCGCTCGCCGGCGTATTCGAGGAATTTTTCCGCTTTCTTGGATTCGTGCTCCAACGGCCCCACACGGGATTCCAATTCGACCAACATATCCCGCAGACGCAGGAGGTTGGCTTCGGTGTTGGCCAGCCGGCGCTCCGCCTCGTTTTTGCGGAAACGGTATTTGGCGATACCGGCCGCCTCTTCGAAAATTTCACGGCGGTCGGCGGATTTGGACGCTACGATATCCGCCACACGTCCCTGCCCGATGATGGAATAACCGTCCCGACCGAGACCGGTATCCATAAACAGAAGTTGAATGTCGCGCAGACGAACGTTGGCGTTGTTGAGCATATAATCGCTGTCGCCCGAACGGTAGTACCGACGGGTGACGCGGACTTCATCGTTGTCAAAGTCCAACTTGCGGTCGGTGTTGTCGATGGTCAGCGATACCTCCGCAAAGCCGAGTGATTTACGGTCCTGCGTGCCGTTGAAGATGACGTCTTCCATCTTCGTACCGCGCAGGCTTTTGGACGATTGCTCGCCCAATACCCAGCGGATAGCATCGCTGATATTGGATTTACCGCTGCCGTTAGGCCCCACGACGGCGGTGATACCGGAATTGAAGTTCAGTATCGTCTTGTCGGGGAACGACTTAAAGCCGCGGATCTCAAGGGATTTCAGAAACAAATGCTGTCACATCCTTACTTTTGTGTTGACTCAAAAGCCCATCAGCCGGAGGGCTTCGCGGGCAGCCTGCTGCTCCGCTTCTTTCTTGGTATGGCCGGTTCCTCGGCCGATGACGTTGGAATGCAGATGGACCTCTACGGTGAATTTCTTATCGTGATCCGGCCCTTTTTCGGCGACCAACACGTATTCGACGCGCTCGCCGGGGTTTTGCTGAATGATCTCTTGCAGTTGGGTCTTATGATCTTTAAACCGTGCCTGCCGACGGGCGGCCAGTTCTTTTTCCAGAAAGGGGAGAGCAAACGCTCTGGCGGCGTCCAATCCGCCGTCTAAATAAATAGCGGCGACCAACGCCTCAAAGGCGTTTTCCAGATTGGAAGTGCGCTCCGCACCGCCGCCCAGTTGCTCTCCGTGGCCGAGGCGAAGATACGCCCCGACGTCCAGTTGACGGGAGTAGGAGGCGAGTGCCTCACTGCACACTACCGACGACCGTTGCTTGGATAAAGCGCCTTCGTTGCGGTCATCGTGATGATACAGATGGTTGGCGGCAATCAGCCCCAACACCGCATCTCCCAAAAATTCCATACGTTCGTTGCATTCGCCGCCCCGCCGTTCGTTGGCGTAGGAAGCGTGCGTCAACGCCGTTTCCAGCAGGGAGATATCCTTAAAGGTGTACCCCATATTCTGCTGTAAAGCGGTCAGATCCGATCTCATCCCACATCCTCCGCTTTCGTAGCCATCGCCTCGGCAATGCGGGTGGGAATATCCGCTTGGGCGGCTTCCGCCGCCACGCGGATGGCATTCATAAACGCCACGCGGTTGGCGTTGCCGTGTGCCTTGATGACCGTCTTGCGGACACCCAACACCGGCGCGCCGCCGTGCGCGGATGCGCTCATTTTCTTTTTCAGCGAACCGAGATACGGCTTGACCAACGCCCCGCCGAGAATGGTCAGCAGGTTGGTGTGGAAGATGCTCTTGATGTTTTTCAACAGCATATCGGCTGTGCCTTCCATCGTTTTAAGCAGTACGTTGCCGGAGAAACCGTCCGCTACGACCACGTCCGCCGCCCCGTACGGCACCGCCCGCGCCTCCACGTTACCGATGAAATGCAGGTCGCTTTCCGAAAGCAGTTTGTACGCCTGCTGTTGCAGATCGCCGCCCTTGTGCTCCTCAACGCCGTTGTTCAGCAGACCGACGGTGACGTCCTCACTTTGCTTGATGACCTTGGACATATACAGCGCGCCCATCTGTGCAAACTGCAACAGCATTTCGGGACGACACTCGGCGTTGGCACCCATATCCAACAGCAGAAACGGCTTGGTGCCCGACGGCAGTACCGACGCAAACGCCGGACGGCTGACACCTTGGATCCGCTTGACGATGAAGGTGGCACCCATCAACACCGCACCGGAACTGCCGGCGGTGACAAACGCATCGCCTTCGCCGGCGGCGACCGCCTGCAACCCGACACCCATCGAACTGTTTTTATGTTCTTTCAGAATGCTTTTCGGTTCGTCGTCCATCGTCAGCACGTCGGTGGTATGGCAGATCTCGATGCCGTCCATCGCCACGCCGTTTGCGGCGGCACAGTCGCGGATAGCCTGCTCATCGCCGCACAGCACGACGGTATGACCGTACGCCTTCACCGCATCGGCGGCTCCTTGAATGGCCGCGAGAGGGGCGTTATCGCCGCCGAAAGCATCTACGTAGATTCTCATCCATGTTTCCTCCAAACTACGGAAAATTCCAATGTACTATTATATATTATTATATTTAATTTGTCAATTCAGTTTCTTATGAAATTTCCCTTGCGTTTGCGGGAAAAGTATGATATGATACAAAACGGAAAGGATGTGAGGCATACGGAAAGCGTCAAAGGCATTGTCGAGAGTACCATCTCGCTGGATAAGTCCTCTTGCTACTTTATGAAGAGCGGCAAATGTGCGCTGAGTATCATCGGTGATTTTTCGTTTTCCCGCCTGCGGTTAGATCCTTCCGACGTGCTGTATTGCCCCAATCTGTTCCGCCAGATGACCGGCAAAGACAAATCCAAACCGGTCAATATCATCCCGTGCGAATGCGGACACGCCGAAGTGGTCAGCGGTCAGCAACGCGCTTGTATTGCCAGCCAAAAGCGTCTGCGTGTGGCGGTGGCGGCGGCGGGGGAAGAAAGTTACCCGCTGTGTAGTGTTTGCGGTAGCCAAATGACCTTGGATGAGACGGCGGCGCAGGCCGGCGGTCTGCGTGTGGTCACCGTCCACGCGGTCATCGAACCGCCCAAGAAACCCCGAAAGAAATAAGAAAAAAGGACCTTTGGAAACCCCAAAGATCCTTTTTTTTAATCGACAAACCCGTCGTATCGCATAAATCGCTCGAAATCACGAAGCGCCTGCTTGTCCTGCTCGGTCAGCACCGGCTCGGGTGGCAGCGGACGGCGGCGTTTGCCAAGCAACCACCCCAGCCAAAAGGCGGGTATGGCGAGAAGCATTCCCCACATGACCCACGCCTCCTTTAGCGACCGAGTACGCGCTTGCGTAGCGCATACACCAGTTCGACGTAATGCGGATAGAAGCGGGTGCCGGCGTAGTAGTCGTTGTTGCCCAGCAGACGGATGTACTGCGATAAGTCGCTGGCAGAATAGCCGGAACTGCCGCTGCCGGAACTGCCGCTGCCGGAACCGCCGCCGTTTGCTTTGGCGGCGGAGACCGCCGCGTTATACTGTGCCTTCGCGCTGTCGTTGGCTTGCGCCATCAACGCCTCCAGCGAGTTTTGCATGTCGGTCTGTGCCTGCGTTTCCGCCTTGGCTTTTTGTTCGCCGAGCCATTGTTCGTTGCCCGCCAACACGTTGAACAGTTCTTCCCGCAACCCGTTGATCGCCGCCTGCTGTTGCAAGGCGGTGTTCGCGTCCGCTTTGGAGCGGGTGGTGGCAATAGCGGTCTGTTGCGAGCGGTTTAACCCGCTGTCGCCTAACCCCAGATTGGCCATTTGTTCCGCCACCGTCTTGCGGGAGACCGCCTCACGGATGGCATTGCGGTCGTATAACCCGCGGTACTGTTGCTCGGTCGCCTGCATCTGCGAATCAAACGCCTTCTGATGTCGGCTGTTCATACCGGCCGCCGTCTGTTCCAGATTGGCAAACACCTTTTTGAGTTGGGCTTTACGCTTCTTTTCGTATTCTTCCTGCTGCGCCAACGCATCCTGTTGCGCTTGCGCCAAATAGCCGGAATAGGAACTCATAACGGATTCTCCTTTCATTGGATAGAAAATGTGATGCCGCGCCAAGCGACCGATCGGTCTGTTTCTGCGCGCAGCGAGAAACGGCGTACCCGCCGCAGGGCGAGAAACGCCCGCGCAAAGCCGTTTTCATCGGTGGTGACCGTCCGTTTGTCACCGTCGCCGGCCGGTCGGTCGCCGGAAGGCAACAGGGTGAGAGGCGCATACGGCGAACCGCTTTCCAGCGTCACCGTCCGCACCGTCTTACGGCGGTCTTCCCGTCCGGCGGTCAGATGAGGCAACTGCAACATCGAGTGGATGGGGGATTCGCCGTCGACCGTGTCGACCTCGCCGCCCAATATCCACAATTGCTTGTCGCCGATCAAAAGCGGTGTTTCGCCGTCGACGATCGCGGTTGCCTGTACACCGGACGGCAATTCCCAACGGTACCAAGCCAAACGGCTTTGTAACGTGCTGTCGGCGGTGCCGGTACCGACTGCCGCCAGACCGGCGGTGCGGTAATCAAACAAAAAGATCTGCGTTCCCGCCATCAACAGATAATGCCCATAGCAATCGGCGGCACAGCGAATAGCCCCTTGGCTCTGTTGCAACAGCGGCCACACCGCCTGCCCGATCTCCCGCACGTTGCGCTCGCTGTAGATGTTGCCGCTGACCAGCATATACACCCGCCCGTCACTGTTGGTCCATACCAGACGGTTGTCACACAGCGCCAGCGTGTCGGGAAGGTCACAGCCGACGTTCCACGCGATCAGTGCCAACGGGAATTGTGCCACCGCGGTTTCGATGTCGGTCACCGTTCCGTTCTCCAGTGCGGCGGTCAACGCCTCGCTGTCGGTCACGCCGACCGTATACGAACTGTACCACACCTCGGTCTCCTTGAAGATGACCAGCATATCCGCCTGTTTCTTGAGTGCCGTAATGGCTTGTCCTGCCTGCCCAACGCGGGTGTCGTTGTTTTCCGGCAGATAGGCGATGTTGTCTATCGCGCTGTAACAGAGGCGGCTCGGTTCCTGATGACTGCCCGCCAGAAAACAGCGGGTGCCGCCGCCCAAACCGGCGGTACTGCCGCCAAACCACGTTGCCACCGTCATCGAACGGATCAACTCCCGATCAGCCGGCTGATCGGTCAGCGGTCGATAGGTGAATATCAATGAACTCCATTTTTCGGTGTCCGGTACCGCTACTTTGGTGCTGTTGTCCTGAAACCATACCACGCCGGTCTGCGGCGACCAGCACACGACGTACCCGCTGATGGGATCGGTAGAGACCAATCCGTCGCCGGTATCGCTGACCAGCGGGATATTAAAGTCCGTTGCCCCACGCAACGTCACCACCAGACGGGCGGGACGGTGCCGCGTAAAGGACGGTAAGGTATGATAAGGCAGTCCGTCGGTTGGGAAAAATTCCATTTTAAACGCTTCGGTCAGCCGGTTGTACGGTTCGTACACGGTACCGGCGGCCACCGTCATCGCTTTCGCCATTTCGTAGGTCTCTGCGCCGCGTGCCGCGATAAGCACCGTCGGTACGTAGATATCCAATTGGGTCAGCGTGCCGTCGTAGTCGAGCGAATAGGGGACACCGTCGATGTACATCATCGCCAACCCATCCCCGCCGCTGATCGGCAACAACTGGGTCGGCAACGTTTGCCAATCGGCGGTGGTGTTTTGCCGTACGATGGAAAATCGTCCGGACGCTTCGCAGAAGACCGCCCCCAGCGCATAACCGCTGATCAGGGTGTGCAGTAAGAGCAGGAGTTGACCGCGCTGGCCGTTGAATACCAGCGGCTCAGGCAACAGCACCTGCCGCACCACCGTGCCGAAATTGGGAAACTGGTCGTCGGTCGGCCGTACGCCGGGGCGGGTGCGTAAAGCCCCGTCCTTCCACCATAGATTGCAGGCATCCCGCAGGCGGTTGGCATCGATGGCGGCGTCATCGCTGACGCGGTCGATCCCACCGCTTAAAGCGGAAAGGCGCAGACGGCTCTCCGCCGTTCGCCCGTAAGAGGGATATTGCATACGTGCCCTCCTTTCAGATGACCGGCAGTTCGTCAGCCGGCGGGGTCTCCTTCAACTCCCGCAACAGACCGGACAGATTCGGCACCGTGCCCTTCGGCAAGCGCGACAGATACTGCAACGGGGTGATGACCTGACGCTCAAACAGGTTATCCAGCGTTTGCACCGATTGCGCTTCACTCCACAACGTCGAAGCCCCGACGTCCGCTTTTACCGAGATAATGACGTCGGCAAACCGTCTGCCGTCAAACGGCAGATACCAGATACCGCTGTCGTCCTCGATCTTGAGACTGCGTGGCCCGTACTGGGTCACCCAGAACTCCGCCCAGATGCGGGCAACCTCCTCCACAAACGCATAAAAATGATTTTGCATCGTCTGCATCGGCATAGTTGCCGCTTCACGCAAGGCGATGATCGCGGAGGTGTTGTTGGGGTTCATATTGCCGAGTGCCGCGTCGTTGGCACCGGATTGGCTCATCGTGTTGCTGATGAGTGAGGAGATATTGGCATCGAACTGCGGCGAGAAGTTGGGCGGTTGCACGTAACGGATGGCGGAATTGACGTCCTCTGCCGAACCGTATACGCGGATGACCTGACCGGGATCGTTGCTCACCTTCTGTTGCACCACGTCGCCGTTGACCACCATCATCGGGATACCCATCATCATCACCGCCCATACGCTGGCGGTGACCATACGGTTGATGGCGATCTGGTTGGGGATCAAATGGGTGATCTCGCTTTCGCCGTAGATACAGCGGCGGCGCGGTTCCCACTCGAATTTGGCGATCGGGTACAGGCGTACCCCCAGTTCCCACGCCGGCCGTACCACCACTTTGCCGCAGACGCGGACCGCCTTGATGACCGACGTTTGACCGGTCTTGTCCCACTCGCGGTAGAACTTGGTGATGACCGTCGCCTTGCCGTCGGCTTGTTCGCCCTCGCCGCCGGCGGTGAAATCGTCCGGCTTGAGTTCTTCGGCCGCCGCACTGCGCCCCAGCCGCCTCATTTCCAGACGGATATCGTCGATGCGGCGACGCTGTGCGACCAAAATGTAGGGTTGCTCTTGCAGGTTGTCGTTGGCGGGATCGCCGAAACAGACGTTTTCGATGTCCAGTATCTCGCAACGGATGTCGCCGCGGATGGGAACGGTGTGCGCCTCATCGGCGTACAGACCGGTTTGCAGACGGTCGTCCCAATAGGTATACAGTAAGCCGGTGCCGGCAATGTACGCCTGTCTTAGCACCTTGCTTTTCAGTTCATCAAAACGTAATCGCTCGGCGGTGACGCGGAAATAATCGGATAACGCCGTCATCACCAGATTGATCTCCTCGTCGGCGGTGATCGGTTCGGTCGGCATCAGTCCGCCTGCTAAACCGGCCCGCAGTTGCCCGATACGCTCCTGCGTATCCAACGTGTTCGGCACGCCGTCGGCGCTGTAACTGACCGCCACCGGATTGGAACCGATGACCGACATTTTATAGTCGCCGATGCGTTTGATGATGTTTTCTCTCACCAGCGGTCGCTCGGCGGAGGCGTTGATGCCGTGCCATTGATCGCCGATGTAAAATCGTTCGTTGACTTTGCATTGCTCAAAGAGACCCCGCCGACCGAGTCCCGCTTTGTAGGAACATCCGGCGGCGTATTCGTCCGCAATGCGAATGGGGGAATCCCATTTCAGAGTTGACAAGAGTTTGTCCTCCTTTTTTGCTTGTTATCCCCAACCTCCGCGGAAATCGGCGGCGTTCCATTCGGAGCGTCTTTGCGGGATTTGGGCGTCGGGATGGGGTGTTTGGATGTCGGTCATCGCATACCGCAACGCATCCATCAGATGATTGTCACGGTCGACCGGTCGGTTGATGCCGCTACCGTCGGCGTTTTTGTCCCAGACGTACGCCGACAACTCCCGCACCGTGTTGACACAGCGGGGATGCACCGTGATGTGATAGGCTTGTAACTGCTGAATGCCGTTGCGGATGCTGTCCGGTCCTTTGATCGCCGCCCGCAACCGCGAAAGACCCAGCCTTCGCAGTTCCTCATTGGATTTCGGTTCGGCGGCATCGGCACGGATCCGCTCCTTGGCGTATCCTTTCCGAATGATCGTCTCGGCGATGTCTCCGTTGAGCATACGGGTCTGGTAATGCTCGTCAAAGATATACAACTGCTTGGCGACCGGATCGGCCGCCGCCGCGATAAACGCCGTCGGATCGTTGGAATACCCGTAGTCGAGGCCGAAGACACGGGTATAACTCGCCGGCAACGCCGCGATGTCAAACGGTCGTATCTCCCAATTTTCGAAGATCAGCCCGTCGGCGATGCCCCAATCGCCCAATCCCGCCACGCGGTAGAGTTGCGGTTGTGCGTCTTTCATCCGCTCGTATCGCCGTCGGTCGACTTCGTCCAGAAATTCGTTGCAGAGGTAGTTGGTGGTAAACACCGCCGTATCGCTGTCGGGGTGGTCGAAAAACCGCGCCTTGAGCCAATGTTTTTCCGACCACGGATTGAAGGTCACCGTCGTCTGCTTAAACAGCGGCGGAGGCAACGCCCCACGGGGTACCGACAAGTCCAACTTATCAAAATCGTGTTCGCTGACGATCTCGGAGGCTTCCTCTACCCAGACCCAGCAGAGATACCCTTCCGGCACCGTGGCGGAGGCAAGTTTGTCCACATCGTCAAATCCTCGAAACAAGATGCGCTGTCCGGTGGGTTTAAACTCCAAAGACAGCGGATGTTCGGTCGCTTTCCACAGTGCCGACACCCGCAACCGTCGGATCGCCCACAGCAACTGCGCAAAGGTGGAATCGTGGTGGGTGTTGGCTACCGCTCGGACCACCAACAGATTGGCTTCGGGATATTTCATCAGATGGTAGATATACCACAGTGCGGTCGTCGCGGATTTTTTAGAGGCTTTGCCGCCTTTTAAAACACGGTATCGCTTGCGGCAATGCCAGAATTCTCTGTACCCGCCGCCGACGATATCCGGTAAATGTACCGTCATAAGGCACCTCGCGTTACTTGTCGCCCTTCTTTTCCAGCGTGATCTTCAGCCGCTCTGCCAACTTTTGTAAAAAGGTCGGCAACGGCACTCCCAACTCGCTGACGTTTTCCAAAATACTGATCAGTTCGTTGACGATCAGCCAGAAGGTCACCAGAAGCCCGACCGCAAAGCGGACGGTCATATCGACCCCCAGCGTCTGGGCGGCTTCGGCGATGACGTAATCGGTCACCAACCCCACCGCCACCACCGCCAGATTGGCGATCTTTTTTAAAATTCCGCTGATACCCACGCGGCTGCACAGCGTTTTGGTCACCACCGCTTTGGCGATGCCGGTACCGTAATCCACCAGCATGACCAACAACAGCACCGCCACAGGGACGGCCAGTTGCGAAAAGCAGGCGGCGACTGCCGCCGCCGCCGAAGCGAGCACAGCGCGGAAAGTCGTTGCTTGCATCGTGATTCACCTCTCAGGGGTAGTCCCCCGCCCACGTTGGGCGGGGGACGGGGGATTATTCAGCCAACGCGGCGACGATACCGCCGCCCAGACTGTTTTTGACAAACAGATCGTAGTACACGCGGTAATCGATCTTGTACGCATCCGCCACTTGGTTCTGATCCGGCGTGAAGGTGCGGGTCTTTTCGGTCTTTTTGACCAGCGAAGCCGCACGCTTGGGCATCAGCAACAGGCTGATCCCCCACGCATCGGAAGCCGGCTGGAAGCCGCCTTCGGCCTGACCGTCGGTGGTGCCGTCACGGAAGGTATACTTGGTCTTCATACGGCTCTTTTCCACCGGAATGAGCGCCACACCGTTGAGGGTGGTGACTTCGGTGGTGATCTCACCCTTCTGCATCTGGTTGACGGTCATCATACGGGCGATCTCTTCCGAACGCTGCAACGCGGCGATGACCGCATAATCCACAAACGCCACCAGTTCCTCGTCGTAGCCGACGGCGTCACGCGCCATTTCCACCGCTTCGCTGAACATCTTGTACGGCGCGGTCAGATCGGTATCGAGCACCTGACCGTTCTCCGAGGCGTAGGCCGCCAGTTTGGAGAGGTTGTAGGCGTCCATTTCGGGAACGACCTTGGTGCGGACGAATTCCGCCAGCACCTCGCCGGCCAGATTGGCAATGCCGGTCTCATCTTCGTCCTCTCGGTCGAGTTGGAAGGAACGGCCGCGGTCCATCGCCAGCGTGTACGGCTGGTTGGAGACCTGAATGCTGCCGCCCACAAAGCCGGTGTCGCGGTCGTAGTTGCCCAGACCGGACATATCCACTTCGGGGATCAGCACCGTCTTGGCGCCGACAAACTTGGCGCGCAGTGCGTTATCGGCAAGGAAACCGGTCGCGGCCTTCTGTACAACGGCTTTGTCCAGTTCCTGCGTCATCGCGGTATTAAATTCGATCGTGTTGATAGTAGACATCGTTGTTTCTCCTTTTCTTTTCGTTTAGATTCGACTGCGGAATCCCTGCAGGAAGGATCGGCTGGTCGCCGTCACCCCGTCTTCCGGTATCGAGCGGAGCGATCCGACCGCCACCGCCGAAGCGGCGGCCGCCGCCTGCTGTGCCTGTCCGACCCGACGTTGCTGTGCATAGGCGTGCGCCAGCCAGCATTCGGTCAACGACCGTCCGCTTTCGGCCGCCTGCCGCCACAATGATTCGGGTAGCGAATCGACGTCGCCCACTTCCGGATAGGCCGCTTTGAGCGCCAAAAACTCCTCGGTCAGACGTTCGTTCATCAGCGCCTGCCCGTCCGCTTCCGCCGCTTCGGTGATCGGCGCGTGGCGTGCCGCCAGCAATTCCCTTGCCGCGGCTTCGTTGCCGCCCACTTCCTTTAGCAATTCCTCGTATTGTACTTCTTCCAGCGCTTCTGCCATCTTTTCGACGGCTTGCTCCGGTCGTGAACAACCCAACGCCCGACCGATGGTCTTCAGCCGTTCAAATTGAGGGGAAAACTGTTCAAACCGTAAGCCTTTTTGCAACAGGCCGGTGACGCGCTGGGTGTCGTCGGCCTGCACGCGGACCACCTCGCCGTTGTATACGGGGAGATAGACACCGCTTTCCGCTTCTGCGGGTCGGTTGTCGGCATCGGTCGGGGTATTGACCTCCGCCGCGGGGGACGTGCCTGTATCTTCAGCGGTTGGGATACCCGCTTGGATTTTTTCTTCCATCGTCGTTTCCTTTCTTTTTAAGCGATATTCCGCGGCAACGCATCAATGCGCTGTTCGGTCGTAGTCAGCAACCCGCGTTTGCGGTTGTAAATGAGCGCAAACGCCGCTTCGGTGTTGGTATCGCCCTCGGCGATCGCCAATAGCATCGCCACACCGTACGGCATCACCTCATCCAGTAACCGCCGCGAAAGCGGCAACGGCATCGACATATCGGTGATCGTCGACGGCGCTGTGCCGCTGGCGTAGGACAACTCGCTGTAGATCTGCCGTACCGCCGCCAACCCATGCCGATTGGCGGAGCGTGCCGCTTCCGAGTCGATGTCGCCGTTTTGGTCGGTGTAACCCATCAGAGTCAACGCTCGCTGTAAGATCTGATTGCCGTTCATTTCACTTCACCGCCTTCTCTGCGACCCAGCCGGTCACGTAGCCGGCCTTGCCGACCCATTCGGGGCGCACCGTAATACGCACCCGACCGCTCACTACCGCCTTATCCCAACGGTAATAGGTGCCGGTGGCGGTGCCTGCCGCCGTTTTGGCGCTGGCAGACACGTATAACGGCTCGCGCTTAAGTGTAAAGCCTTTTGACTTGCCATCATCGGCCGGCACCGGCTCTTTCTCGGTGCGGTAGGGGACGTCGTACAACTCGCAAATGGCGCGAACAGTATCTTCCGCCATCTTCGCCATATTTCTGTGGAACCACTGGCAATCCGCCGCATTGTCGTGAAAAATCAGTTCGTCGTAAAGGCAAACGGCTTTCGTCGCACGGATCTCGTACAGTTCGCGGTTGACCACCACCTTGTGGGTGGTCGGCACCGTTTTGCGGTGCTTGTGCAGGATGTTGGCGGCACTTTTGTTGGTGCTGTCATCCCAGCACATGGTCATCGAATACCGTCCGCCGCCGGCATTGGTGTGTGCCACGTAATGCAGATCGGCGTTCCACGCATTCGACTCCGCCACGCGGTCGATCATCGCGTCGGTGCCGGTTGCCGGACCGCCTCGTTTGACCGAAAATCCCAATGCCTTCAATCGTTTTTCCACGATATCCATATACTGTCCGCAGTGGGTGTTCTCACTGCATTTTCCTTCACACTTGGTGGGGTTGTCACTGCCGTGCAGTGCCGGAGACAGATAGATCTTTGCCATCGTTTATCCCTCCTTTACAAGCAGATGCAAAGTGGCGTTGGTGCCGGTATCGTTGACCACCGCGCCGCCGCCGGTCAGATCGGCGATCAGCGATCCGCATGCGCCGCTATTAAATTGGTATTGCACGATCGCGCGATGGGTTCCGCTGTAGTTGGTGCAATGCAACTGAATGTAGGACAGATCGCTCAGCAAAATGCCGCCGCCCACGGACAGCGAAAGACGCTCGCCCATACCGGTGATGAAAGCGTTTTTCGGGATGCTCATCGACTTGTAGGCGGTCAGTGTGTAGGAGGTAAATTGCGGCACGGCCGCATTTTCCACGTACGGTGCGTTGATGATGGACCAGACGTTGCCGTTTTTGAGGATCTGCGCGCAGGCTTTTTTGCCGGTGGAGGTGGTAATGGCAAACTGTGCGTACCAACTGTGATCGCACAGGGTCATAAAACCGAGCAGATTGCCGTATACCAGATAGACCATCCGACCGCTTTTGTACGCCTCGCTGATGACGTCGTAAGTGGTCTGACCGTACACTGCAAACAGCGGCATCCGGTTTTCCACTTCGGTCACCAGCCCATCGGCGATCTCCTCGGCGACCGCCGCCTTGTCCACCGCCTGCGCGGCGGCCAGTTCTGCCGTATCGGCGCATCGTTCCGCTACCTCGGCATCCTTCGCCACCGCCATCAGCATTTCGGATAAACTGTGCTTGATGACCGGCAGGTTCTCCGCTTCGCGGTCGTCAAAGTACACCGTGCCGGTCATCACCGTCGCGGCGGACAGTTCGTTGCCCGCTTGGTCAAATTCGGTGGCGATCAGTCGCACACAGCAACGTCCGCCTGCCTGTGTGAAGGGACGGGTCAGCCTTTGGGAGACCAACCCGACGTTGTCGGGTTTCTGCAGATCGCCGACCACCAGCGACCCACAGCCGTTGACCATTTCAATACGAAAATACACGCTGTCGCCGACCGTTGCGTCCGGCGGCAGGAAACCGACGAGGCAACGCCCGTTATCGCCCTGCACTCCCGCATACTGCGGCGCAGTGGGTGTGCATACGCCGTTTTTCATCTGAAAGATCACGTTCAGATTGGGTTGAATCATAAAGTCACTCCTTTGTCGTTACTCGGACAGTTCCGCTTCACCGGTAAACGCGATGTTGAGATCGGCGCGTACGTCGGCTTTGTCGGTGTATCCGAAATTGTTTTTGCCGAGAAATGCCGCACCGGTATGACTGCCGGTCTTCATCAATTCTTCGGCCAGTGCCGCCCCGATGCGGTAATACTGCTCGCACAGCAGACGGCGGATGCGTGTTTCGGCGGGGGAGAGGACGGTCGGCTCGGCGTGGACGTACGCTAAAAATGCCTCGCGAGATAGACCCAGACCCGCCGCCAATCGCTCCACCGTCAGCGGAACACCTCGCTTTTCGGCGATCGCTTCGGCCTGTTCGATCGCCTCCTTGACCCGCTTGGGACTGCGGAAAATGTTGTTTGCCATCAATGCTTGCCTCCTTTCGCTTTGAGCATACCACGTTACTGCCGTGCAAAACGGATAGCCACCGCCTTGCCGGCAACTGTAGCCCGCCTGCACTCCGGCTGTAAAAGATTTGCTCATACCCTTGATTTTTTTGCACAAAAGGCTTATAATGGTATCCTATCTGTTTACCCAAACGTATTTGGAGGTTGTCTTTATGCCTACAGTTTCCCAATGGAGAGAAGCGCTCGGTAGCGGTCATTACGACCGTTCGCTGGCTTACTTATACGGTGAGGACGGCGTTTTTGCCGCCCGCACCCGCTATCTGCGCGTAATCGACGGGTATGTTGCCACTTTCGGTGAACCGTCCGACCTGCGCCTGTTTTCCGCTCCCGGTCGCACCGAGATCGGCGGCAACCATACCGACCACAACCACGGCCGTACGCTGGCCGCTTCGGTGGATATGGACGTCATTGCGGCGGTCGAAGCGACCGACGGTGATATTGCCGTCCAATCGGAAGGCTACCCGATGGATCGTGTTTCCCCGTGGGAACTGCAGGCGGTCGAAGAGGAAAAAGGCCGTTCGGTCTCGCTCGTCCGCGGTCTGGCCGCCCGTTTTGCCCATTTTGGGTGGGAGATCGGCGGCTTTAACGCCTACACCATCTCCTCCGTCCCGAAGGGGTCGGGTCTGTCCTCTTCCGCCGCCTATGAAGTGCTGTTGGCCACCGTGCTCAACGCGCTGTATAACGACGGCTCCATCTCCCGCCTTGAACTCGCCAAAGCGTCGCAGTACGCCGAGTGTGTGTATTACGGCAAACCGTGCGGTCTGCTGGATCAGACGGCGTCCTCGGTCGGCGGTATCGTGACCATGGACTTTGCCGACCCGACCGATCCGGCGGTGGAATCGGTGGCGGTCAAATTCGATGACTTCGGTCTGTCGCTGTGTGTGGTGGACGCTCACGCCGACCACGCCGACCTCACCGACGAATACGCCGCCGTTACTCGCGAGATGAAGGCGGTCTCTCAGCAACTGGGCGTCCAGTTTCTGCGTGAGACGGATTACGCTTCGCTGTTGGCCAATATGCCGGCTGTCCGCGCATCCTGCGGCGACCGTGCGGTGTTACGTGCGTTGCATTTCTTTGCGGAGGACGCTCGCGTCCCGCAGCAGGTGGAAGCACTTCGCTCCGGTGACGTCGACGCATTTTTGAAACTCATCAAAGAATCGGGCAATTCCTCGTTTGAATATTTACAAAACGTCTATCCCTGCGGCGCCACCACGGCGCAGGCGCTGGCGGTCGCGTTGGCGGTTGCTCAGAGCGAACTGGGCGACGAGGGCGCTTGGCGTGTCCATGGCGGCGGTTTCGGCGGCACGATCTTGTGCTTCGTTTCGCATACCAAGACCGCCGATTTCGTCCGTTGTATGGACGCTATCTTCGGAAAGGACAGTTGCCGTGTGTTGCGTATCCGTCCGATCGGCGGTGCGGAACTCGGCGGTGACCACGTGATGTCGGTATGATCATTCACGATATTTCCCGCGGGTTGCTCGCTTCGCCGGTGTATCCCGGCGATCCGACTCCGTCGTTGCAAAAACAAAAGGATATGGCGTTCGGCGACCTGTACAATCTCACCGCGCTGTCGCTGTCGTCCCATAACGGCACCCATTTAGACGCCCCGTTGCACTTCGTGCCGGACGGTGCGGATATTCCGGCCGTTCCGCTGACGCAGGTGGTGGGGGAATGTACGGTGGCGGAGTTTTCCGGTGCCATCCTCGCCACCGACGTGGAAGATCTGCTCCCGTCGGTCAAGGACCGCCGTTTGCTTATTAAAGGGGAGGCTTGGGTCACCCCGTCGGCCGCCTACCTGCTCTCCGACCTGCAGTTGCTCGGTACGGAGCAGACGTCGATCGCTCCGCCGGAGCATACTGCCTCGGTGCATCGCCACCTGCTGGCGGAAAACACCGTGTTGCTGGAAAATCTCGATCTCTCCGGCGTCAAGCCCGGCACGTATTTCTTGGTGGCCGCCCCTTTGAAGGTGGAGGGGGCGGAAGGCGCACCGGTCCGCGCCCTGCTGTTTGAAAAAGAGACGTGGTAAAAAAACGCTTGCATTTTGTCAAACGGTGTGTTATACTGTCCTTTGCAAAAATGAATAATCTTCTTATCAAGAGTGACGGAGGGAACAGGCCCTACGATGTCCGGCAACCTGTCGCGTAAGCGAAAAGGTGCCAAATCCTGCGGGTAAAACCGAAAGATGAGTGCTGAAAAAGCGACGCTGTCGGGTTTCCCGACAGCGTCTTTTTATGTGTAATTATTAGGAGGTATAAGAATATGGCAAAACGATTATTCACTTCGGAATCGGTGACCGAAGGTCATCCCGATAAACTTTGCGATCAGGTCTCGGATGCGGTGTTGGATGCGATCCTCGCCCAAGATCCGGAGGCGCACGTCGCCTGCGAAACGGCCACCACCACCGGTATGGTCATCGTGATGGGCGAGATCACCACCACCGCCACGGTGGACTTTCAGTCCATCGTCCGCGAAGTGGTATGCGATATCGGCTACAACGACGCGTCCACGTATTTTGACGGCAACTCCTGCGCGGTGCTGACCACCGTCCACGGTCAGTCGCCCGATATTGCCATGGGCGTCAACAACGCGCTGGAAGCGCGTGACGGCTTTGATACCGATTACGACCGCGTCGGTGCGGGCGATCAGGGTATGATGTTCGGTTATGCCTGCGACGAGACCCCCGAACTGATGCCGTTGCCCATCTCGTTGGCGCAGAAACTGGCGATGCAGTTGACTGCTGTGCGTAAGGACGGTACCCTGCCGTATCTGCGTCCGGACGGCAAAACGCAGGTGACGGTGGAGTACGACGAAAACAACGTCCCCGTCCGTGTGGATACGGTGGTCGTTTCCACCCAGCACGACGAGCAGGTCTCGTTGGAGACCATCCGTGCCGACCTCATCGAGAAGGTCATCCGTCCGATCGTCCCCGCCTCGTTGCTGGATGACGACACCCGTGTGTTGGTCAATCCCACCGGCCGCTTCGTCATCGGCGGCCCGCACGGCGACAGCGGTCTGACCGGCCGTAAGATCATTGTCGATACCTACGGTGGCTACGCCTGCCATGGCGGCGGTGCCTTCTCGGGCAAAGACCCGACCAAGGTGGACCGCTCGGCGGCGTATATGGCTCGCTATGCGGCGAAAAACCTCGTTGCGGCCGGTCTGGCCAAACGTTGCGAGGTGCAACTCGCCTACGCCATCGGCGTGGCCAACCCCGTTTCGGTGCGTGTGGATACCGAGGGGACCGGCAAACTGCCGGACGATTTGCTGGCGGAAGCGCTGAAGAAAGCGTTTGATTTCCGTCCGGCCGCCATCATCGATACGCTGAAACTGCGTGCGCCGATCTATCGCCGCTTGGCGGCGTACGGCCATATGGGCCGCGAAGATCTCGGTGTGCAGTGGGAGAAGACCGATCGCGTGGAATCCCTGCGCAAGGCCGTCGAAACGCTGTAACCAAAAAACTCACCGCCCGATGCGTGTCATCGGGCGGTATTTTGCCCTATAACCCCTTGATTTGACCGGCGTTTTTGTCGTAAATGACAAAATGTCACAAACCGAAAAAAAGGTCTTGCATCCTATCGCGAAATGTGCTATAGTGTATTCCATAGCAAAACACCTGTTTTCGGACGGCGGACAGAGGAGGCGCTTATGGCAACCGGATGGATACTGGTCGACGCGTCGGTCTTGCCGGAGGTTTTCGGCCGTGTGTTGGAGGCGCAAGAGCACCTGCATGCCGGTCGTGCCGCCACGGCAGCGGAGGCCGCGCGTATGGCGGGGATATCCCGCAGTGCATACTATAAATATAAGGACGCGGTGCAGAGTTTCAATGCTTCGCAACCGGAGCAACTCTTGACGGTGCACTTATTGCTTCGGGATAAACCCGGCGTTCTTTCGGCGGTGCTGTCGGCCTTTGCGGATAGCGGTGCCAATATTCTTACCGTCAATCAGAACATCCCCACCGACGGTCGTGCTTCGGTCTCGGTTTCGGCGCGGACAGAACATCTGTCCCGACCGGTGGAACAATTCCTGCAATCGTTGCGGGAGTTGTCCGGAGTGGAAAAGATCACCCGTACCGAGATCGGTACAACTGTATAAACGAAAGGTGAAAGATCAATGGTTAAGATTGCAATTTTAGGCTACGGCACGGTCGGCTCGGGTGTCGCAGAGGTGCTGGTGAAAAACGCCGCCGGTATCGCGCAGAAAGCGGAGCAAGAGATCCGCATCGCTCGTATTCTGGATATCCGTGATTTTCCGGAGGATCCGCTGTGGCCTTGCTTTACCAAAAACTTTGAGGATATCGTCAACGATCCGGAGATCTCCATCGTGGTGGAGACGATGGGCGGACTGAAATTTGCCTATCCGTTTGTCAAGGCATGCTTGGAAAACGGCAAAAGCGTGGTCACCTCCAATAAGGAACTGGTCGCCGCCAAGGGTGACGAGTTGCTGGAGATCGCCCGCGAAAACAACCTGAACTTCCTGTTCGAAGCCAGCGTCGGCGGCGGTATTCCGATCCTCCGTCCGTTGGATCAGTGTTTGGCGGCCAACGAAGTGACCGAGGTGGCGGGTATCTTAAACGGCACCACCAACTTTATGCTCACCAAGATGATCGAAGAGCAGATGAGTTTTGAAGAGGCGCTGAAACTGGCGCAGGACCTCGGCTATGCCGAGCGGGATCCCTCCGCCGATATCGAAGGCGCCGACGCCTGCCGTAAGACTTGCATTTTGGCGTCGCTGGCATTTGGCCGTCACGTGTTCCCCGAGCAGGTACAGACGCAGGGTATCACCGCGGTCTCTTTGGACGACGTGGCGGCGGCCGCCGCGGCAGACGGCGTTATCAAACTGATCGGTCGCACCCGCCGCGAAGGGGAGAAGATCTACGCTTTTGTGGCACCGACCGTTATTCCGAAGACCAGTCTCATTGCGGACGTCCGCGACGTGTTCAACGGCATTCTGGTGCGCGGTAACGCCATCGGCGACGTGGTGTTCTACGGTCGTGGAGCGGGCAAACTGCCCACCGCCTCGGCTGTCGTTGCCGACGTGATCGACGAGGTCAAACATCTCGAAAACCGCAAAAATCTCTATTGGGGTAAAGGCGATCCCGATTACGTGTTGCCGCAAAGCGGCTTTGAGACGGCGTGGCTTCTGCGCCTGTCGGCGAAGGACAAGGACGCCTGCGTGGCCGAATTGACCGCCGCCTTCGGTGAGGTCAAGGTGCTGTCCCGTGAAGGTGCCGCCGCGGATGAAGTGCTGGTCATCACGCCGGTTCTGCCGGAGAGTGTGACCGATAAAAAACTGGGCGATCTCCGGACCGCTTCGGTGGTCAGTGCTCTGCGGATGGCGGACTTTTGATGATGTGGAAACTAACTGTTCCGGCGTCCTCCGCCAATCTCGGTGCCGGCTTTGATGCTCTGGGAATTGCGCTGACGCTGTACAATCGGGTATGGATCGAAGAAGCCGACGGTTGCTTTATCGAATCCAAAGACGGCATCGCCGTCCCTACCGGACCCGACAATATGATCTACGATACGGTGCGGCATTTGTATGAACAATGCGGTCGCCCGTTTTCCGGCCTGCATATCCTGCAGGAAAACAACATCCCGATGACCCGCGGTCTCGGCAGTTCCTCTGCCTGTTTGGTCGCCGGTCTGTTGGGCGGTAACCACCTGCTGGGGGAACCGTTTAGCAAGAAAGAATTGCTCGACCGTGCCGCCCAGTTAGAGGGTCACCCCGACAACGTCGCACCGGCGTTGCTCGGCGGCTTGGTAACGGCGGTGATGGAGGATGGCGAAGTCCACGCGGTCAGCGTGCCGGTCAACCCCAAATTCCGCTTTGCGGTGTTTGTTCCGTCCTTTGAACTGCCCACCGAAAAAGCCCGCGCGGTGTTGCCCACGCAGGTCTCTCGCTTAGATGCGGTGTACAACTTGTCGCGTGCGGCGCTGATGACCGCTTCGCTGTTTTCCGGTGACGTGGAAAACCTGCGTATTGCCGCGCAGGATCGCCTGCATCAGCCGTACCGCTTTCCGTTTATTCCCAACGGTGAGCGGGTCATCCGTCTGGCCTACGATCTCGGCGCCTACTGCGTTTGCATCAGCGGTGCCGGTCCGTCGCTTTTGGCAATCACAGAGGACGAACGCTTTGCGGAAAAAGCCAAACAGCAACTGGCCGATTACGGCCTAAACGATTGGCAGATCCGTGAATATGCCTGCGACCCGTGGGGCGCCAAGGCAGAATGTATTTGAATCCCATTTTCCGAGAAGGAGGAAAACTGTATGTTGATAGTACAAAAATTCGGCGGTAGTTCGGTTGCCGATGCGGAACGCGTGATGCGCGTGGCGCGGATCGTAACCGAGAAATACCGCCAAGGTCATGAGATGGTGGTCGTGGTGTCCGCTCAGGGTGATACCACCGATGACCTCATCGAAAAGGCCAACGAGATCAACCCCAATGCCAACAAGCGCGAAATGGATATGCTGATGGCGGCGGGCGAGCAGATCTCAATCTCGCTGTTGGCGATGGCGATCGAAAGCCTCGGTTGTCCGGCGGTGTCGTTGCTTGGTTGGCAGGCGGGTTTCCGCACCACTTCCAAACACGGCGTGGCGCGTATCCGCCGTGTGGAAACGGAACGCATCCGTAACGAACTGGATCAGAAAAAGATCGTGGTGGTCGCCGGTTTTCAGGGCATTGACAAGAACGAGGATATGACCACCCTCGGCCGCGGCGGCTCGGATACCAGCGCGGTGGCGATCGCGGCGTCGATGCACGCCGACCTTTGCCAGATCTATACCGACGTGGAAGGCGTGTTCACCGCCGACCCGCGTAAGATTCCGGCAGCCAAGAAATTAGACGAGATCACCTACGACGAGATGTTGGAATTGGCAACCCTCGGCGCACAGGTGTTAAACAACCGCTCGGTCGAAATGGCCAAGAAATACGGCGTGGAACTGGAAGTCATTTCCAGTTTTACCAATCGTCCGGGCACCATCGTTAAGGAGGTTATCAATATGGAAAAAATGCTGATCAAGAGTGTCGCAAAGGACACCGACATTGCGCGTATCGTGGTAATGGGCGTGCCGGATGAACCGGGCATCGCCTTCAAACTGTTCTCCCGCGTGGCGAAAGCCCACATCAACGTAGACATCATTCTGCAGTCGGTCGGCCGTGACGGCACCAAGGATATCTCCTTCACCGTGCCGAAGAAGGACGGCGAGGCGGCGGTCGAGGCTCTTCGCGATTATTGCGATAAGGTCGGCGCGCTGGAATTGTCCGCTCGGACCGACGTGGCGAAGGTGTCCATCGTTGGCGCCGGTATGGAGACCCATGAGGGCGTGGCGGCGCAGATGTTTGAAGCGCTGTCGGATGCCAACATCAATATCCGTATGATCTCCACCTCGGAGATCAAGATCTCGGTGCTGATCGATGCCGATGACGCCGAGCGTGCCGTGGCGGCGGTCCACGCCAAGTTCTTCGAGAACTGATAGTCGACAAAAGGGACGGGAATTTTCCCGCCCCTTTATTCCATCATAGAGAGGAGGGGGTAGGATTTGGAAATTTTATATGAGGATGACCGGCTGTGGTTATGTGTAAAGCCGGTTGGCTTGTCATCCGAAGAAAACGGGGAACGCCCCAGCGTCCCGCTGTATCTCAAACAACAGGGCGCGGTCTACGTCGGCACCGTCCATCGGCTGGATGTGGTCACCGGCGGCGTGATGGTATATGCCAAAGATCCCGCCTCAGCGGCCGCTCTTTCTGCCGCATTTGCGGAGGGGAAAGCCGATAAGGAGTATCTGGCCGTCATCGAAGGAAAGCCCGAGAAAACGAGCGATACGCTGACCGACCAGCTGTTTCACGATCGGCGTAGCGGCAAGAGTTTTGCGGTATCCCGCCCCCGCAAAGGCGCCAAAGAAGCGATACTGGATTACACCCTGTTAGAGACGGTGGAGACTCCCAAAGGCTTCCGCTCTCTGCTCCGTATCCGCTTGCACACCGGCCGCACCCACCAGATCCGCGCACAATTTGCTTCCCGAAAACTACCCCTCTGTGGTGACGGACGGTACGGCGGTCGGGATAACGCCTGCTCTCCGGCATTGTGGTGTCATTCCCTTTCTGTGGCAAACGTAAAGGGAATATCCTTGCCACCGGATCAATATCCGTGGAATCTTTTTTCTGGGATATCCGCCCTCTGAAAGTGCATACCAAACGCCTGCTTCATCGAAAAAGCAGGCGTTTTTTTCATGCGCAGGGGGTAGATATTTGGTTAAATTCTTTCTCACTTTGCCTTTCGCTTGATCAAAAGAGGGGAAAGGCGATAGGGCAAACCGGCGATCCGGACTATTTTTCTGATAAAATTTTCCAAATAGGCAAGCAGAATCCACCTTGACACCGCCGCAAACATTCTTTATAATATTGGTATAATAATCTTGTATAACTTTTTTTGTTCAAAATTGTCATTTTGACGAAATTTTGCGTTTAAAAATTATAATCCTTGACAAATTAGTGATTAAATGTTATAATGTATGAAACCGGTTTCATAAACTTGAAACCTCGTTTACCGTATGATACCGGAAGGCAGAAATGCTTGCCGGTCAGCGATACCCACCCGTAACGCAAGGAGGACCCGTTATGAAAAGATCCATTCGCGCCCTGATGAAGAAAGGCCTGCCGCTGTTAATGACGGCGGTGCTGTTGCTTGGCTGCTTCAGTATGCTTGGCACAGCGGCGTATTCCTCGCCGGTCACCAACGGCGGCTTTGAGGAGACCGACAGCCTCGGTTATCCGATCGGCTGGCTGTTGCAGGCGAATACCGCTGTTTCGGCTGTCCGTGTTCCGGCGGGCGGTCAGAGCGGTGCATGGCTGCGTTTGCCTGCCGGCTCCGACGTCGCTGTCGTTGAGACGGAAGAGTCGTATGCCTTGGCGGTGGATCCGTCCTCGCCTTATACGCTGTCTTTCTATGGCTGGGCAGAAGGCGACCTGATCCCGACGGTCGTACAGTTGCAGGCTGACGGTACCGGCTCGGCTGACGGCAACCTTGAGTTGTCTGCGGGCGTCGTTTCGGATACGGCCGAATGGACCGAGCGAGAAATCACTTTCGTAACCTCCGCGGATACCGTGGCGGTCATTTTGCGTTTTACGGCGATCGGTGGTAACGCCGGTCTGGACGGTGTCGACCTGCAGGGAGGGCTGTACGCCGATAACTCTTCGGTCATTCTCCGACCGGAAAATATCGTCTACGGGTCTGCTGTCAACAACAATCTGCTGGTAAACGGTGACTTTGAAGACGGCACCACCAAATGGGACGTCAGCGCCGGCGGCAGTATCATCGGTGCCGGCTTTGCGCACGGCGGCGAAGGTTACGCCGTACTCGACCGTTCCGGCGGTGCGGGTACCGTTGATCTGTTCACCGAACAGTTTCCGGTGCAACCCAACACCGAATATACCATTTCCTACTGGAAATACAGTGAAGCGCAGACCCAGACGTATTGCACCATTCGGTTGTGCAACGCTTCCAACGGCATCATCAGCAGTTCCAACAAAGGCACCGGTCTGATCGCCACCGAGGGTTGGCAGCAATATAGTTGGACCTTCACCACCACGGCGGAGACCCGCTATGTGCGGATCGACTTCCAGCACAACGCCGGTACCGGTATCAGTTATATTGATGACGTTACCGTTACCGCCGCCGGCTCGGATGAAAATATCATCCCCAACGGCGATTTTGAAAACGGGATGTCCAAATGGGTCAACGGCAGCAGCGGCGGCGCCACCGGCTCGGTGGCCGTTTCGGTGGGTGCTTACGCCGGCAACGGCGCGCTCAAACTCGACCGTACCGATCGCGGCGGCACGCTGTACGGTATGTCCAACCAGTTTGCGGTGCAACCCAACACCGAGTACACGGTCACCTACTGGGAAAAGGTCACCGCCATCGGTCAGGCGTACGTGGCGGTGCAGGAATTTGGCACGGCCGGTCACCTCGGCGGCACCAATTTTAACGTGAAATACAACACCGTTTCCACTCCGTGGACGCAGAAGAGTTTCACCTTTACCACCAAAGCAAACGCCACCGCCATCCGTATCGACCTGTACATCAACGACGGTGCCGGTATTGCGTACTTTGACGAGGTCACTGTCGTACCGACCCAGTCTATCGGTACCGAGCCGGATACGCCCGATCTGCCGGATGACATCACCAATCTCGTTCCCAACGGCGATTTTGAGCAGCAGTTTGCCAACTGGCAAAAGGTCAACGACGGCAGTTTCGGTAACGTGACTATGTCCAACGTTGCCCACGGCGGCGACTATGCGCTGAAACTGACCCATACCGGCACCGACGGCCAGACCGTTGCTGTCAACTCCAACCTCGTTCCGGTGGAGCCGAATACCGAATATATCATCACCTACTGGCAAAAGATTGAATCCCGCGCCCAGTCCTATCTGCTCATCTACGAGCACAGCCCGAGCAGTTATACCAGTCTCGGCGTGCAAAACGTCGTTTCGCAGGTGATGGATTGGACGCAGAAGAGTTTCACCTTCACCACTTCCGCCAATACCGATTCCATCCGCATCGACTTCAACTGCAATGCGTATCGCGGTGTCGTGTATTTTGACGACGTGGTGCTTTGCAAGACCGCCGACCTGCCGGTGGAGGAAAAGGACCCCGACGACCACGGCGGCGATCTGAATCTTCCTTCCAATGCCACCAATCTGCTGGCAAACGGTGCGTTTGACGTCAACACCAACGGCTACAACCTAAACGGTGCGGCGTCGCTGGTCAACAAGACGCTGAAACTGACCGACGCGGTCTCTTCCAACTACGTGATGACCACCGTGCCGGTCAAGGCAGGGGAAAGTTACGTGCTTTCCTTCTACGTCTACGTTTCCAAGGTGACCGCCGGTTTTGATTTCAGCGTGGCGATGTTCGGTAACGGTACGGTCAACGGTGGCACGGTGGAATGGGTCGTTCCGTCCATCAAGGAAGCCACCGGCGATTGGAAATACGTTACCTACAAATGGACCGCCGCCAACACCGGCAACGTCCAGATCGCGTTTAAAAACTACAGCAGTACCGCCGGCGGTACCTATTATCTGGACGATATCTCGGTGTACGAGGTGATCAAGACCGGCAACCTGATCATCGATCAGGGTCACGACGCCACCTTTGATAAGGCGGGGCTGGCCGGTTGGATGCTCAGCGGCGCCAACGTGTCGTGGGACAGCGCCGAGCAGGCGATGAAACTGGACCACCAGAATATGGCGGCAGGGGAGACCACCCACAACGCCTACGTCAACGTCAACCCGTTGCTCACCATCGAGCCGAATACCAACTACCAGTTCAGTTGGAAACATAAGACCAGCGGCACCCCGATCTCGGTGATCATCCTCACCCTGTACAACGGCAGTACGCAGGTCGGCGTCAAGCAGATCAACTTAAGCCGCAGTGAAAACTGGGTGGCAGACGACTGGATCCTGAATTCCGGCAACGCTACCTCTCTGCGTATCGACCTGCAGACGCAGGGCGGCGAAGCCCCCGAAAACCGCGGTATTTTGTGGTTTGACGATCTGTCGGTCCGCGCCACCAACGAGGCGGCGTATACCGGCCTGTTAAACGGCGACTTCGAAAATGCGACCGATCTTCGCTTCTGGGCGGTGCTCGGCGGTCATCCGTGCATCTCCACCTCGGTGGTGCATGCCGGCATCAAGGCACTGATGCTCGATCGCGGCTATATGACCGACCCGAACAACTCCGCCGTTTCCGAAGCGATTGCCCAAAACGGCATTGCGGTCGAAGGCGGCAAGAGTTACCAGATCAACTATTTCCAGAAGATCGTCGGCGGCGGTCAGATCTTTGTCAAGATCGTAGAATACAACGCCGCCGGTAACCGCATCTCCAACACCAACTACAACATTACCCACGTCACCGGTGACGTGGATTGGAAGAAGATGGCTATCCGTTTCCAGACCCGCACCGACGCGGTGGCCATCGGTATCGAACTGTATAACAACCTCGGCAACGGCATCGCCTATATTGACGATATCAGCATGACCGAGATCGATTCCATTGTCGATCCGCTGGTCCCGCAAAACGGCGACTTTGCCTACCGCGATTTCAATAAGTGGAAGGAAGTCTCCCATCAGCCGACCGAACGTAACGGTCAGACGCTGGCCGGTCAGGATACCGTTGCCGGTCGGTTTGAGTTCCACGAAGACGAGGCGGGTCTGTCCGGTATTGCCGGCTTCAGTTCGCAGGGCTTCGGCCGTATCGAGTCGTGGGGCGTGATGAAGTACTACGACTTGAACGGTCAGCGTACTACTTCGGGCGACTACTTCGGTATGAACTCCGCCATCACCCCGATTGCTCAGCCGAACGGTGCTTATGCGGTGGAACTGTATCTCCGTACCAATGCGGAGGCGCGTGACCGTCTGGTGCGCGTGATGATCACCCGCTATGACGATCAAAACGGCAATCCGGTGCAGATCACTTCGGCCCCCAACACCGTATTTGACCTCCGCTTGGACGATACCGACGACTGGCAGAAGATCAAGGTGTGGTTTGACGGCAACGGAGCGGATTACGTCACCGTGACCGTGCTGATGTTTGACGGTGACTCCGGCGAGACCGCCGTGATCGACGTCGACTGCGTCTCGATGACCACCTTGTCTTCCGAGCCGATCGGCGGCAACTACGATATGCAGATCGGTGAACTGGGCGGCAGTCCGGCTAACTGGTCGAAGGGCGGCCACAGCGGCTCGACGCTGACGCTGGTCGAATCCCCGTCCGGTGTTGCCGGCGATATGGCGGCCAAACTGACCTATCCGACCAACGACTACGAGCATACCGAAATGCCGTATGCGGTGGCGATGTCTCAACTGGTGCCGGTCAAGGCCGGTCGCGTGTACGAGATCAGTTACTGGGCCAAGGTCAACGGCTACGCCCGTACCAACGGCTGGTTGGACGTTATCCAGTTTAAGGATGCCAAGCAGACTTCGGCGGTCAGCGGTTCTCCGAACGGTATGTATCGCCAATGGGCACAGTATAAAGATACTTCCACTTGGCAGAAGGTCAGTTTCACGCTGCGTACCACCACCAAGTTTGCGGTGGAGGATATCTATCTCCGCCTTGATTTCGCTATTCGCGGCGAGGGCGAATTCCTTTTCGATAACGTTTCGGTCCGCGAACTGACCGACGAAGAGACCGCCCCGAACTTTGACTTTGAAAACGATCTGAATAACGACGATATTCCGGATACTTGGTATATGAGCCTTGGCCGCGATATGGTCGGTTACCGCGAGATCGACGATACCTTCTGGCACGACGGCAAGCAGAGTATGCATATCGTCCGCCAGAGCGCCTCGGAGCACGGCTTCGTGGATTCTTGCACCCTGTTTCCGGTCACCGCCGGCTACGTGTACGAGTTCTCGTATTGGTACGCTTCCTGCAACGCTTCTCCCGAGGCGTATATGCGGATGGATATGTACTTCTACGACGAAAACGGTAACAAACTGATGGAAAACGGCGCCCAGCGCTACGTCCGCGGCCGTCAGGCGACCCTCAACGGCAACAGCGAGCGGGATGCATGGTCGCAGAACTACACCCGTAGCGAAGTGCCGAGCGGCGCCGTCTACGCCTCCTTGCAGTTCTACTACACCAAGGGTGACTCCGAGGTGTGGGTGGACGATATCTGCGTCGTGCCGGTGATGGATTCGCCCGCTACTGCCGATACCACCTTCAACATCATTACCCACAGCGATTTCCATGCGGTCACTTCGGATGGCGAGATTCCGAAATGGTCGTTGCTGTCCGACTCCGGTACCGCCGATTTCTCGGTGGTCAACAAGCCGGAGGATGCCGACTACGATAAGTACGACAACGCCTACAGTTATTTTGATGAGAATCAGCAACTGCAGACCGAGTACTACGACGACTACGGCCGCTTAACGGTGACCGACGGTCAGCATTATATGAAGTACACCACCACCGGCGTGATGACCAACTACCAGTATCAGGTGCTTGGCCGTTACCGCAGTGATAAGTCGGCTACCGCCGAGGTGCGCTTCTACGACTACAAGGGCACGCTGATCGCCGAAAAGACCAAGCAGATCGACCTCGCTCCGACGGCGGGCGAATGGGCGGAGTACAACTTCGACTTCATCGCTCCGAGCCATACCTACGTCAGCGTGTTGTTGGGTCTGGACGAAGCGGGTACGCTGGAGACCGATAACCTGCTCATTATGCAGACCGGTCAGCCGCTCACGCAGGGTGCTTGGTCAGGTAAATGGGTCTGGTACAACGAAGACCCGAAGCAGGAAGCACAAAACCAGTATCGCTTCTTCCGCTACGAATTCGAACTGGATGAAGAGATCACCTATGCACCGTTGCAGATCACCGCAGACGACCAGTTCACGCTGTACGTCAACGGGGAAGAGGTGTGCAACACCATCAACACCACCGACGAGTGGTCTAACGTGCAGGTGCTGTTCCTCACCGGCGAAAACGATGAGGGCGAAGAGGTCAATTACCTCCGCAAGGGCAAAAATATCTTTGCCATCAAGGTAATGAACGGCGTTTCCGAAGCCGGTCTGATCTTCGACGGTAAGTGGACCACCGCCAGCGGTGCGAGCGTGTCGATCGTTTCGATCAACGACGAGAGCATCCGTGCGACCAAGACCAACGATCCGGGTAACATCCGCGTTGAACCGCAGGATGACGCCAAGGGCAACAAGTGGTATGCGCTGGATTACGAGATGACCCTGACCGACGAGCCGGTTGCCGAGAAATGGTCGCTGACCCGTTCCTTCGGTGTGCCGCCGTGCCAGCCGTGGGGCAACATCTTCTATACCTCCTCGCTGTACAGCCACAACTCCATCGAGATCACCAACTTGGTGGGGGACAACGCCACCGTTACCGACGGCGTGTACGAGTTTGAGATGAGTTTGATCCTCAAGGAAAAACTCACTTCTTCGCTGCCGCTCAAAGCGACCATCTGGGTCAAGAACTCGGTCAACCAAGCCTCTTCCGGCAGCCTCGTACCGGTGACCAACACCGATATGACCGCGTGGCCGGTGGGTCAGGAATTCACCGTCAAGTTCCGTATGCGCGTGCCGTCCTACCTTGAGAGCGGACGCTATACGTTGCAATGGGACGATACCTATATCAGCATCTCCAACAGCGATATCACCGACGGCAAATTCATCAGTTTCCGCCTGATCAACGAGACTTCTTCGGATGAAAAGACGGTGGCGGAGATGCAGATGTTTAACGGCGCTCCGACTATGATCGTCAACGGGGAGCCGGTGTCCTTCTGGGCGTATTCCCGTCCCGACTACAACCAGTTCACTTGGGATCACGAAGCGGCGATGATCAATTCCGGTATGGAAGTGTACGTCGTCCGTCAGGGCGGTCTGGGTAAGAACTCGCTGGATTTCTGCTGGCCGGCCGACGGCGTTGTGGACTACGACGCATTTGACGACCCGATCTACGAGACGCTCTCCAATAATCCCGATGCCTACCTGTGTGTGCAGGTCGGTGTCTTCGCTCCGGAATGGTGGTTTGACGCCCATCCGGAAGACCGCGTACTGTGCAGTACGGCGGACGGTTTCAACCGCTATGCGGAATCCAACTCCTTCGCGTCCGAGACCTTCAACGTCGCGGCCGGCGAAGTGGTGCGCAAACTGATGGAACACATGAAGGAGCAAAGTTATTACTCCCGCGTGATCGACATTCAGGTCACCTGCGCCACTTCGTTTGAAGGTATGTATTGGAGTTCCCAATCGCTTACGCAGTTTGCCGACTACAGCGAGCCGTTCATCAAGGGCTTCCAGAAATGGCTGGAGCAGAAGTACGGCACGGTGGAGGCTCTGCAGAAGGCGTGGGGGGACAACACCATCACCACCTTCTACGACTACGAGGACTACGATTGGTCCCAGTGGAGCGAATGGGTCAAGCAGGGCTATTCCGAGATCGAACGCTGGCGGATGGTCCTGCCCGAGTGGGAAGACCATATCAAGGACGTTCGTATCCGTCCGCTGACCTATCCGGAGCAGGTGGCATACATCGAAGCCTCCGGCAATAACGGCACCTTCCTCAATATGAGTAAGGGTGTCGAACAGCAGATTCAGGATAGCAACGACTACCTGATGGAGACCATCACCGATGCCTACCTCTACTGGGGCGGTATCGTGGATGAAGTGCTGGAAGGCGAAAAACTGATGAGTTGCTACAACGGCTACCTGTTCGCCGGTGCCGGCGCGCAGGATATTCCGTCCCAGCACACCGCCTTTACCCGCTTGCTGGAGTCCGGTCTGTACGATATGTTCGTCTCGCCGGCTTCGTATGCCGAGCGTGACCTCGGCACCTCGGATACCTTTATGGGCGCGCAGGATACCATCCAGTCCTACGGTAAGATGGCCATCATCGAGGAAGACCACCGTTCCAGCCTCAACCGCCCCTTCGGTGCGGCATGGGATGCGGGTGACGACCTCGGTGTCGGCGCTACCCGTACGATGGAAGAATTCCTGCAGCAGGTCAAGAAAAACACCGCCAACGCCATGGTCAACGGCAACGGCGTGTGGATGTTTGATATGCAAGGCGGCTGGTACGATGACGACCAGTTCTATCAACTGTCGCAGGAGATCAAGGAGGAATGGGATATTTCCCAGTTCCTCGATAAGGATCTCACCTCGGAGGTCGCTTACTATATCGACGAAGATATGACCACCTATTTTGTTCGTGACTTTACCGGCAAGACGGCACAGCAGATGGTGTACAGCGGTTTCCGTATGCAGCGCAAAGAACTGCAACGTCTGGGCGACAGTTTCGACGTCTACCTGACCTCGACGCTGGCCGCCGATAAGGTGCCGGATCACAAGATCAATATCATCTTCGGTGCGTATGAACTGACCGCCGAAGAACGTGCCGGTATCGAGCGCAACCTGATGAAGGACGGTAAGATCGTCGTTTGGGCGTACGCCAACGGTCTCACCGACGGCAACGTCAACGACATCGAACTGATGTCCTCGCTGATCGGCATTCCGCTGGTGCTGGATGACCGCTACGGCAACGATACGGTCATCATCACCGATGAAAGCGCCGATAAGAATGCTCTCGGCTATATGACTAACGGCATCACCGGTATGGTCTACGGCGCGCAGGAATCCATCGAGCCGTACAACCAGTCCCCGATCATCTACGGCGACGCCTCGCGGATGGATAGCACCTACACCGTCCTCGGTCATATGCGGGATAACGGCGCCCCCGGTCTGATTGCCAAGGATATGGGCAACTGGACCAGCGTCTATTCCGCCGCCACGTCCATTCCGGCGGAGATGATCCGCAATCTGATGGCGATGACCGACGTGCACACCTACACCGACGACCTGTCGATGAACGTGTTCTCCAACGGGGCATACGTCACGGCGCATTCCGCTTCGGAAGGCACCAAGACCCTCAAATTGGACGGCCGCTACGCTGTCTACGACGTGTACGCGGGTGAGTTCGTGTCGATGGATACGGACACCATCACCTACGAAAACACCGAAAACGATACCAAACTGTACCGCCTGACCGCCCCGAACACCTATCTGGCGGTCTCCCGTATCCGTGGCGGCCACGGCACCATCTCAACGGTCGGTGCGACCGAGGTGCCGGTCGGCGAAGGCTATTCGCTGACCGTCAAGCCGGACGACGGCTACGAGATCGACAGTATCACGGTCAACGGTGAGACGGTCAAAGCGACCGACAAACTGGACTGGGATACGCTGGAGGGCAACCTCTCGATTCTGGTCAAGTTCAAGAAGATCGCCACCCCGTCGGATGAGCCGACCCCGCCGGCAGAGGACGATACCCCGTCTGCGCCGGACAATACGCCGTCCGGCCCGTCGGACGACACGCCGGAACCCCCCTCGGACGAACCGTCCGCACCGGGTACCGACGAACCGGAATTCTTGGAGCCGACCATCATCGAGATCATCAATAAGGTGACCCGCCTCAACTGGACGGCGGTGTTCGGTATCATCAACACGGTCGGCACCGTCGGTGTCGGCATCGGTATGCTGATCTGGTTTATCCTGTTCTTCAAGAAGAAAAAAGAGCAGGAAGAAGCGCAGAAAGGAGAATAAAACCATGAAAAAATCCATTCGAATCCTGACGCTGCTGATCGGGCTGGTCTTTCTCTTTTCCGCCACCGGTTGCAATCTGTTTATCACCGAAGAGGTAACGAGCACCTCGATCAGTTGGCCGTCCACCTCCGCTACAACGACCACCACCTCGACCGGTACCGGTGACACCACCGGTACCGGCGGGGCGGATACCCCGACCGGCAACGGTACCACCACGGCGACCACCACGAAGACCACCGCCGGTGTACGTACCGAGCCGAAACTCTCCGGTAAACTGGAACTGCAGATCTTCACGAACGAATCCCAGACCGCCGACGGCGGCTGGACCACCGTCATCAACGAGTTTGAGGATGCCACCGGCGTGTCGGTGACCGCCCATATCGGTTCCTCGGTCAACACGATGATGTCCGGCCGTTGGAAGAAGGACAATCCGCCGGATATGGTCTGGATCGACGGTTCGGGTATTTCCGATCTGGTGTACGAGACCTCCGGTAAGTTCTACGATATCACCTCGCTTTATGAGGACGGCTACGTTTATGGCACCAACACCCGTATCCGCGACGTCATCGACCCGAATATGATGACCCGCAATAACGGCAAGATTATGCGTATGCCGCTGTTGTCCACGGCGGGCGGCGTGTGGTACGATGCCAAGTTCTTCAAAGAGAACAACTTCACCGTCCCCAACAACTACACCGAACTGCTGACCATGGCGAAGCAGGCGAAGGCGGCGGGTTATGCGTCCTATACCTATCCGGGTATGTACGCCAGTTACTGCCTCTCCAACTTCATTATGCCGGCGGTCGCGGCTTACGGTCAGGAGTACACCGATCAGTTCCTGTCCGGCAGTAAGGCGGCGGTAGGGGACTCCCGCTTTAAGAAGATCCTGCAAAATTACACCGACTTCTGCCGTACCGACGGCTACCTGATGCCCAGCACCACCACCGCGGATCACACCACGGTGCAGCAGCGCTGGATCACCCACAAATGCCTGCTCATCGCCAACGGTCTGTGGTTGCCGGATGAGACCCGCAAACTGTGGGCAAAGCAGAACTTCGATATGACTTGGCATCCCTCGCCGATGATCGAAGAAGGTCAGAAACAGACGGTGCTCATCACCGCCAAAAAGGTTGCCGTTGCTTCCAAGGCCAAGAATCTGGATAACGCGCTGGCGTTTGTCCGCTTCATTCTCCGTGAAGATTCCCAAAATACGCTGATGTATTCCTTCGGCTATATGGGTGTCCGCACCGATATGCAGTTTGACGTGCAGAAATTCGTGCGGGAAGCCGGTGGCTCGGACGCTTCGCTTTCCACCGCGTCGGCGCTGTCGTATATCAACAGCAACAAGGTCGACCGCGTCTATTGGAACGAGAGTTGGGGTCAGTTGGGCGATATCATCGCCGCCGAACTGAATAATCTGGCAATGAAAGGCGGCTCTGCCACGGTGGACAGCGCGCTGTCGAAGATTTTGTCGGAATGCGGTAAACCGTAAGAAAGGGGGAGGGTTAAACGATGTTACAACAAAAACGGAAAAAAGGCTTATCCCGCTCCCAACGGGGATTTTTGTGGGCCTTCGGTATCCCGACGTTGCTTTTGTATATCTACATCTGCATCGTCCCGATGTTCTCGTCGGTGCTGGATAGTTTCTACCAGTGGGACGGCTACGGCCCCAAGACGTGGGTCGGCCTGCAAAACTACGTCGAGATCTTCTCCGATCCGGTATTCCATACCTCGATCATCAACGACGTGTTGATCGTCTTCTTCAAAGAACTTCTCATCTGCGTTCTCGCCACCGCCTTTGCGGTGTCGCTGACCCGTGCGAAGTTCTCCCGAGCGGAAAGCGGCGTTTACCGCTTCCTGTTCTACCTGCCGAATATCCTCTCGGTCATCGTCATCACCCGTGTGTGGAAGTTCGTGTTTGAACTGGGACTGTTCGATTCTATCCTGCAGTTGTTCGGTTTCAACTGGACTTCCCCCAACGGCTGGCTGGCCGATTATCCGCTCCCCATCATCATTTTTGTGGCGAGTTGGTGCGGTATCGGTAGTTATATGATCATTATGATCTCCGCCATCAACAATATCTCCAAGGAGATCTACGAGGCGGCCGAGATCGACGGAGCGGGTCAGTTCCGTCAACTGTTCTCTATCACCATCCCGACCATCCTGCCGCAGGTGCGGTATATGATCGTTTCCATCCTGACCTCCTCGCTGGCGGCCAACCTCAACTTGGTGTTGCCGTTTACGGGTGGCGGACCGGGTACCAAGTCCTATGTTATGGGCTACTACGTCTACCACGCCGCGTATACCGAGTTTGAGGTCGGCTACGCCAATGCGGCGGCGCTGTTGCTGATGCTGATCAGTGTGGTCTTGGCCGGTACGGTCAATACGCTGATCGCGCGAAAGGAGGATCGGTAACGATGGCTAATAAGACCCAATCCTACCGTGAGCCTCTGGGCAAAGCCCCTCGCATTGCGATCGGACTGTTGCTTGGACTGCAGATCATTGCTCTGCTGTTCAATATCGCTAACGGCGGCATCCGCTGGCCGGATCTGTCGCAGGGCTTGACCCCCACCGCCGTTTCCGACCTCGGCGCGGTCATCGGTCTGTTCCTGCCGGCGCTTCTGGCGATCGGCCTGCTGTTGGTGGTCACCATCCACGATGGCGTTGCCCACCGCGAAACGCCGCTCAGCGTCGTGCTTCGCTGGATCTTGCGCTTCCTGCTGATCGTGTGGTCGGCACTGGTGCTGTTTCCGGTCATCTGGATGCTGTATTCCTCGCTTCGCACGGCGATGGAGTTTATCGAAAGCCCGTGGGCGCTTCCCACCGCCTTTGATTTCTCCAACTACGTCACCGCGTGGAAGGAATCCAATTTTGCTTCCTACGTGCTCAATACGGTGCTCATCACCGGCGGCACCACCGTGCTGTTCTTCCTGATGCTCACCACCACCTCCTACATCCTCGGCAAATACAAGTTCAAACTGAACAAGGTGTTCAACGGTTTTTACTTCGTTGCCATGATGATCCCGTCCATCCTCGTCCTCGTCCCGCTGTATTTCCAGTTGGAAGGGGTCGGCGAGTTGGTCAACGAGATCATTCTGGCGATCACCGGCGAGGCGGGTACTTTCAGTATGACCGACAACCGCGTGGTGTTGCTGATCGTGTACGCGGTGCAGGCGTTGCCGCCGTCCATCTTCTTGGTCACCGGCTTCGTCCGTAGCATCAATAACAGTTTTCTGGAAGCCGCCTATATGGACGGCGCAGGGGAGTGGTACATCTACCAGAAGATCATTCTTCCGTTTATCAAACCGATCGTGTTGTTCCAATGCCTGACCGTGTTTATGGCGACGTGGAACGAATACACGATGGCGTTTACCTTCCTCGGCCTCACCGAAGAACACCACACCATCTCGGTCGGCCTGCAACACATCACCGAGATCTTCAGCCGCGGTCAGGAATTCGGCGTTATCTTCGCCGCTCTGACCATTTCGATGGCTCCGATTTTGGTGCTGTACGGCATCTTCCAGAAACAGATCTTAAACGGCACCGATTCCGCTGAAGGTCTGAAATAACACTTTATTTTAACGGGATTTCCCCGTGCTGTATGGACAGCACGGGGATGTCTCGCGTTTCCATTGAATTTCATTCAGAGGAGATTTGATATAAATGAAAGCGGTTTCCCATTTAAGTAAACCTATAAAACGGATTCTTTCGATCGGTCTGTCGCTTTGCTTGTTGCTGGCGGCGGTACCGGCCGTTTTGCTGCCCGGTTTTGCGGCATCCTCGGTTGCCGGTGCAGAACCTCCGACCGAACTGACCGCCACCTATCAAGGCAGTAATCTGATCACCAATTCGTCTTTTGACAGTTCGTCGCTGAGTTTTTGGAATGCGAATTCCTCCACCGGCCTGAACCGTGTCACCGATCCGGTGGAAAGTGATTACGCGCTGAGGGTAAACCAGTCATGGTCTGTCTTTAACAAGCCCAACACCCTTTTTGCCGTCTCCGACAGCATCAGCGACGTGACCGGCGGTGCCACCTACGAATTCAGTGCCAAGGTGTATAATCCGGATACCACGGCTCAGTCGACCGCGTATCTGGTGCTGACCGAAAGCACCGGCACCACCACTTGGTCGACGGCCGTGCAGGGTACGGTGTCGGAATGGACCAAGATATCCGGTATCATCACGCTGGATGCGGCCACCACCTCGGTGACGCTTGCTTTTTACTTCAAACTTTTTGATGCCGACGCGGATAACGAGGAAACGTGGTATATGGACGATATCTCTCTGTATCGTACCACCGAGCAACTGATTACGGCATCGGATACCACGGTCAACACCACCTTTGACAGCGATATCAAAACGTGGATGCTTAACCAGCAACTGTCCGATTCCGACCTCAGTATCCCCACCGCCGCTTACCGTCGGGATACCACCTACGTCCGTAGCGGTGCCGGTAGCCTGTATTTCGGCAAGGATGCTCCCGAAGCCCCTGTCTATCTGGATTCTTCGGTGAAGATTCCGGTAGAGGAGAATAAGGATTACACTTGGGGTCTGTGGTACACTTCTCACGACAGTACCGCTACGGCGCGTCTGGACGTGTTGTTGTACGATAGCAACGGTGTGCAGACGGGCGTTCTCTACGGTCGTGAATTTATGCTTTCTCGTGCGGATACGTTACACGATTGGAAAATGGTTGCCACCACCGAAGCCATGCCCAGCGGTACGGCGTATGCGTCCTACCGCTTGCATATTGAAAGCGGCCGTGCGCAGATCTTTGTAGACGACGTGTTCGGCTACGAGAGCACCGGCAAACTGGTTATTGGCTCGGTCACGGCCGGTGAAACGGTTGCGGCCGATCTGCTGACCGCCGGTTACACCTATTGTGCCAATATGGCCGGCTCGCTGGCCTTTACCGACTTAAACGGCAACGCCCTTTCCGGCTTCTCTGTCATCGCTGACCAGAACTTCACCGTTCCTTCCACGGCGGTTGCCGCTTCCTTCACCCCCGCTTCGTCCGGTATACTGGAATTTGAGTGGTTGAGCAGTCCGACACAGGATGACGCCGGTTGGACGGCTCAGGTGGCTTGGTACCCCGAGGACGAGCCGAATAGCGGCACCCCCAAACTAACCTACTACCGCCTCAGTTTTTACGTGGAAAAAGCGGTTCGTCGGGCAACCGTTCAGTTGGCGGCGCCTAACAATATCAAGGGCTTTTATCTCAACGATGTGGGCGGCTTTGTCATCAACAACGTCCCGCTGACCGGTGATAACGCCACCAAACGCATCGCGGCTTCGACGGTGGATATCTCCAATACCCTGCATTTCGGCAACAACCTGCTGGCTACCGCCGCCTACCACAGTGGTGATGCCAATTTCGCCGGCTTGATCGCTCAGATCGACGTCGAGTATACCGATGGCACGGTTGCCCGTTTCGGTACCGGCTTGTCCAACACCGTGACCACCACCTCGTCGATGGCAATCGCGGCCGGTGACAACCCCGACATCATTGTACAGAACAACCAGAGTGCCAATTGGTATGCGACCAACGATACCAGTGGCTGGATCTGGAAACCGGCACAGATGCGCGGTACGCCGCCGTTTGACGGCAAGATCGGCTCGGTTGCCTATGACTGGGCATACGACCTGTTCAATCAGCGTGCCATCGTTTCCCCAAGCACCACGAACGTGACCGTTTCCGGTGTGGCAGGGGAGAAGATCTCGGCACTGGTGCCGTATACCGACCTGAAAAACACGCCGGTCAGCCCCACCCGTGTCCGTTTGTTTATCGGTGATACCTACTACGCGACCTCCACGATGACCGTCGCCACCGAGACCGACGGTGCCGCAGACGGCAACGGTCTGCTGAAGTTGACGGTGGATGTTCCCGATTACCTGCCGACCGGCAACTATTTGGTTCGTCCGTACCATTGCGATCTCGACCTACTCTCTGCCGATCGCCTCTTGAATATCGATCTCACCGCTTCCGGCAAGACCGCCGGTATTGGCAAACTGACAACGGTCACGGTGGCCGGTGCCGATACCGAAACGGTGGAAAATGCGGTGGATTCGATGGTCAACGGCGGTTTCGAAAACGGCAGTAACAACTGGTCGCTGTCCGGCACCGGTGCAACGGTTGTCGGTTCGTCCTTCGCGCAAGACGGCGAAAAGTACGGTGTACTCGACCGTAGCACTTCGACGGCAACCGCTCAGTTGTACTGCAATCAGTTTGCGGTACAGCCCAATACCGAATACACGCTGAGTTTTTGGAAATACAGCGAGGTCGCGACCCAAACGTATTACACGATCCATTGCTGCAATTCCTCCAATGGGATTATCACGTCCCAAAACGGCGGTACCGGCTACGTAGCCACCGACGGCTGGCAACAGATCACCCGTACCTTTACCACCACGGCGGATACCGCGTATCTGCGTATCGACCTGTCGCATAACGCCGGTGCTTCGCAGGCGGTCAGTTACGTCGATAACGTGTCTGTCTGCGCTACCGCCGATCCTTCGGTCAACCTGTTGCCCAACGGCAGTTTTGAAAACGGTATGACCGGTTGGGCCAGCGGCGGTGCCGCACCTGCCTCGGTTGCCACCTCTCCTGCCACGCATTCCGGCAACGGAATGCTCAAGTTGGAGGATGCCAACGGCAGTGCCTACGCTAACTCCTATCTGCTGAGCGTTAACGCAAACGCTACCTACACGCTGTCTTATTGGCAGAGAACGACCGGTGCCCCCACCACCTACGTCAATCTGCACTATGTGAATGGTAGCGGTAGTTATTCCTCCTTCTGGAACAAAAACGTAACCTATAATGCGTACGGCTGGACGCTGAAGACTCATACCTTTACCACAGCGGCCGATACGAAGCAAGTGCGTATTGACTTTAACGTCAACGCCGGTTCCGGCGGTGTGGTTTACGTTGATGACGTTACCCTCACCACCACGGTGAATGAGTCGGTCGGTACCACTGCCGATAAGACGGTGCTGACCGTCAACGGTATGAAGCAAAGCCCTGTGATGTACCTTCGCACGTTCGGCAAGAGCAAGGCGTATTACGATTTCGACGTGCTCTCCGCTTACGCGGCAAGCGGCGTCCGTCTGTATGCCACCTTCGGCGGTATGCTCGGTGACGTTTCCACCACCGGGTCCATCCCCGTCTGGAACGAGGACGGCAGTATCAACACGGCCGCTCTGGATGAGGACGTTTACGAGATCTTGGATGTCAACCCCAACGCGATGGTGCTGTACAACATCGATATGGATGCCCCCGACTGGTGGAAGACAGCCAATCCCAACGAATGCTTCACCTACACCGATGCCACCGGTAGCCATACGGCTGTTTCGTGGGCATCGACCGCCTATCGCAACGACGCGGTCGCGGTACTACAGCAGATCGTGAATTACCTGTATAACGAGGCTCCTTACCGCCACCGTCTGTTCGGTATTCGCTTTACCGGCGGTAGCACCTACGAATGGATCACCAACGGCACTCCGGAAGGCACCGCCTTCGACAGCACCGCCGCGATGGTTGCCGCGGTCAACGCCGAACTGGGTGGTACTTCCTATACCGCCAATGAGATCCGCACCGCCATCACCTCTGAGGGAAACATCGCCCTGCTGAATATGAACAGCGAAAACGGCCGTATCGCCTACGCCTACAACCGCCTGATGTCCCAGTCCATTACGGATAGCATTCTGGCGTATGCAGACGTGGTGAAGACCGTCTCGGGCGATAATTGGTTGGCGGGTGCCTACAACGGCTACCTCTGGAACTTCACCTCTTCCGAGGCGATCGGCTCGGCACACACCACCGTGGGTGACCTGCTGGAAAGCGATTTGATCGACTTTATCGCCTCTCCCGTGACCTACGGTGAGCGTACCGCCGGTCACTATCCGACCGGTATGGCTCTGTCCGAGAGCGTGCAAGCGCACGGTAAACTGTATTTCTTAGAGCAGGATAACCGTACGCTCCGTGCCGCCGCCAGCAACACAGAAGCCAACTCGGTCGGTAAGGTCGATACGCTGAAAGAATCGGTCGACCAACTCACCCGTGATCTGGCGATCGACTTTGTCAAGAACAACGGCTGGTGGACGCTGGATATGGAAGGCGGCTGGTTCTCGGATGCCGCGATCACCGAGCGTATCGGTCAGATCAAATCCGAGTACGATCTGTCCTTGGCACTGGATACCGGCACGAATAGTGAGATCGCGGTGGTTATCGGTGACGATACCTACGATTATTTCTACAACGGTCACCTCGCCGGCAACTCCTCCAAGTCCTCCTATCTGCTGACTCGCCTGTACAAGCAACAGCGGATAGAACTGGCTAAACTCGGTACTTCTTACGATACCTACGCGGTGTCCGATGTGAACGCGGTCGACTTTGTCGACTACAAGTTGACGGTGGTCATTTCTCCGTTTGGTATGACCGCCGAGCAGGCAAACGCCATTAAAGCCGGCGGCGGTACCGTCTTGTGGATTTATCTTCCGGGTCATTTCGGTGACGGTACCTCCCTCACCGACTACACCCTGACCGTCGGTGACCAGTACGCCCCGATGCAGGCGACCTACGGTGACTACCTCTTCGGTACCGCTACCTACGGGACCGGTCCGAAGGTAACCGTTGACGCTACCGGTGCCACTGTGCTGGCCGATTACGTCGGTGGTACGCCGGCGGTGGTTTCCAAGGCGGTTACCGGCACCTACAACTACACCTCCGTTTACTCGGCGGTTCCGGCGGTTCCGGCCGTCCTACTCCGTCAGCTGGCGGATGAAGCCGGCGTCCACCGCTATACGGCGGATAAGGACGCGGTTGTGGAAAGCAATAACAGTTACCTGACCGTTACGGCGCTGTACGGCGGAGAGAAGACCGTCACCCTGCCCGAGGCCAAATACGTCTATAACGTTTTGACCGGTGAGAATTACGGCGTTACCGATACGTTCACCGTCACGCTGGACGATAACCAGACGGCTATCTTCCGCGTGACCGACGAGGCGTACACCTCTCCGGCGGCAACCCCGTCCGACCACGGCGGCGATGACCAACTGCCTGCCGGTGCGGTCAACCTGCTCAACGGCGGCGACTTCTCGTCGACCACCGCGTCCGGCTGGAATAAATCCGGTAACTTTGCTACCACCGCGACCATTGCCGACGGTATGCTCTCTTTTGCGAACACCACGGCAACCTCGTATTTGACCTTCAATACCGTCAATCTCATCCCCGGTGCGACCTACACCTACTCGCTGTACTATTGGGTCACCGAAATTTCCAATACGCAGGTGGATATCCGTACCCGTGTGTTGAATGGTGCCGACGTGAAGGATCTTCATATTCAGGAACATTGGATCACCAAACTCAGTGATGGTTGGAACCGCCTGTCGGTTACCTTTACGATTCCGGCGGATACGACCGAAACCTCGATGCGCGTGTGGCTGTACAATGCGGCCGCCCCCACCAACAGTGCATATCCGGGCACCATCTACTACGATGACGTGTCGCTCATCTGTGAACAGCACTACATTGGCATCGACAGCGAGGATGAAAACGACGTCTTAAATGCGGTGTATTACAACGTCAATATGAATCCCTCCGGCACAGACTACAGCCGTGATAACGTCGTGATCGATACCGACAGCACCCTCCCGTTGAAGGGCGGTGTGTACTCCTACACCAAGTTCCCTGTCACGCTGTACGATGCCGGTACCGGCACCACCGCAACCTATTATTCCTACGTTGGTGGCGGCTCCGACTATGATCAGATCTATATGTACACGGCGGAGAGTGCCTCGGCTGACCCGTCCACCACGCCGATGAAGGAGGCCGCCAACGGCTCGATCTTTACCATTCCGGCCGGCAGTTCCTTCACCTACCGCGACACCACTGTCTACTTTGTGCAGGATTTTGTACTGACCAAGAGCGGCAACACGTGGACCCCCAAGGTAACCGTGACCGACCACACCACCGCTGTGGATGGTGGTCGTTACATCCCCGACGGAATGAACGCGGCTGACGATATTTTTATGAGTACGGGTGAACTGACCGCCGGTGCCGGTGGCTTTACGCTGGGTAACGGCGGCTCCAACCCGACCGGCTCGTCCCCGATCTTTGCCGACGGTATCGTGTCCGCCGAGGACGTCACCGGCCAGATCGCCAACGCGAACTACTGGTTTATCCAGACTCCGGCCATCACGGTCGAGGCGGGCGCTACCTACCAGTTGTCCTACTACATCTGGGTGACCGATGCCACCTCGTTGCAGTACGATATGTACGTGGATTCCGCCATCGCGCCGGTCAAGGCTTCGTTGGATTTTGCGCTCAACCGCGCCGGTAAGACGAACGTCAAGATCGGTGCAAACTACTATGACCTGACCGCCTCCTCCGCCAATACCGCGGCGATCACCGCGGCCACCGGCGGCTGGAAACTGGTCACCTACACGTGGGAAGCGGCACAGAGCGGCACCGGTAGTTTCTATCTGAAGAACTACGGCAGCGGCCCGTCCACCTACTACATCGACGACGTCGCGCTGTATCAATTGGAAGAGTCGACGGTCGAGTTTGAGGGCGCCACCGCCACCTTGTCCGACCGTATCCACCTCAATTTCCACGTCTCTTCGCCCAAGACCTTCGCTTTGAACGACGAACTGAAGGTGAAATTCACCTACACCGGCCGTAAGGGCACGGTGACCGAATGGGTGAACGTGGATACCGATACGGTCGAAAACGGCAACTACGTCTTCCCGCTTAAGAGTCTGGTCGCCGCTTATATGGCGACCGAGATCACCGCCGAGGTCGGCGTCGGCACCACCGATGCCTTCACGGTGAAGGATTCCATGACCTACTCGGTCCGCGAATACGGCAACGCCATCCTTACCGGCGACTATGCGCAGAAGTATAAGGATGCCGCTTCGATGATGCTCAACTACGGTGCATGGGCACAGCAGTACTTCGGTTATAACGAGGAAGACCTCGCCAACTCGGTACTGCCCGAAGCCGATCGCGTCAGCGACACGGCAACGTGGCTGGCACAGATTGATAATATCAATCAGTACAAGGCGACCGTCACCGACAAGTTGGATAGTTTTGTCGGCTACACCTTGCTGTTGCAGGATGGTACGGCCCTGCGTATCTACTTTAACGAGCAGGTGACCGCCACCGTCGACGGTGCGGCTGTCACGGCGGTCAAAGACGGCGACAGCGAACGCTGGTATATCGAAATTGCCGGTGTCGGTGCGGCGGATCTGGACGTGCCTCATACGGTCGTGATCAACGGCACGATGACCATTTCCAACCTGAGCGCGCTGACCCCTGCCCGTACGGTTGCCAACAGCGATAGCCGGTCGGAGAATTTCCGCAATATGTGCATCTCGCTGATTCTGTATGCACAAATGGTCAATCAACTGTAAGGAGGGGAAACCAATGAAACAATATCAAAGTCCGGAATGGTTGGTCTTCCGCCTTCCGATGCTGTCTGTTTTGACCGCCAGCGGCGATCCCGACGAATGGGAGACGGATATCGTCCCCCCGACCGAGGACGATTACGATCCCAACGCCGAAGAGTAAGCCCCAATGCTCCCGATGCGAAAGCGTCGGGAGCTTTTCTCTTGCGTAACACTTGACAAAAGTAACCAATCCCGATATGATAATAAGGAAGTCTTTATTAGTGGAGAGCCTATGAATATTTATGATATTGCCGAAAAATCTGGTGTCTCGGTATCCACCGTTTCCCGCGTTATCAACGGTACGGCCCGTGTGCGTGAGGAGACCAAGCAAAAGGTACTGAGCGTCATCCGCGATACCGGTTTCCAGCCGAACGCCTTTGCGCAGGCGCTCAATTTCAACAGTATGGGTATGATCGGCGTGCTGTGCACCAACTTTGCCGACTCGTACTATTCCCGCGTGGTGGCGCATCTGGAAAAACACCTGCGTGATAATAACCTCAACGTGACGTTGGTCTGCCCCGGTCAGACCATTGCGGAGAAAAAGGAAGGCATTCGTGCGCTCAAGGCGAAAGGCGTTGACGCGATCGTGCTGATCGGCGCCACCTTTCTGGAATTGGAGCGGGAATTTATTGCGGATATTTCCGCCACTTGCCCGCTGTTTACCTTGAGTTACCACCACCTTGACCTCCCCAACGTCCATTCGGTCTGTTGTGATGAACGCGGTGCGGTCAAGGACGTGGTGACCAAACTGATCGCGGCGGGTCTGCCGCGCGTGCTGTTTGTGTGCGAACATATCCAAAACAGTAACAACACCAAGTACAGCGGCTACCGCGACGCCTACGAGGCTTGCGGTCTGCCGTTGCCGGAATTGTTGCTTCCGACGGGTTGCTACACCGCCGAGGCGGAACCGATCATTGCCGATTTTCTGGCGGCCAACGCCGACCGGATCGACGCGGTACTGACCGGTAACGATGAGTTGGCGGCGTTTACGCTTAAGGCGATGCACCGCTTGGGTATCAGCCGTCCGGTGGTCGGTTTTAACAATTCGCTTTTATCCCAGCAGGTCATTCCGGAACTGACCAGTGTGGATAACCGCGTAGAGGAGATGTGCCGCCTGACCGCCGCCAATCTGGTCGCTAAACTGCAAAAACAAGAGGTTCCGCAAAGAACGGTCATTTCCGCCGAACTGGTCCGCCGTGAATCTTTTTGATCAGAGATCCCTTACGTCGTGCGACGTAAGGGATCTTTTTATGAATTTTCTGTGATATTTCGGAAAAATCCTTTGCGTTTTATGGCGGCTTGTGCTATACTATAATCTGTATAAGTATTATTATGCCAAAAAATGGGGGACCACCGGTATGATCTACAGTTTGCGCGGAACGCTGACGGCGTTGGAGCCGTCTTTGGCGGTGCTGGAATGCGGCGGTGTGGGCTTTGCTTGCCACATTACGACAAACACCGCTCGCCGTCTGCCGCCGATCGGGCAGGAAGTGATGCTCTACACCATCTTAAACGTCCGTGAGGATGCGATGGATCTGTTCGGCTTTGCCGAGCAAGCAGAACTCCATTGCTTCAAACAACTCACCTCGGTGTCCGGTGTCGGCCCCAAGGCCGCCAACGCGATCTTGTCCGAACTGTCGCCCGAGCGGCTGGCATCGGCGGTGGCGATGGGGGATTTTAAAGCGATCACCCGCGCTAACGGCGTCGGTCCCAAACTCGCCCAGCGCGTGGTACTGGAACTGAAGGATAAACTGGGTATTCCGGTCGCTGTCGGCGGCAATACGGTCGCACCGTCATCCGCCGCTCGCCCCGCTACCGGCAACGCCGAGGAAGCGGTCCGCGCCCTGACCACGCTGGGCTTTACCGCCGGCGAAGCCGCCGAGGCGGTTGGTCGCTTGGACGGTAGCCTGCCGGTCGAAAAACTGATTCACGATGCGCTCAAAGCATTGGCAAGGAGATAACCGATGATCTACGAAGGAAACGACGAACTGGATCTGGAAGACCGCTTGGTCTCCACCGGCTACCTGCCGGAGGACGATGCGGACAATCCGTTGCGTCCCAAACGCCTGACCGAATACATCGGACAGGAGAAAAATAAGGAAAATCTTTCCATCTACATCAATGCCGCCCTGCAACGCCACGACGTGCTCGATCACGTGTTGCTGTACGGCCCTCCCGGTTTGGGTAAGACGACGCTGGCGGCCATCATTGCTGCCGAAATGGGGGTCAACTTCCGCGTCACTTCCGGTCCGGCGCTGGCTCGCCCCGGCGATCTGGCGGCGTTGTTGACCAGTTTGGAACCGGGCGACGTGCTGTTCATTGACGAGATCCACCGTCTGCCCCGCACGGTGGAGGAGATCCTCTATCCGGCGATGGAGGATTTCACCATCGACATTATGAACGGGAGCGGTCCGGGCGCGCAGTCTATCCACCTGCCGCTGGATAAATTCACCCTCATCGGTGCCACCACCCGTGCCGGTCAGTTGTCGGCGCCTCTGCGCGACCGCTTCGGCGTCGTGTTGCGCTTGGAACTGTATACCAACGAGGAACTGGCAAAGATCGTCACCCGTAGCGCTCATATCCTCGGGATGGAGATCGATCCGGACGGTGCGATGGAGGTCGCATCCCGTAGCCGCGGTACGCCCCGTATTGCCAACCGCTTCTTGCGCCGCGTGCGTGACTTTGCGCAGGTGATGAACGGCGGTCATATCGACAAACACGCCGCCGACGTGGCATTGGCGCGGATGGAAGTGGACGAACTCGGTCTGGATATGGTCGACCGTCGCCTGCTGGAAGGGATGATCAAGCACTACCGCGGCGGTCCGGTCGGTCTGGAGACCATCGCCGCCGTTATCGGCGAGGAAGCCATCACCATCGAGGACGTGTACGAGCCGTATCTGATGCAGATCGGCTTCTTAAGCCGCACACCGCGCGGTCGCGTGGTATTGCCCGCCGCGTACGAACACCTCGGCATCACCCCGCCGCCTGCGGATAAGAAACCGATGCAGCAATCGCTGTTTAGCGAAGGAGAATAATATGCGCGCAGCAAACAATTGGAAGGACTACGAGTTGCTGGACTGCTCGGAGGGCGAACGCCTTGAACGCTGGGGGGATATCATTTTGATCCGCCCCGATCCGCAGATCTTGTGGTCTACTCCTAAGACCCACCCGCTGTGGAAGCAGGCACACGCCCGCTACCACCGTTCCCGTACCGGCGGCGGTCAATGGGAGACCTACAAAAAAATACCGGACGTGTGGGAGATCGGTTACGGTGACCTGCGCTTCCGCTTAAAACCGATGGGCTTTAAACACACCGGTCTGTTCCCCGAGCAGGCGATCAACTGGGACTGGATGGCCACCGCCATCCGCGAAGCCGACCGCCCCATCCGCGTGCTGAATCTTTTCGGCTACACCGGTGCGGCCACGCTGGCCTGCGTGGCGGCGGGCGCCCACGTCACCCACGTCGATGCTTCCAAAGGAATGGTCGCATGGGGACGGGAAAACGCGGTCAGTTCGGGATTATCCGACCGCCCGATGCGCTGGTTGGTGGACGATTGCCTCAAATTCGTCCAGCGTGAACAGCGCCGCGGCAATACCTACGACGCCATTTTGATGGACCCGCCGTCTTACGGTCGCGGCCCTGGCGGTGAGGTGTGGAAACTGGAGGAACAGATCTATACACTGGTATCCGAGACCGCCAAACTGCTGTCTGCCGACCCGTTGTTTTTTATCATCAATTCGTATACGACCGGCTTGTCGCCGTCGGTGATGGGTTACCTGCTCGGTAGTCTGTTGCCGAAGGAGGGGACGGTCACCGCTGACGAGATCGGTCTGCCGGTCACATCCGGCGGCTTGGTGCTGCCCTGCGGCGCCACCGCGATCTGGTCGAAAGGAAAGTAAATGGAACTGCTCAAGGCACAACACGTGTCATTCCAATATGAAAATCCCGAGGAACAGCCGCTTCCCGTGCTGTCGGACGTGTCGCTGACCATCCGCCGCGGTGAGTTTGTGGCGATACTCGGGCATAACGGTTCGGGCAAATCCACCCTCGCCAAGCATTTCAATGCGATGTTACTCCCCACCGGCGGTGCTGTGTGGGTAGAGGAGTGGCAGACCACCGATGAAGCGCACGTGTTTGACGTTCGCCGCACGGTCGGTATGGTGTTGCAAAATCCCGATAACCAACTGGTGTCCACCATCGTGCAGGAGGATGTGGCGTTCGGCCCCGAAAACCTCGGCGTCGAGCCGTCGGAGATTGCCGTCCGCGTCAACGAAGCGTTGCGGCTGGTGGATATGTTGCCATACCGTGACCACGCCGCCCACAAACTGTCCGGCGGTCAGAAACAACGGGTGGCGATCGCCGGTGCGCTGGCGATGCATCCCGATTGTTTGGTGCTGGACGAACCCACCGCGATGCTTGACCCGAAAGGTCGCCGCGAGGTGATGGATACCATCCGTCGCTTAAACCGTGAAAACGGGATGACGGTGGTGCTCATCACCCATTATATGGAAGAGGCGGCTTTGGCCGACCGTGTCGTGGTGATGGAAGAAGGCCGCATCGTGCAAGAAGGCACCCCGCGCGAGGTATTTTCGCAGGTGGAACCCCTTCGTGCCGTTCAGTTAGACGTCCCGCAACCGACCGAACTTTGTTACGAATTGCGCCGACAGGGCGTGTCCTTACCGGCTGACGTGCTCACCGTGGAAGAAGCGGTGGAGGCGCTGGCGGCAGTATGGGAGGGTGCGGTATGAGTATATTAGAGACCCGTGACCTCACGATGACCTACGGCATCAAAACGCCGTTTGAAAAGACCGCCGTTTGCGGTATTGATCTGACCTTTGAAAAAGGCGACCTCGTCGGCATCATCGGTCATACCGGCTCCGGCAAATCCACGCTGATGCAGATGCTAAACGGCTTGCTCAAGCCGACGGCGGGGCAGGTACTGCTGGACGGCACCGATATCTGGGCAGATCCCAAAAACATCCGCTCGGTGCGTTTCCGCGTCGGCTTGGTGTTTCAGTATCCCGAACACCAGTTGTTTGAAGAGACCTGCTATCGGGATATCGCTTTCGGCCCGAAAAATATGGGGCTGTCGGAAGAAGAGATCGATACCCGCGTTCGCGTAGCGGCGTCCTACGTTGACCTGGATCCCGAATTGTTGCAGAAATCGCCGTTTGACCTGTCCGGCGGTGAGAAGCGCCGTGTAGCCATCGCCGGTGTACTGGCCATGCGTCCGGAGATACTCATTCTCGACGAGCCGACCGCCGGTTTAGATCCCAAGGGTCGCGACACCATCTTAAATCAAATTCGCGCTTACCGTGACGAAAACGATGCCACCGTGCTGTTGGTCTCCCACAGTATGGAGGACGTCGCCCGTATTGCGGATAAAGTGCTGGTGCTCGACCACGGTCAGGTGGCGATGTACGATACCACCGAAGCGGTCTTTTCCCGTGCGGAAGAATTGTCTTCGCTCGGCTTGTCCGTGCCGGCGGTCACCCGTATCTTTATGGGGCTTCGCGCCAAGGGCTTACCGGTCGGCGGCAACGCCTACACCGTCGAGCAGGCGGTATCGGCTTTACTGCCTCACCTGCGGAAGGGAGGTGATGCGGATGCTGTCTGAACTCACCATCGGCCAATTTTTCCCCGGCCGCTCTCCCTTGCACCGGATGGATCCCCGCGTCAAACTGGTGGTCATCTTCACGTATATCGTGTTGATCTTTGTCCCGCAAAACTGGCTGGGTCTGGGTCTGGGATTGGCCTTCCTGTTGACCGGTGTGCTGTTGTCGCAGTTGCCGGTGCGGCTGATCTTACGCAGTCTCCGCCCGATTCTGTTTATCGTGCTGATCACCTCGGTGCTCAATATCCTCTATATCGATAGCGGTACGGTGTTACTGCAATGGGGATGGCTGAAGATCACCACCGGTGGCATCAGTAACGCCGTGTTTATCGCCTTGCGGATAGTGGCGCTGATCGTGGGCAGTTCCCTGCTCACCTACACCACTTCACCGACCACGCTGACCGATGCGATGGAACGCCTGATGTCTCCGCTACGCGTGATCCGCATCAACGTACACGAGATTGCGATGATGATGACCATCGCGTTGCGCTTTATTCCGACGCTGATGGAGGAAACGGACAAAATTATGTCCGCCCAAAAAGCACGGGGTGCCGATCTGGAAAGCGGCAACCTGTTGCAACGCGTCCGTGCGTTGGTGCCCATCCTCATTCCGTTGTTGGTCTCGTCCTTCCGCCGTGCCGCCGATCTGGCGACCGCGATGGAATGCCGCTGTTACCACGGCGGAGACGGTCGCACCCGTATGAAACAGTTGCACGTTCGCCGGTCGGACGTGTGCTACCTGCTGGCCACAGCCGCCTTGCTTGCGGCGATGATCCTCTGCAACCTGCTGTTGCCATCCGCTTTAATTTAACGAAAGGACTTTCCGCTATGACCCGCCTGATGCTGACATTGCGTTATAACGGCGCCGCCTTCCACGGTTGGCAGGTGCAGCAAAATGCCGTCACGGTGCAATCGACGCTGCAAGACGCCATCGAAAAACTGACCGGCGTCCGTTCCGGCGTCATCGGTTGCTCCCGTACCGACGCGGGCGTCAGCGCGGAAATGTTCTGCTGTACCTTTGATACCGATTGCCCGCTACGCGGCGAAAAACTGCTGGCCGGCCTAAACGCTCACCTGCCGCGTACCGTTTCGGTGTACGCGGTGCAGGAGATGCCGAGTGACTTTCACCCCCGCTATGCGGCTTGCGGTAAACGCTACGTCTACCGCATTTGGAACGGTCGCCAACGCCACCCGCTATGGGAAGATCGCGCTTGGCAACTCAACCGCCCGCTGGATGAGCGGGCGATGAACGCCGCCGCGTCGCTGTACGTCGGCACCCACGATTTCGCCGGTTTTTGCTCGGCGGGCAGTTCGGTGGAGGACACCGTCCGCACCGTCACCCGCGCCGAAGTGACCCGCGAAGGGGAGATGCTCACCTTCACGGTGGAGGCGGACGGTTTTCTGTACAATATGGTGCGTATTATGATCGGTACGCTGGTCGACCTATCGGACGGCAAGCGCACGCCGGCGGATATTGCCGCCGCCTTGTCGACCGGTGACCGCCAACGGGCGGGACGTACCGCTCCTGCCGAAGGACTGATCCTATCGCAGGTATTTTACGATTTCAACCAAAAGGAGGAATGACCGTGGCACGTCAGGAAGATATTCTCATCAAACGCCGTAAAAAGGTCGTTCCCACCGCCGATCCGGCCGATAGGGGGGAACAGGAAGAAGAGGTCCGCTCCGGTCGCAGTCAAAAGAAACGCCGTCGCAAACGTCGCACGTTGATCCGTGTGGCGGTGTTGACGGTGGTGGCGTTGGTGGCCGCTCTGGTGATCGCCAACTGGGACGTCACCAACCCCGAATACGTGTGGACGTGGATCCGTCTGCAGGTGACCGGCGGCGACGTCGGTGACGGTTTTCCCCGTGAGATCGAGGGTAATACCGTGCGGGATATGGAAGCGGTCGGCCACCAACTGGCGGTGATGACCGACGACTATCTGCTGATGTACAACAAGACCGCCGGCGAAACGGTGCGTCGCCCTTGCAGTTATGCCCAGCCGTCTTTATCGGTGGCGGGCAAATACGCCTTGATCTCCGAGATCGGCGGTCACCGCCTCCGCTTGGAAACGGTCTCCCGTACCTTACTGGAATTGGAGATGCCGGATACCATCGTGGCGGCATCGGTGTCGGATGACGGTTCCATCGCGGTGGTGCTGGAATCCGCCTCCTATCAATCGGAGGTTTGGGTGTACGACCGCAAGGGTAAACAAAAGTACCATTGGTCCAGTGCCTCCACCTTGGTGATGGGGGTGAGCATCCAAAAGAATACGATGACGCTGATCGGTACCACCACCTCCGGCGGCGGTCTGCAGTCCGAACTGCTGGTGATGGACATCACCACCGATGCGGCACCTGCCCGCTTCCTAATGACCGATACGCTGTTTTTTGCGGTGGAACTGCTTCCGGGCGGTAAGGTTTATGCCATTGGCGATTCCGGTGCGTTGCTGGTGGATACCAAGACGTTGGAAGATCGTGTCATCTCGTATGAATCCGACCAATTGATCGGCTACGCCGTTTCCAAAAACCGCCTCGGCCTGTTGCTTTCCGGTTACGGCTCGGCTGATGGCGGCGAACTGTCCGTGTATAATGACAGCGGCGATTGCATCCATTCCACGCCGTACAGCGGCACCGGCCGTTGGTTGGCCGGTAACGCGGATGGCGGTTTCTGCGTCTTAAGTTCCGACTCATTGCAATACGTAAGCGACAAAGGCGCGACCGATCTCGGTCGCCACAGCGATGGCTTGCGCGTTGCTTGCTTTGAGGATCAGGCGATCGTGTTGGGCCTGACCCAGATGGTCGCGGTCGATTACTGATCATCCGACAGGAGGCCTTTTTTATGAATACGGTATGGGATATTGCCGTCATTTCCGTCTTCGTGCTGTCCATCGTGGCGGCGTGGAAGCGTGGCTTTTTCCGCACCTTGATGGGTCTGATATCGTGGATCGTGGCCGTTATCGGTTCGATCATTTTGACCGCGCCGGTGGCCGATGCGATCCCGCATCCGCCGTCGCAGACCCCGCTGGTGATGTTGCTGACCGGTGTGGCGTTATTTGCGGTACTGTCCATTCTGTTGCGGATTTTGACCGCCGTCATCGGTCAACTGTTCCGCTTACCGCTGTTGCGTACCGCCGATCAATTGGTGGGTGCACTGATCGGTTTAGTGGACGGCGTATTTTCCGGTTGCCTGCTGTCGCTGGGGGTGTATGCACTCTGTGCGGCTTCGGTCTGGCCGGAGGTGCTGACGCCTGCCGTGTATGAACAGACCCACCTGATCCAACCGCTGGTTGAGACCATTCTTTCTTTTGTCAAATAATTTTTTGCATTTTGCGTACAATAGAGGTGTATTTCCAATGACGAAAATCAAATGGGAGTGGACGATCCCCAACGTGCTGTCCTTGTTTCGCTTAGCACTCATTCCGGCGATCGTCGCAACCTACCTGACCGATCAGCCGATCTGGGTTCCGGCATTGCTGTTGGCTCTGTCCGGCTTGACCGATCTGTTTGACGGTGCGATCGCCCGCCACTTCAACCAGATCTCGGAGATCGGCAAACTGCTTGATCCGATCGCGGACAAGCTCACGCAAGTGGCCGTTATCGTCAGTTTGGCCATTAAAATTCCGCCGTTGCGTTGGCTGGTCGGCATCGTGGTCCTTAAGGAATTGTTGCAGGGTATCGGCGGTCTGCTGCTACTCCGCACCGACGTGAAGGTACACGCCGCCGAATGGTTTGGTAAGATCAGCACGGTGCTGTTTTACGTGGTGATGGTGGCTATCGTTGTCTTCCCTGAGATGCCGCAGGCGTTGCTGTATACGTTGATCGTGCTGGTCGCGCTGGCGATGATCGCCGCGTTTGCCGGCTACTGCCGTACCTTCTGCCGTCTCCGTAGCGACGCAAAGAAAACCCACGATATTAAGGAGATTACTCAATGATTTGTTCCCGTTGTAAAAAGCGTCCGGCTGTGGTATTTATCACGCGTATGGAGGACGGCGCCACCGCCAACGACGGTCTGTGCCTGTTTTGCGCCCGCGAACTCAATATCAAGCCGGTCAACGATCTGATGGAAAAAATGGGTCTGACCGACGAAGACCTCGAACAGATGTCCGGTCAGCTTGACGATATGATGCAGTCGATGACAGCAGGGGAGGAACTCCCCGAAGAGGTGGAGGGCGAGGACGCCACCGCCGAGATCACCGATAACGGCGATGCGTTCAAGCCCGGCGGTGCGGCCACCTTCCCGCCGTTTATGCGGGCGCTGTTCGGCGGTAACCCGACCGGTAAGTCCGCTCCCAAGAAAGGGGAAGGGAAGGGCGAAAAACCGCCCAAGCGCCGTTTTCTGTCGCAGTACTGCACCGATCTGACCGAAAAAGCACGCATCGGCGAGATCGATACCATCATCGGCCGCGACCGTGAGATCTACCGCGTCGTGCAGATCCTCTCCCGCCGTACCAAGAATAACCCCTGCCTTATCGGTGAACCGGGTGTCGGTAAGACCGCTATTGCCGAGGGACTGGCCCTGCGGATCGCCGCCGGTGACGTGCCCTACCGCTTGCGGAATAAGGAGATCCACCTGCTGGATCTAACCGCACTGGTTGCCGGTACGCAGTTCCGTGGTCAGTTTGAAAGCCGTATCAAAGGTCTTATTGACGAAGTGCGTGCCGAGGGCAACATCATCCTCTTTATCGACGAGGTGCATACGCTGTCCGGTACCGGCGATTCGGAGGGCAGTATGTCCGCCGCCAACATCTTAAAACCGGCCTTGTCCCGCGGTGAGATTCAGGTCATCGGCGCCACCACCTTCTCGGAATACCGCAAGTATATCGAAAAAGACGCGGCGTTGGAACGTCGCTTCCAACCGGTCACGGTGGAGGAACCGTCCATTGCGGATGCCACCGAGATGTTACTCGGTATCCGTGGCTTCTACGAGACCTTCCACGGTGTTAAACTGTCCGAACAGATCGTCCGCCGCGCGGTGGCGCTGTCGGAACGGTATATCACCGATCGCTTCCTGCCGGATAAAGCCATCGATATGATCGACGAAGCGTGCGCCGCCGCGGCACTTCGCAATAAGACCGCCGATGCGTATGCGGAAATGCAAAAAGAAATTGCCAAATTGCAGGCAGACGAACTGGCCCAGACCGAAGCGGAAACGGTGGATTACGAAACGCTGTCGCAGGTGCGTAGTGAACTGATGCGGGTGCAACAGCAGGCGGAGGAGATCAAAGTCGCCGCCACCGAAGCACCGGTCACCGAGGATGACCTCGCACACGTGGTGGAACTGTGGACCGGCATTCCGGCCGCCAAGGTACAGGAGAGCACCCTGCCCAAACTGGCGGGTCTGGAGACCGCTCTTCGCGAAAAGATCAAGGGTCAGGATGAGGCGATCAAACTGGTCGCCGCCGCCATCCGCCGCACCCGTGTGCAGATCTCGCCCCGCCGCCGTCCGGCGTCCTTTATCTTTGTCGGACCGACCGGTGTCGGTAAGACCGAACTGGTCAAGGTGCTGACCGACCAACTGTTTGATACGCCGGATGCGCTTATCCGTCTGGATATGTCGGAGTATATGGAAAAGTATGCCGCTTCCCGTATTCTCGGTTCGCCTCCCGGCTACGTCGGTTATGACGAGGCCGGCCAGTTGACCGAAAAGGTGCGTCGCAAGCCGTACTCGGTGGTGCTGTTTGACGAGATCGAAAAAGCACACCCCGACGTGCTGAATATTTTGTTGCAGATTTTGGACGAAGGCCGCGTCACCGATTCCCATGGCCGCGTCGTCAACTTTGAAAATACGGTTATCGTGATGACCTCCAACGCCGGCAGTACCACCACCGAAAATCTGCTCGGCTTTGGCCGCACTTCGCAGGAAGGCTCCCGCGATAAAGCGATGAAAGCCCTTTCCGAGTTCCTCCGCCCCGAATTTATCGCCCGTGTGGACGAGATCGTCTGCTTCGATCCGCTAAACGGGGGTACTATGTTGGAAATCTCCCGCCTGATGTTGCAGGAACTGGTTTTGCCGCTGTCTGACAAGGGCATTGCCTTTACTTGGGATAGCGCGGTGGAAGAGTGGCTGACCGCTCGTTCCACCGGCGGCAAACGCGGTGCACGCGATCTGCGCGCCACCATTCGCCGCTATGTGGAAGATCCGGTTGCCCTGTTGTTGGTAGAGCGTTGGGAAAATCAACCGACCGCTTTGCACCTAACGGTGGAGAATGAAGCCATCGTGGTAAAGGAGGAAGGCTGATGCTGTTGCGTAAAGACTTTCGCCAACCGCTGTACTACGAAAATAAAAATCCGTTGACCGGTTCGGACGGCAACCTGCGCTTTGCCATTGAGCCGGTGCTGAAAGATGCAGACGGCAACCCGATCAAAAAGCCAAAGGAACTGTTGGTCACTGCTTGGCCGGGTCCCTATTGCCGCGAGGCAACCGATGAGTCGCTGTGGCAGCGCTCCCTCTTTCCGTTGGATGAGGACGGCTTAAACGCCGCCATCGCTTGGCTCAACAGCGTGGAACTGTAAAACAAAAATCCCGCAGACTATTTGATAGTCTGCGGGATTTTATTGTAAACGAAAACCACGCGATAGTCGCGTGGTTCAAAAGAGGTTTACCGATGAACAGAAATCGTAGAGATCAAAGGCAGACGCAGAAAGTGTTTTATGTTATGCCTCCCTCTGACGAGGGAGGTGGATTTTTGCGAAGCA